>JBNPEA010000138.1:0-39286 GCA_051117315.1 Salinarimonas sp. | reverse complement strand
CCATGGCGCGCACCTTCGGCGCCCCCGACGCCGTGCCCGCCGGGAAGCCGGCGACGAGCGCGTCGAGGGCGTAGCGGCGCGGATCGAGGCGGCCGACCACGTTCGAGACGATGTGCATCACCTGGGAATAGTACTCGAGGAAGAACGAGTCGGTCACTCGCACCGAGCCGAGCTCCGACACGCGCCCCGCGTCGTTGCGCCCGAGATCGAGCAGCATCAGGTGCTCGGCCCGCTCCTTCGGGTCGGCGAGCAGGTCCTCGGCGTGGGCGCGGTCCTCCGCCGGCGTCGCCCCGCGCGGGCGGGTGCCGGCGATGGGGCGGATGGTCACCTCGCCGTCACGCACGCGCACCAGGATCTCCGGCGACGAGACGACGATCTGGTAGTCCTCGAAGTCGAGATAGCAGAGGAACGGCGAGGGGTTGGTACGCCGCAGCGAGCGGTAGAGCGCGAAGGCCGGCAGGGGGAAGGCGGCCTCGAAGCGCTGCGAGAGCACGACCTGGAAGATGTCGCCGGCGCGGATGTACTCCTTCGCCTGCTCCACCATGGCCTCGTAGGCCTCCGGCGGCGTGTTCGAGACGACGTCGATCGTCGTGGTGTCGGCGATCTCGGCGCGAGCGTCGGCGGGCAGCGGCGCCTCGAGCGCATCGATCACGGCCTCGAGCCGCGCCAGCGCGCTCTCGAAGGCCGCCTTGGCGGACGTGCCGGGCCGCGGCCGCACCGGGGCGACGAGGCTGATCTCGTCGCGCACCGCGTCGAAGACGACCATCACGGTGGGCCGCACCAGCACCGCGTCCGGCAGGTCGAGCACGTCCGGGTTCGGCGGCCCGAGCCGCTCCATCTCCCGTACCATGTCGTAGCCGAGATAGCCGAACAGCCCGGCCGCCATCGGCGGCAGGTCGTCGCCGCCGGGGATGCGGCTCTCGGCGATCAGCGCGCGCAGGCTCTCCAGCGGCGGGCGCGGATCGGGCTCGAAGCGCCGCTCGCCCGACAGCGCCGAGCGATCGACGGCGCAGGCGCCGTCGCGGCAGCGCCAGACCAGGTCCGGCGCGACGCCGATCATCGAGTAGCGCCCGCGCTGGGCGCCGCCCTCCACCGATTCGAGCAGGAAAGCCGGCCCGGCCTGCGCCCGTCGCAGCTTCAGGAAGGCGGCGACCGGCGTCTCCAGGTCGGCGACGAGGCGCGTCGCGACGAGCGACGGCCGCCCCGCCTCCCAGGCCGCGGCGACCTCGGCGAAGGCGGGCGCGACCTCCATCAGAAGGCGCTCCCCCGCACCGCCGCCTCGAACGCGGCGCTGTCGATCTCGGCGCCGAGCTCCTGCTGCAGGTAGGCGAGATACTGCTCGAGCACGTCCTGGGCGAGGAGCTGCGAGAGCTGGTCGCCGATCGCCTCCGCCTGCGGCGTGGTGACGATGTATTCCGGCGCCGTCGCCGCGAGCACGCGGAAGACGACGCGCTCCGTCCGCCCGAGCGGCGCGCTGCCCGGCTCGCCGACGCGGGTGGCGAACAGGCGCGTCACGGCGGGCTCGTCGAGCGGCACCGCATCCCCGCCCCGGGCGAGGCCGCGGGCCTCGGCGACCGGCAGGCCGATCGCCTCGGCGACGGCCTCGAGCGTCTCGCCGGCCTCGAGCCGGGCGACGATGTCGCGCGCGCGCTCCGACAGCATGTCGGCGACCTGCTCCGCGCGCCAGGCCTCGATCACCTCCTCGCGCACCTCCGAGAGCTCGCGCTCGCGCGCCGGGGCGATCTCGGTGACGTCGTACCAGACGTAGCCGCCGCCCTCGGTGCGGATGGAGAGGTTGTCGACGCCGATGTCGGTCTCGAACAGCGCCGGCAGCAGCGCCTCCCGCGCCGGCAGCGCGACGGGCTCGCCCTCCGGCCCGAGGCCGCGGCGGTCGACCGCCGCGACGGTCGTGAGGTCGAGGCCACGCTCCTCGGCGATGGCGGAGAGCGGGATCGCGGCGGCGCGCTGATCCTCGATCTCGTCGTAGACCGTGCGGATACGATCGGTGGCCCGATCGAGCGCGATCTCCGTGCGCAGGGCGTCCGCCACCTCCTCGAACGGCCGGGCGGCGGCGGGCTCGACGTCGGTGACGCGCACGAGCGCCGCGCCGAAGCGGCCGGCGACGGGCTCGCTCACCACCCCCGCGTCCAGCGCGAAGGCGGCCTCGGCCACGGCGGGATCGAGCACCTCCGCGCGCGCGAGCGTGCCGAGGTCGAGCACCTCGGGCGCGACCTCGCGCTCGGCGGCGATCTCCTCGAACGTGGTCTCGCCGGCGGCGATGCGGGCCGCGGCCGCGGCGGCCTCCTCCTCGCTCGGGAAGGGGATGCGCTGGATCGCGCGGCGCTCGGGCGTGCCGAAGCGCGACTGCGCCTCCGCCTCGTAGCGCGCGCGCACCGCCGCGTCCTCCACCGCCGTCGGGGCGGCGATCGCCTCCGGGGAGATCGCCAGCACCTCGGCGGTGCGGTACTCCGGCGCGCGCCACTCGCCGCCGCGCTCGGCGAAGAAGGCCGCGAGCGTCCCCTCGTCCGGCGCCGGGATCTCGCCGACGAGGCTCTCGGGCAGGATCACGTAGTCGGCGTCGCGACGCTCCATCTCGTAGCGCCAGAACGCCTCTTCGGCGACGACGGGAGCGTCGATGCCCGCACCCACCGCCTCGATGATGGCGCGCCGCTCGAGCTCGCGCGCCTGCTCGGCGACGAAGGCCTGCTCGGAGAGGCCAGCGAGCGAGAGGAAGCGGCGGAAGGCGGCGGGATCGAACTGCCCGTTCGCCTGGAAGGACGGATCGTCGGCGATGGAGCGAGCGACGAGCGTGTCGCCGGCGCGGATCCCGATCGTGCCGGCACGCTCGTTCAGCACCGCCTCGGTGACGATCTGGCTCAGCACCTGCTGGTCGACGCCGAAGAGCTGCGCCTCCTGCGGCCCGATCGGCTGGCCGAGCTGGGCCGACAGCCGGCGAATCTGCCGCGTGTAGATGTCGCGGACGGTCTGGGCGTCGACCTCGGTCTCGCCCACCCGCACGACGGTGGTCGAGGCCCCGCCGCGGAAGATGTCGCCGATGCCCCAGACGGCGAAGGAGAGGATCAGCAGGGTGAACAGCACGCCCGCGACGGCCTTGCCGACCCAGGTCTTTCCGACATTGCGAAGGTTCTGCAGCATGGGGCGTCCCGTTGTTCCAGAAGGGAGCGCTTAGCGCATTCGGCGGGCGCGCGAAAGCCCGCCCGCGGCCGCGCGACGCTTCCGTCGGGCGCGCGCGCGCGCTATGACGCGGGCAGCACCCGCTGGAGCGCATTCACCATCATGACCGCCTCGCCCCTGCCTCTCGTCCGCGATCGCCGCCTCGTCGCGCTCCTGATCACGCTCGTGGCGGCTGCGACGATCGCCGCCGCCCTGGTCTTCCAGTATGGGCTCGGCTACCAGCCCTGCGCGCTGTGCCTCCTGCAGCGCTGGCCGTACTACGTCGCGCTGCCGCTCGGCCTCGTCGCGATCGCGCTCGCGCCGCGGCCGACGGCGGGCCGCGGGCTGCTGGCGCTCTTGGGCGCGACCTTCGTCGTCTCCGCCGGGCTCGGCGTCTATCACGCGGGCGTCGAGTGGGGCTTCTGGCTCGGCCCCTCCGACTGCGGCGGCGCCGGCCTGCCGCAGGCCGCGACGATGAACGACTTCCTCGCCCAGCTCGACACCACGCGGGTGGTCAGCTGCACCGAAGCCGCCTGGCGCTTCCTCGGCCTCTCGATGGCCGGCTGGAACGCGCTGATCTCGGCGGGCCTGGCGGGCCTCGCGTTCGCGAGCGCGACGCGGCGGTGAGGGCGCCTCAGCTGTCCATCTTCAGGGCGGCGATGAAGGCCTCCTGCGGGATCTCCACCCGGCCGAACTGGCGCATCTTCTTCTTGCCCTCCTTCTGCTTGTCGAGGAGCTTGCGCTTGCGCGAGACGTCGCCGCCGTAGCACTTGGCGGTGACGTCCTTCCTCAACGCGCGGATGGTCTCGCGGGCGATGATCTTGCCGCCGATGGCGGCCTGGATCGGGATCTGGAAGAGGTGCTGCGGGATCAGGTCCTTGAGCTTCTCGCACATCACCCGCCCGCGCGCCTCGGCGCGGTTGCGGTGAACCAGCATTGACAGCGCGTCGACCGGCTCGGCGTTGACCAGGATCGACATCTTGACGAGGTCGCCCTCGCGATAGTCGGTGATGGCGTAGTCGAACGAGGCGTAGCCACGGGAGATCGACTTCAGACGGTCGTAGAAGTCGAACACGACCTCGTTGAGCGGCAGGTCGTAGACGACCATGGCGCGCTTGCCGACGTAGTTGAGGTCGATCTGCACGCCGCGGCGGTCCTGGCAGAGCTTGAGAACCGCGCCGAGGTGCTCGTCGGGCGTGAGGATCGTGGCGCGGATCCACGGCTCCTCGATCGACTCGATCTTCATGACGTCCGGCATGTCGGCCGGGTTGTGCAGCTCGATCGTCTCCCCATCGCGCAGGACGAGCCTGTAGACCACCGAGGGCGCCGTCGAGATCAGGTCGAGGTTGAACTCGCGCTCGAGCCGCTCCTGGATGATCTCGAGGTGCAGGAGCCCGAGGAAGCCGCAGCGGAAGCCGAAGCCGAGCGCCGCGGAGCTCTCCATCTCGTAGGAGAAGCTCGCGTCGTTGAGGCGAAGCCGGCCCATGGCCGCGCGCAGGTCCTCGAAATCGGCAGCGTCGACGGGAAAGAGGCCGCAGAACACCACCGGCTGCGCCGGCTTGAAGCCCGGCAGCATCTTGTCGGTCGGCCGCTTCGTCTCGGTGATGGTGTCGCCGACGCGGGTGTCCGCCACCTCCTTGATGGCGGCGGTGATGAAGCCGACCTCGCCGGGCCCCAGCTCGTCGAGCGGCTGCATCTTCGGGCGGAAGACGCCGACCCGGTCGACCTCGTAGTCCGCGTCCGTGCCCATCATCTTCACGGTCATGCCCTTCTTGAGCACGCCGTCCATGATGCGCACGAGCACGATGACACCGAGATAGGGGTCGTACCAGCTGTCGACGAGCATCGCCTTGAGCGGTGCCGCCCGGTCGCCCTTGGGCGGCGGCAGGCGCGCGACGATGGCTTCCAGCACGAGGTCGACGCCGAGCCCGGTCTTGGCCGAGATCGGCACGGCGTCCGACGCGTCGAGGCCGATGACGTCCTCGATCTGCTCCTTCACGCGCTCCGGCTCGGCCGCGGGCAGGTCGACCTTGTTGAGGACGGGGATGATCTCGTGGTCGGCGTCGAGCGCCTGGTAGACGTTCGCCAGCGTCTGCGCCTCGACGCCCTGGGAAGCGTCGACGACGAGCAGCGAGCCCTCGCAGGCCTTGAGCGAGCGCGAGACCTCGTAGGCGAAGTCGACGTGCCCGGGCGTGTCCATCAGGTTGAGGATGTAGGTCCGGCCGTCCTTGGCCTTGTATTCCAGCCGGACCGTCTGCGCCTTGATGGTGATGCCGCGCTCGCGCTCGATGTCCATCGAGTCGAGCATCTGCTCCTGCATGTCGCGGTCGGCGACGGTGCCGGTCAGCTGGATCAGGCGATCCGCCAGCGTCGACTTGCCGTGGTCGATATGCGCGACGATGGAGAAGTTGCGGATGTTGTCGAGGGTCTCAGCGGTCATGGGCATCCGGGCCGGGCGCGCCGTCGCGCGCCGATGAGCTAGCGTGATCGGGAGATAGCAGCGACCGGGGGCTACGCCAAGGGGAGCGAGAGGGGAGCGAGAGGGGAGCGAGGGACGCAGGGACGGATGGCGCTCCTCCCCCATCGGGGGAGGTGGATCGCCGCGAAGCGGCGAGACGGAGGGGGTGCGCCGAAGGCGGGCTTCTGCGCAAGCCGAAACCACCCACGTCGGCGGCACCACGGGACCCCGCCCCTGATCCGCTGCGCGGGTCGTCCCCGCCCCGAGGGGGGCGGAAGCGGGCCCTCACCCGCCGGTCGGGTGCTGCTCGGTCTCGCCCTTGGCGAGGATCGCCTCCAGCGTCTCCAGCCGGTCGGCCTCGGCGGTGGGCTTGTCCCAGCGGATGCGGGAGACGCGGGGGAAGCGCATGGCGACGCCGGATTTGTGGCGGGTCGAGCGCTGCAGGCCCTCGAAGGCGATCTCGAGCACGAGGCCCGTCTCGGCCGTGTGCGTCACCTCGCGCACCGGGCCGAAGCGGTTCGTGGTGTTGTTGCGCACGAAGCGGTCGAGCTGGGCGAGCTCGGCGTCGGTGAAGCCGAAATAGGCCTTGCCGACGGGCACCAGCTCGTCCCCGCCCTCCGGGCCGGGGCGCCAGACGCCGAACGTGTAGTCCGAGTAGAAGGAGGAGCGCTTCCCGTGCCCGCGCTGGGCGTACATCATCACGGCGTCCACCGTGTAGGGCTCGCGCTTCCACTTGAACCAGAGGCCCTTGGGTCGGCCAGGCACGTAAGGGCTGTCGGCCCGCTTGGCCATGACGCCCTCGACCGCCTCGGCGTCCGCGCCGGCACCGTGGGCGGCGGGATCGGCGCGGGCGGCCGCGAGCGCGTCCCAGTCGCCGAAGGGCACCAGCGCAGAGAGGTCGAGCCGCGCGATCGGGCGGCGTGCGACGAAGCGCTCCAGCCGGGTCCGGCGCTCGGCGAAGGGGAGCGGGCGCAGGTCCTCCCCGCCCTCCGCCAGCAGGTCGTAGGCGCGCAGATGGGCGGGGTACTTGCTCATGAGCGCGTTCGAGACGGCCTTGCGGTTGAGCCGCTGCTGCAGGACGTTGAAGCTCTGCACGCGCCCGTCGATCAGCACCAGCAGCTCGCCGTCGAGCGCCGCCTCCATGCCGGCGATCGCGGCGACGAGATCGGGGAAGGCGCCGGAGACGTCCTCGCCGGTGCGCGAGTAGAGCCGCGTCGTGCCCTCGAAAGATGCCGCCTGCACGCGGATGCCGTCCCATTTCCACTCGGCCATGAACGCGTCGGCGTCGAGCTTGCCGAAATCCTCGAGCTCGAGCGGGTGCGCCAGCATCGGCGGGCGGAAAGGCGCCGGGTCGCGCGAGACCGGTCGCGGCCGGCGGCCCTCGACCCAGGCGAACAGCTCGCGATAGGGCGGCGCGAGCCCGTGCCAGACCTCCTCGATGGCGTCGGGCTCCATCTCGCCGAGCGAAGCGAGCGCCGTCTTGGCGAGGCGGGCGGAGACGCCGATGCGGAGCGACCCCGTGATCAGCTTGAGCAGCGCCCAGCGGCCGGTCTCGTCGAGCACGTCGAGGAAGCCGGCGAGCCGGGCGGGGAGATCGGACTTCGAGGTCGTGGCGAGACCCTCCACCACCTCGGAGAGGGAGGGCGGCGGCGGGCGGTTGTGGCCAACCCTTTCCTTCCCTGCAGGGGAAGGTGGATCGGACGGCGAAGCCGACCGAGACGGATGGGGCGCGCCGGCAGGCGCATTCGGCGACGCCGAAACGCCCCCGCCGGGAGCCGCACCCCACCCCTGGCTCGCTGCGCTCGCCGTCCCCTCCCCTATAGGGAGGGATATCGGCGCCGGCCACAGCAGCGCGGTCGTTTCGGCGAGGTCGCCGACGTAGGCATAGGACATCTCGAACAGGACCGGATCGCAGCGCTCCTGGATCAGCGCCCGGATCAGGTTCGGCTTCGCCTCGCGGAACGACAGGTCTCCCGTGAGCGCGGCGAGCGCGAAGCCGCGCTCGGGATCGGGCGCGGCGCGGAGGTAGTCCGCGATGAGCCTGATCTTGGCGTTGCGGCGGCTTTCGTAGACGAGCCGGTCGAGCAGGGCGGCGAAGTCGTTCACGGCCCCTCCCCGCTCTCGACGGCGGCGGCGGGCGCGGCCAGATCGCCCGTAGTCTCCCCCGCGTCCTCCCCCTCGTCCCCGTAGCCCAGCATGTGCAGCGGCCGCGCGGAAATGCCTTGCGTCCCGCACCAGTGCACCAGCGCGTCCTCCTGCCCGTGCGTGACCCAGACCTCCCCCGCCCCGGTCTCCAGGATCGAGGCCTTCAGCTCGTCCCAGTCGCAATGGTCGGAGATGATCAGCGGCAGCTCGACGCCCTTCTGCCGCGCCCGGGCGCGCACCCGCATCCAGCCCGACGCGAAGCCGGCGACGGGGTCGGGGAACTTGCGGGCCCAGACCTCCTGGATGGCCGAGGGCGGGCAGACGATGACCTCTCCAGCGAGCTTCGCCCGGTCGCCGGCTGCCACCTTCACCACCTCGCCCAGGGGCACGCCCAGCTCCTCGTAGAGCGCACAGAGCTTCTCCATCGCGCCGTGAATGTAGATCGGCCGGTCCCAGCCGGCCTCGCGCAGGAGCGCCATCACCCGCTGCGCCTTGCCGAGCGCGTAGGCGCCGACGAGATGCGCGCGCTCGGGGAAGAGGGCGAGCGAGGCCACGAGCTTGCCCACCTCGGTGCGCACGTCCGGATGACGGAACACCGGCAGGCCGAAGGTCGCCTCGGTGATGAAGACGTCGCAGGGCACGATCTCGCAGGGCAGGCAGGTCGGGTCGTGCCCGCGCTTGTAGTCGCCGGACACGACGAGCCGCGTGCCGCCGGCCTCGATCACGATCTGCGCCGAGCCGAGCACGTGCCCCGCCGGCACGAAGCGCACGGCGACGTCCCCCTGCCGGATCGTCTCGCCGAGCGGCACCGCCTGCGTCGAGCCGGCGAAGCCCTCGCCGTAGCGCACCGCCATGATGGCGAGCGTCTCGGCGGTGGCGAGCACGGCGCCGTGGCCGGCGCGGGCGTGGTCGGAATGGCCGTGGGTGACGAGCGCGCGGGGCACCGGCCGCACGGGGTCGACGTGGAAGTCGCCGAGCGGGCAGTACAGGCCCTGCGGGGTCAGGGTGAGGATGTCGGTCGCGCGCAGCCGAGCGGTCATGCGGGGGATATGGGGCGCGGGCGCGGGATCGGCAGCCCCGCCGCTCAGACCAGCGCGTCGAGCACCAGCCCCGAAAACAGGATCAGCCCGGCGTCGCGGTTGGCGCGAAACAGCATCAGCGAGCGGCGGCCGTCGGCGGGGTCGAGCGTCGCGACCTGCCAGGCGAGGTGCGCCGCGAAGGCGGCGAGGCCCGCCCAGGCGAGCGGGCCGGCGGCGACGAGCGCCAGCGCGCCCACCATCAACGCCACGCAGGCCGCGTAGCAGGCGCCGATCGCGAGCCGCACCCGTGGCCCGAAGAGCCGGGCGGACGACTTGATGCCGGCGATCTCGTCGTCCTCGATGTCCTGGAGCGCGTAGATCGTGTCGTAGCCCACGACCCAGGCGATCGCAGCGGCGTAGAGCAGGAGCGGCGCCGGCGCGAGCGACCCGAAGGCCGCCGCCCAGCCCATCAGCGCACCCCAGGAGAAGGCGAGGCCCAGCACCAGCTGCGGCAGCCAGATCACCCGCTTCATGAAGGGATAGGTGAGCACGATCGCCACCGAGGCGAAGCCGGTGGCGATGGCGAAGAGGTTGAACTGGAGCAGCACGGCGAGGCCGACGGCGCATTGCGCCAGCACGAAGGCCCAGGCGCCCTTCAGGCTCACGCGCCCCGACGGCAGCGGCCGGTCGCGGGTGCGGGCGACGCGGGCGTCGAGCTCGCGGTCGACGATGTCGTTGTAGGTCGAGCCCGCCCCGCGCATCGCCACGGCGCCGACGAGGAAGAGCCCGAGGTGCCAGGGGTTGGGATAGTCCGTCCCGGCGGCGAGCGCCGCGAGCGCGGCGGACCACCAGCACGGCAGCAGCAGCAGCCACCAGCCGATCGGCCGCTCGATCCGGGCGAGGCGCAGGTACGGACGCGCCGCGACGGGCGCGAGCCGGTCGACCCAATGGCCGGTGACGGCGTCCGGCACCGGCCGGTCCGAGCCGCCGCGGAAGAGCCCCCCTCTACGCACGACGGCTTACAAGGCGCCCTGCGGGATCGGGAAGCGACCGGTGAGGCCCGGGCCGCCGAACTGGTTCGACTCGGCCGCCTCGCGGGCCTGGCGCTCGGCGTTGTTGATCTGCGCGGCGACGCGGCAGGCGTCCGCGCGCATGCCGCCGACGCGCTCGTGGTCCTGGCGGACGTTCTGGGCGAAGTCGTTGGGGATCTGGCACCAGGCCTGGTTCTCGTCGATGAAGCTGACGAGCTTCTGCCCGTTCTCCTCCAGCGCGCGCAGGGCGGAGCAGGCCGGGCGCGGATCGACGTTCTCGTCGCCGAGCGCGCTCAGGCGCTCGACGATCGAGCGGCGCTCCTCGAGCAGCGGGCCGACGCTGCCGCAGACGTCCGCCTGCGCCAGGGCGCTCACCGGCGCGAGCATGCCGAGCGCCACGGCGACGGCGAGCGCCGCCGCGAGCCGTCGCGTGCTGGAGATCCTGGTCCTCGTCGCCATAGCAGTCGCCATGCCCGTCGTCAGGAGCGTCTGCCCCTGCCCCTCGCGCGCCGCAGCGGGCGCTCGCTTGCCTCGACACATCATCCGCGCATATCAGATCGCGACCCGGCGCGCCAGCGCGCGGGCCATCGCGCACGGCGCCTTCCACATCATGGCAATGTGGCGAGAATGCCGCCTGCCCCGCCCCTCGATCATCGGAGCCGGACCTTGGCCGCCACCGACTTCGCCGCCCCGCGCCTCTACCTCGACGCGCCGCTCGCGCTCGGCGCGCGGCTCCCCCTCGACCGGGCGCAGGCGAACTACCTGCTCAACGTGCTGCGGCTCGGTGCGGGCGCCGACGTCCTCGTCTTCAACGGCCGCGACGGGGAATGGCGCACCCAGGTTCAGCCGGAGGGCCGCAAGAGCGCGACGCTGCTGGCGCTCGCCCAGGCCCGGCCGCAGACGCCGCCGCCCGATCTCGCCTGGCTGTTCGCGCCGCTCAAGCACGCGCGGCTCGACTACATGGCCCAGAAGGCGGTGGAGATGGGCGCGGGCTCGCTGCGCCCGGTCCTGACCCGGCGCACCCAGACGGCGCGGGTCAACCTCGATCGCATGCGCGCCAACGTCCTCGAGGCCGCCGAGCAATGCGGCATCCTCGCGCTTCCCGCCGTGCACGAGGAGGCGAAGCTCGACGCGGCACTCGCCGCCCTCGAGCCCGAGCGGGTGCTCGTCTTCTGCGACGAGGACGCGCCGATCGCCGACCCGCTCGCGGCCCTCGCCGCGGCGCCGAAGGGTCCGCTCGCCGTCCTGATCGGACCGGAGGGCGGCTTCGACCCGGCGGAGCGCGAGGCGCTGCTGGCGCGCGGGCGCACCGTGCGGCTCTCGCTCGGACCGCGGGTGCTGCGCGCCGACACCGCCGCCGTCGCCGCCCTGGCCCTCGTCCAGGCGGTGCGCGGCGACTGGCGCTGAGGCAGGCGACGAAGCTTGCGGTCGTGCCCGCCTCTTCAACCCCGTCTTGCCAACGGTCGCGGCGCCTGCGATGACCGGCGCTCGACCAACGGAGCGACCCATGCAGCGCCTCCTGGGCGGATCTCCCGCCGCAGTCCTCGTCAAGCTCGTGTTCCTGTCGCTGCTGGTCGGCGCCTTCATGTCGCTCATCGGGATCTCGCCCGAGGCCCTGTTCCGCGGGGCGCTGGAGCTCGTGGCGGACCTCTGGGAGACCGGCTTCGAGGCCTTCGGCACCTTGGGGCGCTGGCTGATCTGGGGCGCCATGGTGGTGGTGCCGGTCTTCATCGTCCTGCGCATCATCGCCGCGCTGCGCTGACCGCGGCGCGAGGAGCCATGCGATGAGCGCTCCCGCCGAGACGGCGCCCTTGGAGATCACCCACCGGCGCATGTTCCTGATCGCGGTGCCGATGATGCTCTCGCACATCACGGTGCCGCTGCTCGGGCTCGTCGACACGACCGTGATCGGCCGGCTCGGCGACGCGGCGCTGCTCGGCGCCGTCGCGGTGGGCGCGGTGATCTTCGACTACATCTTCTGGACCTTCGGCGCGCTGCGAATGGGCACCGCCGGCATGACCGCGCAGGCCGTGGGGCGACGGGACGCGCAGGGCGTGCGCGAGACGCTGGCGCGCGCCTTCGCGGTGGGCGGGGCGGTCGGCCTCCTGATCGTGCTGCTGCAGGTGCCGATCGCCTGGGCCGCGTTCGCGGCGATCGGCGCGTCGGACGCGGTGAACGCCGCTCTCGTCGACTATTTCGCCATCCGCATCTGGGCCGCGCCCGTGACGCTGATGAACTACGCGTTGCTCGGCTCGCTCACGGGCCGTGGGCGCACGGATCTCGCCTTCCTCACCCAGGTCGTGCAGAACCTCGTCAACATCGCGCTGACGATCCTGTTCGTGAAGGGCTTCGGCATGGGCGTCGGCGGTGCGGCGCTGGGGACGCTGGTGGCGGAAGGCGTCGGCTTCGCGCTCGGCCTCGCCATCGTGGTGCGGCTCGGTGACAACCCCTTCCGGGTGCGCCGCGCCGCGCTCCTCGACCGGGCGGCGCTGGCGCGCATGCTCGCCGTGAACGGCGACATCATCGTGCGCACGGTGGCGCTCGGCGCCGCCTTCCTCATCTTCAACGCGCTGGGCGCGCGCTCGGGGGACGAGGTGCTCGCGGCCAATGCCGTGCTCTACAACATGTTCGCCATCGGCGCCTACTTCCTCGACGGCTTCGCCACCGCGGCGGAGGCGCTGTGCGGCCAGGCCTACGGCGCGCGGCGCCCGCGCGCGTTCCGGCGGGCGGCCGGGATCGCGATCGTGTGGGCGCACGTGTTCGGGCTCGGCGTGAGCGCGGCCTTCCTCGTCGGCGGCGGGCTGTTCGTCGACTTCGTCTCGACCGATCCGACGGTGCGGGAGACGGCGCGGCTCTACCTCGCCTTCGCCGCGCTCACGCCGGTCGTCGGCGCGCTCGCCTTCGCCCACGACGGCGTCTACATCGGCGCGACCTGGACGGCGCCCCTGCGCAACCTGATGCTCGCGTCCTTCGCGCTCTATCTGCTGCTGCTCTACGCGCTGCACGACCTCGGCAATACGGGACTCTGGATCGCCTTCCTCGTCTTCCTGCTCTCGCGCGGCATCGGCCAGCAGCTCGCCTTCCCGCTCCTGGCGCGGCGCCACCTCCCGCTGGACGCGACGCACCCGCAGCCTGAGAAGGCGGGTTGAACGAAAGGCACCCCGAACGCGAAGAAGCCCCGACCTCTCGGCCGGGGCTTCTCGCGGGGGAACGGCGGGCGGGGCGGCCCGCCGCGGGGGTAACGGTGGTCGAGAACTCTCAACCGGCCCGGATCACTCCCGGTTGCCCATCAGGGCGAGGAGGAACTGGAACATGTTGATGAAGTTCAGGTACAGCGACAAGGCGCCCATCACGGAGACCCGGCCGGCGGTCTCGCCGTCGAAGTTCCCGTAGAGGTACATCTCCTTCAGGCGCTGCGTGTCCCACGCCGTGAGGCCCGCGAAGATCAGCACGCCGATGATCGAGATGGCGAAGGCCATCGCCGACGAGGCGAGGAAGATGTTCACCACCATGGCGATGATCAGGCCGATGAGACCCATGATCAGGAACGAGCCCATGCCCGACAGCGAGCGCTTCGTCGTGTAGCCGTAGAGGCTCAGGCCGGCGAAGGCGGCCGCGGTGACGAAGAACACCTGCACGATCGACTCGCCGGTGAAGACGAGGAAGATCGTCGACAGCGACAGGCCCATCACCGCCGAGAACAGGAAGAACATCGACCGCGCCTTGGCGGCGCTCATGCTCTCGATCTTGAAGGTGAAGAAGAAGATGAAGGCCAGCGGCGCGAGCATCAGCACCCAGCGCAGCGGGCTGCCGTAGAGCGCGGTGGCGACCGCCGGCGAGGCGGAGGCGACGAGGTAGGTCGCGAAGGCCACGACGCCGGTGATGCCGAGGCCGAGCGCCATGTTGTTGTAGACGCCGAGCATGAACGCCCGCAGGCCCTGGTCGATCTCGGCTTGCGGACGCGCCACGCCGGTGCCGTAGGCGAAGCGGTTCTGGTCGTTCATCGGAACCCCATCCTCTCGAGAGTGGAACCACGGTCCGCGCGACGTCTCGAAGGCGTCGACGCTCCGTCGCCGCGCGATGGCGGCGTTTCGAGGAAGAATATGTGGGGTCGCTCGCCGCCGCGCAAGGCCTCACCGTGCGCGAGACGTCGCAGGTGAAGACGATTCGTGAACAGTTTCCGGCCCTCTCGCGAAGAACGGCGGTGGCTGCGCGTATATCCCCAGCCACGTCATGTATATTTAACGAAGAGTGACGTGCTGCCCTCTCCCGCATGGGAGAGGGGTGCCTCACAGCGTCCGCAGGTACGGCGCCGGCTTCTGCGAGAGGATGCGCCAGGTGCCGAGCAGGCCGAAGGTGACCGTGACCACGATCGCGATCGCCGCCGCGGCGAGCGGGCCGGCCCAGACCATGGCGAACTCGAGGTTCATGATCTGCGTGACGATCACCCACCCGGCCAGCGCGCCCGCGACGAGCCCGAACACCGCGGTGGCGAGCCCGAGCAGGCCGTATTCGAGCGCATAGGCGCCCACCAGCTTGCCCCGTGTCGCGCCGAGCGTCTTGAGCACGACGGCGTCGTAGAGCCGCGCGCGATGCCCCGCCGCGAGCGCGCCGGCGAGCACCAGCACGCTCGCCGCCACCGCGATCGAGGAGGCGCCACGGATGGCCAGCACGAGCTGCTCGACGACCGCGTTCACGGCCTCGAGCGCGTCCTTCACGCGTACCGACGTGACCATCGGGTAGGTTCGCGCCGCCTCGCGCAGGAGCGCGATCTCCGCCTCCTCGCTCGCCGCCGAGTCGGGCAGGGCGAGCGTCGCGAGGTGGGCGTGCGGGGCGCCGGCAAAGGTGTTGGGCGAGAACACCATGACGAAGTTGATGCCGAGCGATTCCCACTCGACCCGCCGGAAGTTGGCGATCGTCGCGGTGATGTCGCGCCCCAGCACGTTGACCACCACCTCGTCGCCGATGGACAGGCCGAGACCGACCGCGATCTCGTCGTCGAAGGAGACGAGATTCTCGGTGGGGTTCTCGCCCCACCACGCACCGGCGACGATCTCCGAGCCCTCCGGCATCTCGGCCTCGTAGGTGATGCCGCGATCGCCGTCGAGCACCCAGGCGGCGTCCGGGTCGGCGGCGATCTCCTCGACCGGGACGCCGCCGAGCGAGACGAGACGCCCGCGCAGCATCGGCACGCGCTGGATCTCCCCCTCCGGCGCCTGCGCACGCAGGAAGCCGGCGAAGGCGTCGATCTCCGAGGAGGGGATGTCGACGAAGAAGAAGCTCGGCGCCTCGCCGGGGAGCCGCTCGGTGAGCTGGCGGCGCATGTTGCCGTCGATCACCGCGAGCGTCACGAGGAGGGTGATGCCGAGCCCGAGCGAGAGCACGAGGGAGGGTGTCAGCGCGCCGGGCCTGTGCACGTTGGCGAGGGCGAGCCGCGGGGCGGCGGCGCGCGGACGCGGCAGGCGCCGCGCCAGCGCCATCATTCCGGTGGCGACGACGCGCAGGAGCACGAAGGCCGCCGCCGCCGCGCCGATGAAGATCAGCGCCACGCGCCGGTCGAAGGCGGCGAAGACGGAGAGCGCGAGCAGCGCCGCGATGGCGAGCGTCACGCCCGCGACGTAGCGCTTGCGCGGCCAGCGCCGGTCCGGGTCGATCTGGTCGCGGAACAGGCCCGAGACCTGGATGTCGTGCGCCCGCCCCAGCGGCGCCAGCGAGAAGGCGAGCGCCGTGAGCAGGCCGTAGAGCGCCGCGAGCGCGAGCTCCACCGGCGCCAGCGTCGGCGCGATCGGGATCGGCAGGATCGAGCCCAGCGCCGCCGCGAGCACGAAGGGCAGCGCCGCCCCCAGCGCCAGCCCGATGACGATGCCGATGGCGGCGATCAGCATGACCTGGGTGAGGTAGATCGCCACGACCCGCCCGCCCGGCGCGCCGAGGCTCTTGATCGTGGCGATCGACTCGCGCTTGCGGTCGACGAAGCCGCGCACCGCGTTGGCGACGCCGACGCCGCCGACGATCAGCGCCGTGAGCCCGACCAGCGTCAGGAATTGCGCGAAGCGCTCGATGTTGCGCTCGAGGCCCGGATCGGCGTTGAGCCGCGAGCGCACCCGCCAGCCCGCCTGCGGCTGCGCCGTCTCGATCGCGTCGCGCGCACGCAGCAGCAGCGCGCCGTCGTTGGCGGGTCCGTCGAGGTCGAGCCGATAGGTGAAGCGCACGAGGCTGCCGGGCTGCACGAGCCCCGTCGCATCGAGCGCCTCGCGGGAGACGAGGAGGCGCGGGCCGAAGTCGAAGCCGGCCTGGATCTTGTCGGGCTCCGAGCGCAGCACGGTGCGCAGCAGGATCTCCTGCGTGCCGATGCGGATCGTGTCGCCGATCTCGAGATCGAGACGGCCGAGCAGGACCGGGTCGACCGCCGCGCCGAAGGCGCCGTCCGCCTCGGCGAAGATCTCGGGCGGCGCCATCGGCGGCTCGGTGACGAGGTCGCCGGCGATCGGGTAGGCCCTGTCCACCGCCTTGATCTCGACGAGGGCGGCGCCGGTGTCGGCATTGGCCATGCCGCGCAGCGTGGCGACGAGGGAGACCTCGCCCCAGCCCTCCAGGGTGGCGACCTCCGCGGGCGTCGCCTCGCGGTGGATCAGGCGGAAGCTCAGGTCGCCGCCGAGCAGCGTGCGCCCCTCGCGGGCGAGGCCCTCGGTCAGCGCGCGCGATACCGACGAGACGCCGGCGATGGCGGCGACCCCGAGCGCGATGCAGGCGAGGAAGATGCCGAAGCCGCGCAGCCCCGAACGTAGCTCGCGCAAAGCCAGCCGCAGGACGAGGGGGACGCGGGTGGGGCGCTTAGGCGCGCCGCCGGACACTGTGCCGTGCATGATCGCCTCGTCCCTCACGCCGCCGCCGCGTCGGCATCGGTCTCGATCCGCCCGGAGCGCAGGCGGATCGTGCGGTCGCAGGCCGTGGCGAGGCCGGTGTCGTGGGTGACGAGCACGAGCGTCGCGCCGCGCTCGCGCTTCAGCGCGAACAGGAGGTCGACGATCGAGCCGCCGGTCGTCTCGTCGAGGTTGCCGGTGGGCTCGTCGGCGACCAGGATGGCGGGATCGGGGGCGAGCGCACGGGCGATGGCGACGCGCTGCTGCTCGCCGCCGGAGAGCTGGGCGGGGTAGTGCGAGAGCCGCTCGCCGAGCCCGACCGCACGCAGCTCCGCCGAGGCCCGGTCGTAGGCGTCGCCGGCACCTGCGAGCTCCAGCGGCAGCGCCACGTTCTCGAGCGCGGTCATGGTGGGCACGAGATGGAAGGACTGGAAGACGATACCGATGCGCCGGCCGCGGAAGCGCGCCAGAGCGTCCTCGTCCATGGCGGTGAGCTCCTCGTCCTCGATGGTGACGCGGCCGGAATCGGGCCGCTCGAGGCCGGCCATCGTCATCAGCAGCGTCGACTTGCCCGAGCCCGAAGGCCCGACCAGCCCCACGGCCTCGCCCCGGTCGACCGCGATCGACACGCCCTTGAGGATGTGGACCCGGGCCGCGCCCCGTCCGAGGCTCAGGTCGACCTTTTCGAGGACGATGCTCTTGTCGCTCATGCAAACGGTCCGATCTTCTGCGATGTCGTCAATGCCGGCCGCAGCGGGCTCCGCGGCCCGCCACGCAACAGATATGGGGTAGTCCTCAGAATGCGCCACATCGGCTCCTCCGCGCCGCGTCTCCTCGTCGCGTCCCTCCTCGCAGCCCTGCTCGCCGGCGGTGCGCCCGCCTCCACCCCCGCCTCCGCCCAGGAGGCGTCCGACCCCGTGCGGATCGTCGCGCTCGGCGACAGCCTGATGGCGGGCTATCAGCTGCCGGCGAATGCGGCCTTTCCCGCGGTCCTCGACCGGGCGCTCGACGAGGCGGGCTTTCCGAACGTCGAGATCGTCAATGCCGGCGTCTCCGGCGACACCGCCTCCGGCGGCCTCGCGCGGCTCGACTGGTCGGTGCCCGAGGGGACCGACGGCGTCATCCTCGAGCTCGGCGCCAACGACATGCTGCGCGGGCTGGATCCGCAGCGGACCTACGAGGCGCTGGACGCCATCGTCGCGCGCCTCGACGCGCGCGACGTGCCCGTGCTCCTCGCCGGCATGTACGCCGCGCGCAACATGGGGCCGGACTACGTCGAGGCCTTCGACGCGCTCTACCCGCGCCTTGCCGCGGAGCACGACCTCGTGCTCTACCCCTTCTTCCTGGAGGGCGCGCTCGGCGACGACGCGCTGATGCTCGAGGACGGCATCCACCCCAGCGCCGAGGGCGTCGAGGTGATGGTGGAGCGGATGCTCCCCACCGTGATCCGCTTCCTCGAGGAGCGGGTGCTGCCCGAGCAGGGCTGACGCGCGCGCCGAGCGCGTGCGACGCGAGAAGAGAAGGCACGACAGACATGCAACAAAGGCCGCTCGGGCGCACGGGCCTCGAGGTCAGCGCGCTGTGCCTCGGCACGATGACCTTCGGCGAGCAGAACAGCGAGGCCGAGGGCCACGCGCAGCTCGACTACGCGCTCGAGCGCGGGATCGACTTCATCGACACCGCCGAGCTCTATCCGATCCCGCCCAAGGCGCAGACGCAGGGCGAGACCGAGCGCATCATCGGCACCTGGATGAAGGCGCGGCGCAATCGCGAGAACGTGATCCTGGCGAGCAAGGTGGTCGGCCGCTCGCAGAATACCTGGTTCCGCGCCGACGGGGCGCCGGCCGAGCTCTCCCGCGTCCAGATCCTGGAGGCGGTCGACACGAGCCTGGCGCGGCTGCAGACCGACTACATCGACCTCTACCAGATCCACTGGCCGGACCGCGCGGTCACGCAGTTCGGCGCGAACCCGATCATCTACAAGCCGACGAGCGGCCCCGAGCACCCGATCGAGGAGACGCTCGCCGTCCTCGACGAGCTGGTGAAGGCCGGCAAGATCCGCCATGTCGGGCTCTCCAACGAGAGCGCCTGGGGCACGATGACGTTCCTCAAGCACGCCGAGGCGAAGGGCCTGCCGCGGGTCGCCTCGATCCAGAACGCCTACTCGCTCGTCAACCGCACCTTCGAGGGCGGGCTGGCCGAGGTGGCCCGGCGCGAGGACGTGGGCCTGCTGGCCTACTCGTCGCTCGCCCAGGGCTACCTGACCGGCAAGTACGAGGGCGGTGCCCGCCCGCCGGGCGCCCGTCGCACGCTGTTCGACCGGATGCAGCGCTACGAGACGCCAGGCGCGCCGGCGGCGATCACCGCCTACGTCGCGCTCGCGCGCGCATGGGGGCTCGACCCGGCGCAGATGGCGCTGGCCTTCGCCGTCTCGCGGCCGTTCACGACGTCGGTCATCATCGGGGCGACCACGATGGCGCAGCTGAAGACGAACATCGACGCACTGGACGTCTCGATCACACCCGAGCTCGAGGCCGCGATCGACGCGATTCACCTGCGCCACACCAATCCCTGCCCCTGAGCGCCGGCGGGCGGCACGCGCGTCGCCTCCTCTTGCCGGCCGTGACGCCACGTGCGAGCCTCCGCGCGGCGTCGATCCTCGAGAGGCGCCGGCCCCGAGCCCGCCTCCCACGAGCCCGCGTTTACCCGAGCCCGCCGCCTCCATGCCCGCCGACCGCATCCCCGTCTTCGACGGCCACAACGACGCCCTCCTGCGCCTCCTGCTGGCCGGGCATCCCCGACCGGAGGAGGGCTTCCTCGCCGGCGATCGGCTTTGCCACCTAGACCTGCCGCGGGCGCGCGCGGGCGGCCTCGTCGGCGGCCTGTTCGCGATCTACGTCCCGGATCCGACAGCGGCCGGTGCGGAAGCGGACGCGCTGATGACGCGGCCGCCCTACGACGTGACGCTGCCGCCGGCGCTCGAGCCGGGCTACGCCCGGGACGCGACACTGGCGATGCTCGCCATCCTGCTGCGGCTCGAGCGCGCGTCCGACGGGGCGGTCGCGATCTGCCGCAGCGCGGCCGAGATCGAGGCCGCGATGGCGCGCGGCGCGCTCGCCGCCGTGGCACATCTCGAGGGCGCGGAGGCGATCGATGTGAATCTGCGCACGCTCGACGTGCTCCACGCCGCCGGCCTGCGCTCGCTCGGCCCGGTCTGGAGCCGGCCGACGATCTTCGGCGAAGGCGTGCCCTTCCGCTTCCCGTCGGGCCCCGACATCGGCCGCGGGCTCACCCCGGCGGGCGAGGCGCTGGTGCGCGCCTGCAACCGCCTGCGCATCGTGATCGACCTGTCGCACTTGAACGAGCGCGGCTTCTGGGACGTGGCGCGGCTGAGCCGGGCACCGCTCGTCGCCACGCACTCGAATGCGCACGCGGTCTGCCCGCACGCGCGCAACCTCACCGACGCGCAGCTCGCCGCCATCGGCGAGAGCCGCGGCATGGTGGGGCTGAACTTCGCCACCTCCTTCATCCGCCCCGACGGCCGTCGCGACCCCGCGACGCCGCTCTCGATCATGGTCGACCACATCGACCACCTGGTCGCCAAGGTGGGCATCGACGGCGTCGGGCTCGGCTCCGACTTCGACGGCGCGACGATGCCCGACGCCATCGGCGACGCCCGCGGGCTGCCGAACCTCGTCGCGGCGCTCGCGGAGCGCGGCTACGCGGGCGAGGCGCTGGAGAAGATCTGCTGGCGCAACTGGCTGCGGGTGCTCGACGCGACCTGGGGGGCGTGATGCGTGATCATTGCGCGGGCGGGGCGGCCGCCTCGTCGATCGCCTGCGCGCGACGGGCGGCGGGTCGCCCCATCGTCCGCTCGGCATAGGCCTCGAAGGCGGGCCGCCTCTCCACCGTGCCGAAGGCGAGACCCCAGCTCACCTGCGCGCCGAGAAGAACGTCCACGGCGCTGAAGCGCTCGCCCAGGATGAAGGGTCCCGCCGCGACGGCGCTCTCCAGCGCGTCGAGCATGCGCTCCCAGCTGCCGTAGCCCACCATCCGCGATCGTTCCGGCGGCGGTACGAAGCCCAGGGCGCGATTGGTCACCGCCGCCTCCATCGGTCCCGCCCCGAAGAAGAGCCAGCGGTAGTACGGCCCACGCTCCCGCGAGCCGTGCGCCGGTGCCAGCCCCGCCTCCGGGAAGACGTCGGCCAGATAGGCGCAGATCGCGGCGACCTCGGTGACGACCGTCTCGCCGTGCCTCAGCGCGGGGACCTTCGCCATCGGGTTGATCGCGCGGTAGGCCTCCCCCTGCATCTCGTCGCCGTACTCCACGATCCGCGTCTCGTAGGGGGCACCGACCTCCTCCAGCATCCAGCGGGCGATTCGCCCGCGCGACATGGGGTTCGTGTAGAGAACGAGCGCGTCCGCCATGGGTCTTCCTCCGTCCGGATCGGGCGCGACCATAGCGCGCGGCGAGCCGTCGCGCGACCGTTCCACGCGCCCCGGCGCGGGGAACCGCGCCGCTCGCCCTCCTGTTGCCGAGGCAGGATTTCCTGCCACAGGACGGAGAAACGCCTCGTGACGAACCGCATCCCCCATCTCGCCGCCGCGAGCATCCTCGCCATCGCCGCAGCCGGCGCCGCCCACGCGCAGGGCCAGGCCGCCGCGCCCGGCGAGGCCGCGGTCAGCCCCGCCGTCCCCGCCTTCCAGGACCAGGAGATCGGCAAGCGCTTCCGCGTCGAGCCCGCCGACCTGCCCCCGCCCCGGCCCGACGAAGCGGTGCGCAACCCGGCCCTGACCGTCGCCCGCGACGGGCGCACGCCGACCGTGCCGGAAGGCTTCGAGGTCTCGCTGTTCGCCGAGATCGAGGGTCCGCGCCAGCTCTACGCACTCGAGAGCGGCGACCTGCTCGTCGCCCGCCAGGGCGCCGGCGACGTCATGTTCCTGCGCGACGAGGACGGCGACGGCGCCGCCGAGACCGTGAGCCTGTTCGCCAAGGGATTCCAGCAGCCCTACGGCATCGACCGCATCGAGAGCGGCGAGAACGAAGGCGACGTCCTGGTCGCAGACGTGCGTGGCATCTGGCGCGTGCCCTATTCCGACGGCGAGATCCGGGCGACGGGACCGGAGATCTTCTATCCCACACCGCTCTCGGACGTGCCGGAGGACCAGCGCCGGCCGCAGACGCCGATGGACCACTTCGCCGTCACCGAGGAGGGCGTCTTCGGCCGCCCGATCGGCCACACGACGCGCTCGCTGCTGCGCGACGAGGAGGCCGGCGTGATGTACGTGGGCGTCGGCTCGGCGGGCAACATCGCCGAGGAGCAGGAGCCGCGCGCGACGATCCAGGCCTTCGACCTCGACGGCGCGAACCAGCGCACCTGGGCCTCGGGCACCCGCAACCCGATCGGCATGGCGCTGCATCCGCAGACCGGCGCGCTCTGGGCGGTGGTGCAGGAGCACGACGGGCTCGGCGACTCGGTCCCGCCCGACTTCCTGACGCAGGTCGAGGAAGGCGGCTTCTACGGCTGGCCCTACGCTTATGCCGGCGGGCTGCCGCAGCCGACCTTCGCCGAGCGCGCGCCGGAGATGGTCGAGCGCACGCTCACCCCCGACGTCCTGTTCGAGGCGCATTCGGCGGCCATGAACCTCGCCTTCTACGACGAGGACGGGTTCCCCGAGGAGTACCGGGGCGACGCCTTCGTGGCGCTCAAGGGCTCGTGGAACCGCGCCGACCCGACCGGCTACAAGGTCGTGCGCGTGCTCTTCGAGAACGGCGAGGCCGAGGGGAGCTACGAGAACTTCATGACCGGGTTCTGGGTCGAGGGCGACGAGCGTGCCGTCGTCTGGGGCCGGCCGACGGCGCTCGCGGTGATGCCGGACGGCGCGCTGATCGTCGCCGACGAGACCTCGGGCACGCTCTGGCGGGTGACGTACGAAGGCACGCTGGAGGCGACCGGGAGCACGGCGCCCTCCGACGCGATGCCCGCGGAGCGCGACGCGGCACAGTGACGCCGCCAAGGCCTTTGCGGCCCCTCTCCCGCGGGAGAGGGGCCTACGGAATCTCGTCCAGCGTCGCGATCATCGCCCGAGGTGCGAGATCCTCGTACTCGTCGGGTGCGCTGGAGCGGTTGACCCAGGCGGCGGCGAAGCCGTAGGCGACGGCGCCCGCGACGTCCCAGCGGTTCGAGGAGACGAACAGCACGTCCTCGCGGGCGCAGCCGAAATGCGCCTCCACGAGTGCGTAGGTGCGCGGGTCGGTCTTGAACACCCGAACCTGGTCGACCGACAGGACGGCGTCCAGCGCCGCGCCGATCCCGGCGGCGGCGAGCGCCTCGGCGAGCATCGGCCCGTCGCCGTTGGAGAGGATGGCCGTACGCGCGCCACGCGCCCGCAGCCGCGCCAGCGTGCCCGGCACGTCCGGATAGGCGTCGAGCGTGCGATAGCTCTCGAGCAGCTTGTCGCGCACGACCGGGTCCACCTCCGGCGAGCGCGCCAGCGCCTGGTCGAGCGCACGCTCGGTGAGCGTGCCGAACGGCTCCCAGCGCCCCATCAGCGACAGCGTCCAGGTGTACTCGAGCTGCTTCGCCCGCCAGATCTCCGACAGGTGCACGGAGGCGGGGCCGATCGTCGCCGCGTTGCGGGCGACGGCGGAATGGACGTCGAAGAGGGTGCCGAAGGCATCGAAGACGACGACGGGTCGGGCGTCGAGCATGGCCGATCCTTTCTCGCGCGGGGTGCGCGATGGTGCGGCCCGCGCGGGCCCGACGCAAGCCTCGCCTTCACGCAGGCTGCGGGACGGCCTCTACGGGAAACGCCATCACGAAGACCGAGCCGCGCCCGTCCTCGACGCCCCCGGGCTCGAAGCGCACCTCGGCGTCGAGCTGGACGGCGAGGGAGCGGATCAGCTTCAGGCCGAAGCCGTCCGTGCGCGCGCGCGGGTCGAAGCCCCGGCCGTCGTCCTCCACCCGCAGCTCGACCGCGTCGCCGTCACGGTCGAGCGTGATCATGACGTGCCCCTCGCCCTCGGGGAAGGCGTGGCGCATCGCGTTGGTGAGGACCTCCGAGAGAATCAGCGCGAACGGCATCGCCCGATCGAGCGTCACCGCGACGTGGTCGATGTCGTAGGCGAAGCGCACGCGCTTGCCCTGTGCGGCGGCGCCGGCCAGCGTCTCGCTGAGCCGCCGGATGTAGGCGCCGAGATTGACGCTGGCGAACTCGCCGTGGCTGTAGATCAGGTCGTGCACCAGCGCCATCGCCTGGACCCGGCGGATCGTCTCCTCCGGCGAGGTGTGCACCCGCTCCTGCATGCGGATCAGGCTCGAGACGATCTGCATGTTGTTCTTCACGCGGTGATGCACCTCCTTCAGGAGCTGGTTCTTCTCCGCCACCGCCTCGGAGAGCGCGCGGGTGCGCAGCTCGACCTTCTCCTCCAGCGCCCGGTGGCTGCGCCAGGCGAGCGCTCCCAGGAAGAGCAGCGCTGCGACCGCGGGCACGAAATAGGCGACGTAGCCCGCGAGACGGCTCCTCCAGGCCGCTTCCAGGCTCGATCGATCGAGGGCGAAGGCGGCGTAGACCGGCAGGTCGCCGAGACGGGTGTAGGCCTGGATGCGAGCCTCGTCCTCGTCCGCCGCGGGGCCGTCGAAGACGGCGCTGCGCAGCTCGCCCGGCGGGGCGCCGGGCGAGCCCTGCGTTCCGGGCGGGGCGGCGACACGGCGCGGGATGCCGGTCGGCACGCGCGTCCCCGGCGGATGGCTCACCAGCACCTCGCCGCCGCGCAGCACGAGGGCGATCGCGCCTTCGTCCGGATAGGCGCTGTCGTAGAAGTCCGTGAAGTAGCTCGGCGCGATCCAGATGCGGATCACGCCCGCGAAGGGCGCCGCGCCGGCGCCGTCCCAGCGCGGCAACGCCAGCGTGAAGAACGCCGAAGCATCCGTCGAGCTCTCGGGCGGCCCCACCACGAGCGCGCCGCCTCCTTCTGCGGCGGCGCGGAACCACGGTCGGCGCGAGACGTCGAGCGCCGGCACCGGCATGGCGCGGCTCGAGGCCCGCAGGAGGCCGCTGCCGTCGACGAGCCAGATCTCGTGAACCTCCTCGAAGCTCCGCTCGATCTCCATCAGGTAGGCGTGGAGATCGTCCGACGAGCCGATCTCGCCCCAGCTCATCGTGCCGATCCGCTCGCGGATCGAGACGGCGACGAGCTCGTGCGTCTGGAACACGCGCTTGGCGTGCTCGGCCACGGCATCGCGGATGTAGACGATCCGGTCGCGGGCGTCGCTCTCGATGGTACGCCAGTCGCTCGCTGCGGCCAGACCGAAGAAGACCAGCGGCGCGAGGACGGCGACGACGAGAAAATAAGGCAGCGCGGCGGGGCGGCGGAGCCGACGCCTGCCTTGCGCCGCGAAGGCGGCCGTGTCGCGCGCCTCGGGCGGTGTCGTCTCCGTGGGCCTATCCAGCATGTCAGGGCTTCATCGACAGGGTTCCGCCTCCGGTCCGCCATCCCAAGGAGAGCTCGGCCGGAGGACGAGCTCGGCTGTTCGAGCCGTCTATGCGAGCGCTCGTCAACCCGCCGGCCCCGCCTCCGGTTCCAGGCATCGCACGCGCGGGGGGCGGCCGACGGTCGCAGCCGCGCACCCGATCCTCCTGGAAACATCCGAGCCCCGGGGAAGTTCATGCCATCGTGCCGGATGGGGCGCCCGCCGGCGGACGGACGCCGACGCATGGCCGCATTGACCATCGACATCCTCGATCGCGAGGCGCTCGAACGCGACCGCGACGGCTGGGACGCCCTCGCCGCGGACGCCCGGGCGGCGAATCCGTTCTTCGCGCGCCCGCTCGTCGACGCGCATCTCGCCCACCGCTTCACCGCGCCGCGCCCGCGCTTCGCCTGCGTGCGCGAGGGCTCTTGCGATGGCCCGGGCGGACGGCTGGTGGCGCTCCTGCCGCTGACGGCGCGCGCCGGCCGGCTCGGCTGGCGCGACGCGCCCGGTGCGCTCGGCTCGCCGTTCACGACGATCTCGACCCCGCTCGTCGCCCGTGATGCGCCCGACGGCTGGGCCGACGCCCTGGCGCTGGCGATCCGCCGCGCCTGCCGGGGCGGCGCCGTCCTGCTGCCGATGTTCCCGATCGCGTCGCCGATCGGGACCGCGCTGGCCGGTGCCTTCGGGCGCATGGGGGCGGAGGTCGCCCCCCTCGCGCCGTTCCAGCGGCCGGTCCTGTCGGCACGCGCCCACTACGAGGCCTACGCCGCCGAGGCGCTCGGCCGGTCGCGGCGCAGGGGCCTCGACCGGCGACGGCGCCGCCTGGCGGAGCGCGGCGCCGTGGCGCATCGCGTGGCCGAGGGCGGGACGGCGCTGGCCGAGGCGGTCGACGACTTCATGGCGCTGGAGCGCGGCGGCTGGAAGGGGCGGATGGGCACCGCGCTGGCGACGCACCCGGTCACCCGCGCCTTCGCCCGGGACCTGTTCCTCTCCGCCCGCGGCCCGGTGACGGCGCGCGCCGACCTGATCGTGCTCGACGGTGCGCCGATCGCGGCGAGCCTCGCGCTCGTCAGCGCCGGGACGGCCTTCCTGATCAAGACCGCCTACGACGAGCGCCACCGCACGCTCGGGCCGGGCGTGCTGCTCGAGGACGCGATCGTGCGCGCACTCCACGAGGAGCGCTTCTGCGACCGGCTCGATTCCGCGACGCTTCCCGGCAGCGTGCTCGAGAGCCTCTATCCCGACCGCATGGCGATCGCGGATCTCGCGGTCAACCTGCGCCCCGGCGACCCGCTCTTCCCGGCACGGGTGGCGACGGAGCGGTGGCAGCGCGGGACCCGGGCGCGGGTCAAGCGAATCCCCGTCCGGGTTCGCGAGCCCGGCTGAGGCCGGGCGCGCCGTCGCTCGAGGCTCGGCGCGTCACTCGGCCGGAGCGGCGGGCATCGCGGCCGTCTCGCGCGCGGCCTTGAGCTGGGCGCGCTCCTGTGACCGGCGCTCCTTGCGGCGCGCATTCCAGGCGGAGAGGTCGGCCAGCGCCATCAGCATCGCCGGCGTCACGATCAGCGTCAGAATGGTCGCGAACGACAGGCCGAACACGATCGCGGTGGAGAGCTGGACCCACCATTGCGTCGAGGGCGCGCCGATGTCGACGGCGCGCTGGACGAAGTCGATGTTCACGCCGAAGGCGATGCCGAGCACGCCCAGCACCGCGGTGACGGCGGTGAGGACGACCGGACGCGCGCGCTCGTGGCAGGTGCGCAGGATCGCGAGCCTGGCCTCGACGCCCTCCCGGCGCAGCCGGTCGTAGGTATCGATGAGCACGATGTTGTTGTTCACGATCACGCCCGCATTGGCGATGACGCCGATGCCCGTCATCACCACGCCGAAGGCCTGGCCCATGACCATGAGCCCGATCAGCACGCCGATCGTCGACATGATCACCGCCGACAGCGTGATCAGCACGCTCGTGAACCTGTTGAACTGCGCGAGCAGGATGGCGAAGATCAGGAACAGCGCGGCGCCGAAGGCGCTGGCGAGGAAGGCGCTCGCCTTCTCGCGCTCCTCGTCCTCGCCCTTCATGCGCCAGGTCACGCCCGGGCCGAGGTCGAGCCCGGCGAGCTCCGCCTCGACCGCCGCCTGCACGGCGGCGGACTGCACGCCCTCGGCGACGTTCGCCGTGACGGTGACGACCCGGCGCCCCTCGACGCGGTTGATCAGACCGACGCGCTGCACGGGCTCGCGGGTGACGAAGTTCGCGATCGGCACCGATCCCGCGGGCGTGTTGACCCGCAGCTCGTCGAGCTGGTCGAGCGAGCGCCGCTCCTCGGGGAAGCGCACCAGCACGTCGACGGAGGTGTCCGTGTCGTTGGGCCGGTACTCCGTCACCTTGAGGCCGTTGGTGACGAGCTGCACCACGTTGCCGACGGTGAGCGCGTTGGCGCCGTAGCGGGCGGCCTCCGCCTTGTCGACCTCGAGCGTCCAATCGACGCCGGGCAGCGGCAGGCCGTCGTCGACGTCGCGCGTGTCGGGGACTGTGCGCAGCATCTCGGCCACACGCTCCGCCGCGGGGAGCAGGCGCGCGGGATCCATCGAGCCGACCTCGATCGTGATCGGCTTGCCCGTGGGCGGGCCGGCGGCCGGCTTCGTCACCTCGATGATGGCACCGGGAATGTCGGCGGTGCGCGCGCGGATCTCCGCCATGATCTCGGAGGCGGAGCGGCGCTCGCGCCAGTCGACGAGCTCGAACTGGACCGTGCCGACGGTGTCCTCGGTCACCTCCTGCGAGCCGCGCTGGCCGCCGCCGACACGGGCGTAGACGGTCTCGAGCTCCTCCATGCCGAGCAGCCGCTGCTCGACCGCGCGCACGAGCGCGTCCTTCTCCGCGATGGCGAGGTTGCCGCGGGCGCGCACCTGCACGAGGGCGAACTCCGGCTCGACGTCGGGGAAGAACTCGACGCCGTTGCCGTAGCGGCCGTAGGTCTGCACCACGGAGACGAGGAGCGCGATCGTGAGCACGATCGTCACCAGCGGGTGGCGGGTGACGAGGCGGATGAGGCCGAGATAGGCCCCGCCCTCGGGCAGGTGCCCCTCCTCGTGGGTCTCCTTCGGGGGCTTGGCCAGCAGCGCGCCCAGCGTCGGCGTGAAGATCAGCGCGATGACGAGCGAGGCGGTGAGCGTCGCGATCAGCGTCAGCGGCATGTACATCATGAACTCGCCGACGATGCCCGGCCAGAACAAGAGCGGCGAGAACGCCGCGATACGCGTCGCCGTGGCCGCGATCACCGGGCCGGCCATGCGCTTGGCCGCGAGCGAATAGGCCTGCGGCGCCGGCATGCCCTCGCTCATGCGCCGCTCGGCGAATTCCGAGACGATGATGGCGTCGTCCACCAGCATGCCGACCGCCAGGATCAGCGAGAACAGCACCACGATGTTGACGGTGAGCCCGGCGAGGTAGAGCGCCAGGATTCCCGCCAGGAAGGCGCCGGGGATGGCGATGCCGATGAAGATCGAGGCCCGCGCGCCCAGCGTGTAGAGCATGATCACGATGACGAGCAGCACGGCCGTGACGACCGAGTTCTGCAGCTCGTGCAGCATGGTGCGGATGTCGCCGGACTTGTCCTGCGAGAACGTCACCGCGACAGTGGCCGGCCAGGTCGCGCGCAGCGCCTCGACGGTGGCCTTCACAGCGTCGACGGTCTCGATGAGGTTCGCGCCGGTGCGCTTGGAGACCTCGAGCACGATCGCCGGCTTGCCGTTGATACGGGTGATCGACTCCGGGTCCTTGAAGGTCGGGCGCACCTCGGCGACGTCGCCCAGGCGCACCACCGCGTCGCCGCTCGCCGCGATGGGGAAGTCGAGGATGTCCTGCGCGTTCTCGATGAGCGCCGGCACCTTCACCGCGAAGCGACCGGTGGTGCCCTCCAGCGCACCAGCGGCGACGAGGCTGTTGCCGGCATTGAAGGCGTTGATCACGTCGGTGAGGTCGAGGCCGTAGGAGCGCAGCAGCATCGGCTCGGCGATGATCTCGACGACCTCGTCGCGTGCGCCACGCAGCTCCGCCGAGAGCACGCCCGGCACCTGCTCGATCGCGGTCTCGGCGTCGCGGGCGAGCCGCAGCAGCGTGCGCTCGGGAATGTCGCCGCCGAGGCCGACGACGAGGACCGGGAAGAGCGAGAGGTTGACCTCCTCGACCGTCGGCTCGTCGGCGTCGCGCGGCAGCTCGCTGCGCGCGGTGTCGACCTTGGCGCGCACGTCGGCGAGCGCCGCGTCGCCGTCGAAGCCCGCCTCGAACTCGAGCAGCACGAAGCCGCCACCCTCGTAGGCGGCCGAGCGCATCTCCTTGACGCTCTCCACCGACTTGAGCTTCGTCTCCATCGGACGCAGCAGGAGGCGCTCGGCATCCTCCGGCGAGATGCCCCGCTGGTGCAGGCCCACGTAGACGAGCGGGACCTGCACGTCCGGCTCGGCCTCCTTGGGGATCTCCTGGTAGGCGACGAAGCCCGAGATCAGGATGAAGGCCAGCACCGCGAGCGTGAGGCGCGCGTGGGAGATGGCGTAGTCGACGATCTTGCCCATCGGCATGCCCCGGCCCACGGCCGGGCTCCAGTCGGAATGTCGGCGGCGCGCCGGCTCAGCGGCGCGCGGCGAGCGCGAGAGGAACGGGGGCCACGTGCTGGCCCTCGACGACGAAATCCTGGCCCTGCACGATGACCGCGGCGCCGTCCGGGATGCCGGACACCCACAGCGTCTCGCGGCCGTCCTCGACCAGCGACACCGGCGCGAAGGCGACGCGCGCCTCGTCGTCGACGAGCCGGACGCCGAGCGTCCCCTCGCTCGAGAAGGTCAGCGCCGAGCGCGGGATCTCGGCGGCGGGGACGGCGGCGAGCGCCAGCGTCGCCTCGGCGGTGATGCCGTCGGCGATGGCGCCGTCGGCGTTGTCGATGCCGACCTCGACCCGATAGGTGCGGGTGCCCTCGGAGGCGCGGTTCGAGACGAAGCGCACCTCTCCCTGCGCCGTCTGGCCGGTGACGAGCCGCACCACCGCCCGGTCGCCCACGCGCACGCCGCCGAGCTGACGCTCGGCGATCTCGACGAGGACGAGCATGGGGTCGAGGGCGATGATCTCGGCGATCGCGTCGCCGACCTGCAGCGACTGGCCGAGCTCGGCGGGGACGGCGTCGACGACGCCGGCGATGGGTGCGCGCACGAAGCCGCGATCGGCCTCGGCCTGCGCCTGCGCCAGCGCCGCCTCCGCGGCCTTCAGGTCGGCCTCGATCTGCGGGCGCTCGAGGGCCGGCAGGGTGCCGTTCTCGATGAGCCGCATGCGCGCCTCGCCCTCGGCGATGCGCTGCTCCAGCCGGGCCCGGGCCTGGACGACCTGGGCCTCTCGCGCCTCGTCGGAGAGGACCGCGACGACGTCGCCCTCCTCCACCTCGTCACCGCGGCGCACCGACAGCTCGACGACGGTGCCCTGGGCGCGGGTGACGGCGGAGGCGCGACGGTCGGCGCGGGTGAAGCCCGACAGCGTGATGGTGCGCGCGTGGTCGATCACGGGCACGCGCTGGACCGCGACGGAGAAGAGATCCTCCTCCTCGCGGCTGTCGGCGGAAGCCTGCGGGGCGGCCGCGACGGCGGGATTGGGCTCGCCGAGGATCGCGTTGACGACCTCCTGACCGGACGCCACCCAGGCGACGGCGCCGATGACGATGGCGAAGGATGCGATGCGTGAGGCGTTCATGGGGGACCTCAGATGGCCTCGCCGGGCGCCTTGGCCGCGGCGTCGGATGCGAGTGCGGCGCGATCGATCGCGCCGTCGAGCAGGGCGCCGATGAGCGCGAGGACGCGGTCGATCTCCGCTTCGGCGTCGAAGGACTGCGAGACCGCGCGCCGGACGAAGAGCCCGTCGGCGAGGGTCCCGACGGTGATGGCGAGCGCCCGCGGGTCCGCCTTCGAGCGGATCGCCCCGCGCGCCTGCGCCAGGGCGAAGGCGCGCTCCAGGCGGCCGGTCACCTCCGTCTCGAAGGCGCGGGTGATCTCCGCGAAGACGGCGTTGCGGGTCGCCTCCGCCCAGATCTCGAGGCAGATCGCCGAGCGCGTCGCGGGCACGGCGCGCAGGTGCTTCTCGCCGATGGCGCGGAAGGCGGCGAGGAAGTCCTCGGCGTCGTCGAGCATGGCGAAGTCGCGCGCCACCTCCGTGCGGTCGCGCTCGCCGAGCGCGATGATCACCGCGTCCTTGCTGGCGAAGTAGCGGTAGAGGTTGCCGACCGACATGCCGGCGGCGGCGGCGATGTCCTGCATCGTCGTGCGATGGAAGCCGGCGCGGGCGAAGCACAGCTCCGCCGCGTTCAGGATGGCGGCACGCCGATCCTGCCCGGGCGGGGGAGCGGTGCCGGAAGCCAGGTCGTCCATGCGCGTCGTCCCGAGTCCGTGCCGCGATCGTGGGCACCCGCTCCGGCCAAAGGCCCAGCTTGAATGAACGTTCATTCAGCGCGGGTGAACGAGCGTTCATCTGCGCTCGTCGGAACAGGGAGTCAAGGGCAGGCGACGACCTTTGGGAATTTTTCTGCTGCAGTGCGGCATGGAAGCCCATCGGCGTTGCGCCGATGAAATCCGCGCCCCCAAGCTGCACTCATGGCTGAAACACCATTAGGGCACGAGGTGAATCTATCAAGGGTTGTTCCACTACGGAATTGATGGTCGGTTCCGTTCCGGGAACTGCTCACCCGCGATCCTGGAGGACATCGGAATGCGCGCTCATCTCTTCGGCGCGGCCGCCGCCGCGCTCGCCCTCGCCCCGATCTCGGCCGCCGACGCCACCGAGGTCACCTGGCGGATGCAGACCGTCGCCGGCGCCGCCACCACCGAGCTCGACGCGCTCGTACGCAACTTCGCCGACCGCGTCGCCGAAGCCTCGAACGGGCGCATGCGAATCGACGTCTTCCCCGCCGGCCAGCTCGTCCCGACGCCGGAGGTGGTGGAGGCGGTGCGCGCCGGGGCGCTCGAGCTCGGGCACACCTATCTCGTGTACTACGTCGGCCGGGAGCCCGCGCTCTACGGGATCAACGAATGGGCGGCGGGCTACGATCCGCTGCAGGGCGTCGGCTGGTTCTACGACGGCGGCGGCGCCGACCTGCTGCGCCCCGTGCTGGCGGAGCACGGCCTGCACTATCTCGGCGTCTCGCCGCTGCTGGGTGAGCAGCTCTGGCTCTCCGAGCCGGTGGATGGCCTCGATGCGCTCGAGGGCGTCAAGATCCGCTCCTCGGGCCTCACCGCCGACGCCTTCAGCCGGCTCGGTGCGGCCATCGTCTCGATGCCGGCGGAGGAGATCTACACGGGCCTCCAGCGCGGGGTGATCGAGGGCGCGGAGTTCACGACGCTGCCGATCCACCACGGCCTGGGCTGGCAGGAGGTCGCCCCCTACGTCGTGCTGCCGCCGTTCACCGCCGGCGGCTCCTCGGACTGGATCGTCAACGCGGACGCCTGGGAGGCGTTGCCCGACGACCTCGAGGCCGTGGTCGACACCGCCCTGCGCGCCGCCGCCTTCGACTACTGGCGCACGGCGCGAGCCGAGGAGGCGCGGCTGATCCGCGAGATGGCGGACGCGGGCGCGACCTTCCTCGAATGGTCGCCCGACGACGTGCGCAGCATCGAGGAGACGCGGGTCGCCGTGATGAAGGAGGTCTACCTGCCGCGCTCGGAGGCCTTCGCCGCCGCCTTCGCCTCGCGCAACGCCTACCTGCGGTCGCTCGGTCACGACATCGTCGACTGACCGCATTCCCGGCGGCCCGCCGCGACGCGGGCCGCCGCCCCTCCCCGCTCGGCAGGAGCGCGCCATGGGCGTCGTCGAGGCGATCTGCGAACGGACCGGCCAACTTGCGAGCCTGCTCGTGCTGCCCATGATCGCGATCGTGGTCTACGAGGTGACGGCCCGCTACGTCTTCGGCGCGCCGACGATCTGGGCGGGCGAGCTGACCCAGATCCTGTTCGGCGCGCTGTTCTTCCTGTGCGGCGCGGAGGCGCTGAAGGCGCGCGCCCACGTGCAGGTCGATCTCCTCCACCAGCTGCTGCCGCCGCGCCCCCGCGCGGCGCTGAACGGGCTCGCGCACCTCCTCGTGCTGGCCTACCTCCTCGTCCTGGGCTTCATCGTGCACGCGCGGGTGATCGACGCGGTGGCGCGGCTGGAGCGCACCCGCACCCCCTGGGACCCGCCGATCTGGCCGTCCTGGGTGATCGTCGCCGTCTCGATCGCCCTGATGGCACTGCAGGCGCTCGCCATTACGGTCTCGGAGCTGCGCCGGGCGATGCGGAGGCCGTGATGGACGGCGCGGCGCTCACCTTCGTCCTGTTCGGCCTGCTCTTCGCCACCGTCCTCATCGGCGTGCCGATCGCCTTCGCGCTGGGCATCGTCGCCATCGTCGTCGGCTTCGTCGAATGGGGGCCGTTCTCGGCCTTCCTGCTGTCGAGCCAGGTGGCCGGCGCGCTCTCCAACCAGACGCTGCTCGCCCTGCCCTTCTTCATGTTCATGGCGAGCGTTCTCGCCCGCGCCGGGATCGCCGACGACCTGTATGCCGCGATGCATCTGTGGATGGGCGCGCTGCGCGGGGGGCTCGCCGTCGGCACGATCGTGGCCTGCGCCGGAATCGCCGCCATGTCCGGCGTGAGCGCCGTCGGCGTGATGGCCATGGGCCGGCTGGCGCTGCCGGCCATGCTCGAGCGCGGCTACGATCGCGGGATCGCGCTCGGCGTCATCCTCGCCGGCGGGGCGCTCGGCCAGCTGATCCCGCCGAGCCTCATCGCCATCGTCTACAGCGGGCTCGCGGGGGTCTCCATCGGCAAGATGTTCCTCGCCGGCATCGGCCCGGGGCTGCTGCTGACGGCGCTGTTCTGCGTGTACGTGCTGGTGCGCGCGGGCCTCGACCCGCGCCTCGCCCCGGCGCTGCCGAAGACGGAGCGCGCCCGCGTCGGCGCGCGCGAGCGGCTCGCCGTGTCGCTGCGCGTCCTGCCGGCGATCGTGGTCGTGCTCGCCGTCCTCGGTTCGATGTTCGCGGGCCTCGCGAGCCCGACCGAGGCCGCCGCCATGGGCGCGGCGACGAGCCTCCTCGTCGCCGCGCTGCAGCGGCGCCTGCGCGCGGGCGCCCTCGCCGCGATGGCGCTCGAGACCGGGCGGCAGACCGCGATGGTGATGTGGATCGCGATCAACGCACTGCTGTTCGTGGCGGTCTATTCCGGCACCGGCGGCGAGAGCTTCATCCGCGGCCTCGTCGAGGGCCTCGCCCTGCCACCGGCCGCCATCGTGCTCGTGATGATGGCGATCATCTTCGCGCTCGGCTTCGTCATGGACCCGATCGGCATCCTCTTCCTGACGATGCCGATCTTCATCCCCATCGTGTCCGCGATCGGCTTCGACCCGATCCTGTTCGGCGGGCTCGTCATCCTCAACCTGGAAATGGCCTACCTGACCCCACCCTTCGGCTACAACCTGTTCTACCTCAAATCCGTCGCCCCGCCGGCGATCACCCTCGCCGACCTCTACCGCGCCGCGCCTGCCTTCGTCGCCCTCCAGGCGCTCGGGCTCGCGATCTGCTGGCTCGTGCCGGAAATCGTGACGGGGCTGCCGCAGGCCGTGCTGGGGCGGTGAGCGACGGCTCGCGGCGCGGACCCGCGTGACCTCCATCCGAAACGCGAAAGGCGGGCCGAAGCCCGCCTTCCTCGTTCGTCCTGCCGCCGCCGATGCGGCGATCACCCCCGCTGGGCGATCGGCGTGTAGTCGCGGGCCCGCTCGCCGACGTAGAGCTGGCGCGGGCGGCCGATGCGCTGGGACGGGTCCTCGATCATCTCCTTCCACTGGGCGATCCAGCCGACCGTGCGCGCCACCGCGAAGAGCACGGTGAACATGGTCGTGGGGAAGCCCATGGCCTTGAGCGTGATGCCGGAATAGAAGTCCACGTTCGGGTAGAGCTTCTTCTCGACGAAGTACTCGTCGCGCAGCGCGATCTGCTCGAGCTCCATCGCCACCTCGAGCAGCGGCTCGTCCTTGATGCCGAGCTCGCTCAGGACCTCGTGGGTGGTCTTCTGCATGATCTTGGCGCGCGGGTCGTAGTTCTTGTAGACCCGGTGGCCGAAGCCCATCAGGCGGAAGGGGTCGTTCTTGTCCTTGGCGCGGGCGACGAACTCGGGGATGCGGTCGGGCGTGCCGATCTCCTCGAGCATCTTCAGCGCCGCCTCGTTGGCGCCGCCGTGCGCGGGACCCCACAAGCAGGCCACGCCGGCTGCGATGCAGGCGAACGGGTTCGCGCCCGAGGAACCGGCGAGCCGCACGGTGGAGGTCGAGGCGTTCTGCTCGTGGTCCGCGTGCAGGATGAAGATCCGGTCGAGCGCGCGCGACAGGATCGGGTTGACCTGGTACTCCTCGCAGGGCACCGCGAAGCACATCCGCAGGAAATTCGAGGCGTAGTCGAGCTCGTTCTTCGGGTACACGAACGGCTGGCCGATCGAGTACTTGTAGGCCATCGCGGCGAGCGTCGGCGTCTTGGCGATCATCCGCATCGACGCGATCATGCGCTGCTGCGCGTCCGAGATGTCGGTCGAGTCGTGATAGAACGCCGAGAGCGCGCCGACCGAGCCGACCATGATCGCCATCGGATGGGCGTCGCGGCGGAAGCCCATCAGGAAGCGCTGCATCTGCTCGTGGACCATCGTGTGGCGCGTCACGCGATAGTCGAAGTCCGCCTTCTGCCCCGCCGTCGGCAGCTCGCCGTAGAGCAGCAGGTAGCAGGTCTCGAGGAAGTCGCCGTGCTCGGCCAGCTGCTCGATCGGGTAGCCGCGGTAGAGCAGCGTGCCCTCGTCGCCGTCGATGTAGGTGATGCTCGACTCGCACGACGCGGTCGAGGTGAAGCCGGGATCGTAGGTGAACGACCCGGTCTGCGCGTAGAGCTTCGAGATGTCGACGACGCTCGGCCCGATCGTCCCGGGTTTCACCGCCAGCTCGACGGCCTTGCCGTCGATCTGCAGGGTGCTCGTGGTGCTGCTCATCGCCAAGGCCCTTTCATGGTGAGCGCCTTCCGGGAAGCGTCCGCGAGAAGCGATGCCGTGCAAGCGCCCGGCGCGGTGCGGACCCTCTCCGACGGCTGTCGCTGACGCGAAGGTGAGGACGGGTTAACCGATCGCATTCCCCGGTTCAAGCACGCCTTATGGGCAAGGTCGCGCAGACCTTTCGGGAATGCGAGAGGATTGGATGCGCAATCAGGATTGTTCCTGATCCTCGAGCCGGGCGAGGGTCTCCTCCCGGCCGAGAACGACCATGACGTCGAACAGCGGCGGCGAGGTCGTGCGCCCGGTGAGGGCAGCACGCAGCGGCTGGGCGACCTGCCCGAGCTTGACGCCCGCCTCGTCCGCATAGGCCCGCACGGCCGCCTCCGTCGTCGCCGCGTCGAAGCTCTCGAGCGCCGCGAGCCGAGGCCGGAGCTCGGCGATGCGACCGCGGGCCGCGTCGTCGACGAGGCGGCGCGCCTTCTCGTCGAGCGCGAGCGGCCGCGCAGCCCACAGGAAGGAGGCCGCATCGAGGAGCTCGACGAGCGTGCGCGCGCGCTCCTTCAGCCCCGGCATCGCCGCGAGCAGCTTGGCGCGCAGGTCCGGCGGGAACGTCGGGCCGAGCCCCCGCTCGGGCCCGATCTCGGGCAGGATCGTCTCCAGGGCCTCGACGAGCCGCGCATCGTCCGCGTGGCGCATGTAGTGCCCGTTGAGCGCCTCGAGCTTGACGAAGTCGAACCGCGCCGCCGAGCGGCCGATGCCCCCGAGATCGAAGGCGGCGATCATCTCCTCGGTAGAGAAGATCTCCTGGTCGCCGTGCGCCCAGCCCAGGCGCACGAGGTAGTTGCGCAGCGCCTCGGGCAGGTAGCCCATGGCGCGATAGGCCTCGACGCCGAGCGCCCCGTGCCGCTTCGACAGCTTCGACCCGTCCGAGCCGTGGATCAGGGGGATGTGCGCCATCACCGGCACGTCCCAGCCGAGCGCCCGGTAGATCTGGCTCTGCCGGGCGGCGTTGGTGAGGTGGTCGTCGCCGCGCACGACGTGGGTGACGCCCATGTCGTGATCGTCGATGACGACGGCGAGCATGTAGGTGGGCGTGCCGTCCGAGCGCAGGAGCACCAGGTCGTCGAGCTCCTTGTTCGACCAGGTGACCCGGCCCTGCACCCGGTCCTCCACCATGGTCTCACCCTCGAGCGGCGCCTTGAATCGCACCACCGGCGGCACGCCGGCGGGCGCCTCGGCGGGGTCGCGGTCGCGCCAGCGGCCGTCGTAGCGCAGCGGGCGCTTCTCGGCCTTGGCCCGCTCGCGCATCTCGGCGAGCTCCTCCTGGCTGGCATAGCAGTGATACGCCTTGCCCTCGGCGAGCAGCTGAAGCGCCACCTCGCGATGGCGCTCGGCGCGGGCGGCCTGGTGCACCGCCTCCCCGTCCCAGTCGAGGCCGAGCCAGCCGAGCCCGTCGAGGATCGCGGCGATCGCCTCCTGGGTCGAGCGTTCGCGATCGGTGTCCTCGATGCGCAGCAGCATGCGCCCGCCGTGGCGGCGGGCGAGCAGCCAGTTGAACAGGGCGGTGCGCGCCCCGCCGATGTGGAGGAACCCCGTCGGGGACGGCGCGAAGCGGGTGACGATCGTGTCGCTCATCGGTCGAGGGGGCTTTCCTGCAGCTCTCGGGGCCTCGTGTGTGGCGCGCTTCTAGAGCATTTCGGGCAAAGGGGAAACCGCGCGGGCCGAGCACGGTGAGGAACGCCGCGGGACGGCCCGCATACCGGTCTCGGCATGCGGCCGCCTTGCCTCGCGCACCGTTCGATGGTCTTGCTGGCGCCGACGCGCCGCAGGGCCGATCGAGGGGATCTCCATGGCCGGACCGGCGACCAACGACGATACGCCGGCTGGCTTCGGCTACGCGGTCTCGGCCTACGTCCTGTGGGGCTTCCTGCCGCTCTACATGAAGGCGCTGGCACACGTGCCGGCGATCGAGATCGTCGCGCACCGCGTGCTCTGGTCGCTGCCGGTGGCGGGGGCGATCCTGCTCGCCACCGGGCGCACGAGCGACCTCGGCCGGGCCCTCGCCTCGCCGCGGACGCTCGCCATGGCGGCGGTCACGGCGGCGTTCATCTCGATGAACTGGGGCATCTACGTCTGGTCGATCGGCGCGGGATACGCGCTCGATGCGGCGCTCGGCTACTACATCAACCCGCTGTTCTCGGTCTTCCTCGGCGCGGTGCTGCTCAAGGAGCGGCTGAGCCCGACGCAGATCGCCGCGATCGTGCTCGCCGCCGCGGCGGTGGCGGTGCTCACGCTCCAGAGCGGACGGGTGCCCTGGGCCGCGCTCGCGCTGACCGTCAGCTGGGGCGGCTACGCCTTCTTCAAGAAGTGGCTGCCGATCGGCCCAAACCAGGGCTTCCTCCTGGAAGTGCTGATCCTCGCGCCGATCGCGCTCGGCGTCCTCGCCCTGATCTCCTGGCGGGGAGAGGGGCATTTCTTCGCGGGCTCGATCGCGGACGGGTGGCTCCTCGTCGGCACCGGCTTGGTCACGGCCGTGCCGCTCGTGCTCTACGCCTACGGCGCCAAGGGCTTGCGGCTCTCGACCATCGGGATCCTGCAATACATCGCGCCGACGATGATCTTCCTCGTCGCGGTCTTCGTCTTCGGCGAGGCGTTCGGGCGGGCGGAGCTCGTCGCCTTCTCGATGATCTGGGCGGCGCTCGTCATCTACACCGTCTCCCTGCTGCGCCAGGCCCGCGCGGGCGCGCGCAGCGTCGCCCGGACGCGCACGCGGGGGTGAGTGGCCGCGGGCGGCCGGCTGGCGTCCGCGCGCGGCATGCGACGAGCGGACGCGGGCGCGGCGGCGAGCCGAGGCGAGGAGCGGTGAGCCGGTCCGGCACGCGTGCCGCCGTGCGTCTCATCCGCGCGGCCGACGCGCGCCCCCTGCAGGCAGGGACGGACGGCAGGCGGCTGCGCGCAGGCGCCCCCGCCGGCTTCGAGCCGTCGCCCATTAGCCGAACGCGCGCGGCCCCGCGTGCTTTCGCCTGCGGGGCCGTCTGGTGTGTGTTGGGGATGTTGGTTGCGGGGGCAGGATTTGAACCTGCGACCT
>JBNPEA010000046.1:0-39444 GCA_051117315.1 Salinarimonas sp. | reverse complement strand
ACGATCGCGCGACGCCGGAAGCCCGCCGGCGTTCGGATGCGATCGAAGCGCTCGACGAGGAGCACGTCGCGCCCGGCCGCGCGCGCGAGCCGCACCGGTGCCGTGTCGAGCCCGACGCGCGCGGCGAGGCGCATCGCGACGAACTCGGCCTTCACGACGTCGTACGTATCGCTCGAGGAGGAGAACTTCGCGATGAGGCGGCGATCGCCGTCGGCGATGCCGGCCTTGGGCCGGGCGCCGCCGAGCGATGTCCCGTGGAGCAGCGCCTGCTCGAGCTCCGGCGCGAGCGGCAGCCCGCGCTCGACCCGCTCGGCGGCGGCCATCAGCTCGGCGAGCGGCGCCGGCTCCGGGCTGCGGGGCACGTAGGCCGTCGCCGAGCGCTGGAAATCGAGCGCGCCGCTTCGGTCCGAGCCTGATGCCAGGAGGTAGGTGATCTCGTCCAGGACATCCCCGTCGGCATCGCGCCCCCGCGTGCCGACGAGCCGATTGAGGATCACGCGCCGGCCCCACGCATCCGGGGCGGCGTCGCGCAGGCTGCCGGCGATGGTCAGCGCCGACGGCGGCGCGATGGCGCCGGGCCGAAGCGGCAGCTCCGGCTCGTAGATCGAAATCGCGTCCGCGCGCGCGAGATAGGAGCGGCCGTAGTTGAAGATGTGGCGCCCGCGGTCGCGGACGATCCGGCCGGCGACCACCGGCTCCGTCGCGTCCGGCAGCCAGATCCAGGCATAGGCCTCCTCGGCTGCGGCCTCGCCCTCGTTCCCGCCCTGGGCTTTCCTCGGCGCGCGCGCCATCTCAGAAGTCGTCCTTCACGAGCGTCCGGCGCGGACGCGCGGCCTCCGGCAGGAGGGGCGCCTTCTCGCGAGCGGCGGCGAGGCGGCGTGCGAAGGCGGCGGGCTCGGGCTCGAAGATCGACACGCCCAGCAGCGCCGCGACCTCGAAGGCGGCGCCGAGCGACACGCCGCTATCCCCCGCCTCGATGCGCTGGACGAGGCCGCGCGACACGCCCGCCCGTTCGGCGACCTCCGCGGCGGGCATCCCGCGCGCCAGGCGCGCCCCGCGGATCTCGCGACCGAGAAGCTCGGCGGCTTCGCGGGCGTGGCGGGACCAGCGACGATCCGTCGGTCTTGCCATCGGATGATCCATAAATGAAGCATGAAGAAGCTTCATGCCCTATCCATGGATCTTAGCGCACACGTCCAGCCGCGTCCAATGCACGCGCACGAGGGCCTGCGGCTCGACGTCCGGCCGTAGGATCGCGGCTATGATGGGGGTGCGTGATCGGAGTGGAATGGTCGGAGTGGCAGGATTCGAACCTGCGACCCCCTCGTCCCGAACGAGGTGCGCTACCAGGCTGCGCTACACTCCGATGCCCTGGTGAGGACGGGGATATAGCGGCCGGATCGGCCGGGTGCAAGCGCTGTTTCGCCCCATCGGGACGATTTCCGCGCCCGACCGCGCGTCCCCCGTCGCGGCGCCCCGAAAGGCGTTGCCTCGCGGGCGGGACCGCACTAATGTCCGCCACCGCCGCGGGGGCCCACCCGTCGGATTGGGGCGTAGCCAAGCGGTAAGGCAGCGGTTTTTGGTACCGCCATGCGCAGGTTCGAATCCTGCCGCCCCAGCCAGATGCCCCCGGTGTCCGCTCCCTGCCGTTCCACCGCGGGGCACGCACGCCCGTCAACCGCGGAACCGTGACCGGCTTCCCCGATTTGCCGCTCGGGGGCGCCCGCCATGGGGCCCCGGAAGGGGAGGACCAGATGCGGCGCCACCGGATCTCGACCGCCGCCGTGACGAGCGCCGCGCTCGCGCTCGGCATCGCGCAGGCATCGGCCCAGCAGGCCTCGGCACAGCCGGACGACTGGGAGCGCGACATTCCCTGGATCGACGCGACATCCGTGCTCGAGAGCCTGCCCCCCGGAATCACCGATCTCGGGCGCACGCCGCCCAACGCGCTTCCCGGCGAGAGCACGGACGAGCTCCAGCAGCTGATAGACGCCGCTCACGACGGGGATGGCAAAGCGACCGACGCCGAAGCCCAGACCGACGCTCGCGGGCGCCCCCTGCCCCGAGCCGCGGACTGAGCATCGATCGATCGAGATGCCCGCCATCGGCGGTGCTTCCTAGTCGCCCGCCGGCGAACGCCCCGCCTCGATGCCACCCGCAGGATCGTAGACGTGGCTGAGGAGCCCGTCCGGATCCGGCCAGGCGTCGGCGTCGACGCGCACGGCGCGCTCGACGGCATAGGCCTCGGCCGCGCTCTGCGAGAGCAGCCCCTCGAGCACACCGTACGCGATGAGCCCGATCGCGACGACGACGGCGCAGGAGACGAGGAAGGACTTCATCGTGCGACACTCCTCATGCGTCTCTCCTCACTCGGCCGGCTCGGCGCGGGGCGCCTCGGCCTCGCGGCCGTGCTCGCGCTCGAGCGTCTCGATCCAGAGCGGGTGGTGGGTCTTCGCCCATTGCCGATCGACATCGCCCTTCCACATCGCGTCGAAGGAGCCGCTGACCCCCACCGAGCCGAGATAGGCGTGGCCGATGATCACGGCGATGAGCAGCGCGGCGAGGATCGTGTGGGCGCCGTGCAGGAGCTGCATCCAGGTCATCCCGACGGTCGAGATCGGCAGCATCAGCAGGATGCCCGAGATCCCCATGACGACGCCGCCCAGGACCGCGATCCAGAAGATCGCCTTCTGCCCCGCGTTGAACTTCTCGGCCGGGACGTGGCTCCCGGTGGTTAGGCCCCCGCCCTGGCGCAGCCATTCGCGGTCGACGCTGTTGAACAGGTTGTCCTGCACCCAGAGCCCCGCCATCGCCAGGGTTCCCAGCAGGAAGACGAAGCCGAGCTGATTGTGGACCACGAGCCCGAAACCCGCGAGCGCGCTGAAGGCGGCGTCGCCGGCCCACGGCTGGATGATCCAGCGGCCGAAGACGAGGGTGAGGCCCGTGAGCGCGAGCAGCACGAAGGCGATCGCCGTCGTCCAGTGCACCACCCGGTCGAGGAAGCGGAAGCGCGGCACGCGCCGGCCGCGCGGGTCGCGCTCGTAGCCCTGCGAGCCGCGCCAGAGAAAGAGGCCCAGAACCGCCGCAACGGCGAGCACGAGCAGGATCGTGTGGATCGTAGGCGACCAATAGGTGCGGAAGTCGCGCCAGGAGCGGTTGTCCGGCGCCGTGACGAAGCCGAGCGCGGGGTTCTGCCAGTAGGTGAAGCCGTCGAGCCGCTCCTCGGGCATCTCCCGGTCGCTCAGCGTGCGCAGCAGGGTGTCGACGTCGCCCACCGGCGCGCGGTCCGGGTTGAGGTAGACGCCGCGCTCCTCGGGGAAGGCCTCGGGCTGGGCGTCGCTCTCCTGCGCGAGGCCGTGGCCTGGCGCGAGGACGAGGAGAGCCAGCGCCAGGGCACCGAGAAGGCGCGTCAGCGGCCGGGCGCGAAGCATCGTCTCTCTCATGGCGCCCTCCTCACGGCGTCCGCATCGATTCGGTGGCCATCGACGGCGGCCACTCGCCGCTGCCCTGCGAGAGCACGGTCGGGCTGTCCTGATAGGCGGTGGCCCAGCCCCACGCGGCGGAGCCGTAGCCGCGGCGCAGGACGCGCTCGCGATAGATCTCCGCGATGATCTCCCCGTCGCCGGCGAGCAGCGCCTTGGTCGAGCAGACCTCCGCGCAGATCGGCAGCTTGCCCTCCGCGAGCCGGTTGCGGCCGTAGACCGCGAAGCTGTCGACCTCGTTGGTGCCCGCCTCCGGCCCGCCGGCGCAGTAGGTGCACTTGTCCATCTTGCCGCGCGACCCGAAGGCTGTGGTCTTGGGATATTGCGGCGCACCGAAGGGGCAGGCGTAGAAGCAGTAGCCGCAGCCGATGCAGACCTCCTTCGAGTGCAGCACGATTCCGTCGCCGGTCTGCAGGAAGCAGTCGACCGGGCAGACGCTGGCGCAGGGCGCGTCCGTGCAGTGCATGCAGGCCATCGAGATCGAGGCCTCGCCGGGGCGGCCGTCGTTGAGGGTGACGACGCGCCGTCGGGTCATGCCCCAGGGCACCTCGTGCTCGTTCTTGCACACGGAGACGCAGGCATTGCACTCGATGCAGCGCTCGGCGTCGCAGATGAACTTCATGCGGGCCATGGGGCGCCTCTCCTCAAGCCGGGACGATGCGGGCGAGCGTGACCTTCGTCTCCTGCATCGCGGTCACGGGGTCGTAGCCGTAGGTGGTGACGGTGTTGACGCTCTCGCCGAGCACGATCGGGTCGGTGCCGGCGGGATACTGGGCTCGCAGGTCGTCGCCCATGTAGATGCCGCCGAAGTGGAAGGGCATGAACAGCACGCCCTCCGAGACCCGCTCGGTGACCATGGCGCGGGCGATGATCCGCGCCTGGTTCTCCGGACCGTGCATCCAGACCATCCGCCCGTTCTCGATGCCGAGCCGCGACGCGTCGGCCGGGTTGATCTCGATGAAGGCCTCCTGCTGGAGCTCGGCCAGCCACTTGTTGGAGCGCGTCTCCTCGCCGCCGCCCTCGTATTCGACGAGCCGGCCGGAGGTGAGGATGAAGGGGAAGTCCCGCGCGATGCCGAGCTCGGCGGCGCGCATCTGGACCGTGTGGTTGATGGTCGGCAGGCGGAAATCGACCCGGTCCGGCAGCGTCGGGTACTCGGCCAGCAGGTCCGGCCGGGGCGTGTAGATCGGCTCGTGGTGCATCGGCACCGGGTCGGGCAGGTTCCAGGCGAGCGCACGGGCCTTGGAATTGCCGTAGGGCGAGCAGCCGTGGGCGATGGCGACGCGCTGGATGCCGCCAGAGAGGTCGGTCGTCCAGGACACCTCCTCGAGCTTGTCGCCGCCGATGCGCTCGATCACCGCGCGCTCGACCTCGGTCAGCTCCCCGTCCCAGCCCAGCCGCTGGAGCACGGCCATGGTGAACTCGGGATAGCCGTCCTGGAGGTCCGAGCCAGGGGTCGAGACGCCCTCGGCGAGCAGCGGGACGCCCTCGCGCTCGACGCCGAAGCGGGCGCGAAAGCCGCCGCCGCCCCGCGCCACGGGGACGCTGAGGTCGTAGAGGATCGGCGTGCCGGGATGCTTCTCCTCCGGCGTGCCCCAGCAGGGCCAGGGCAGCCCGTAGACCTCCCCCGCGACCGGCCCCTCGCTCGCCCGCAGCGTCTCCGGGTCGAACAGGTGCTGGTACTCCATGTGCTGCTTGAGCCGCTCGGGGGACTGGCCCGTGTAGCCGATCGACCAGGTGCCGCGGTTGATCTCGCGCAGGATGTCCTCGATCGAGGGCACGCCGCCCTCCTCGATGGCGATGTGCTTGAACATCTCGTCCGCGAAGCCGAGCTTCGTGGCGAGGTGGTACATCGTCTCGTGGTCGCCCTTCGATTCGAAGATCGGCGGGATCACCTCGTCGGCCCATTGCAGGGAGCGGTTGGAGGCGGTGCGGGTGCCGCGGATCTCGAACTGGGTCGCCGCCGGCAGGAGATAGGTGTTCTCCTGGCGCGAGCCGAGCACGGCGAAGGTCGTCGGATGCGGGTCGCAGACGACGAGGAGGTCGAGGTTGTCGATCCCCTCCACCGCTTCCGGCATGCGCACCACGGTGTTGCCGCCGTGGCCGAAGACCATCATGCCGCGGAGCTTGCCGGGCTGCTGCACGTCCTCGGCGGGGTAGTTCACCGCGTCGAACCAGCGAGTCGAGGGAATGCCCTTGGTCTCCATCAGCTCCTTGGTGGCGAAGCGCGAGACCATCCAGTCGTAGTCGACGTCCCAGACCCTAGCCCAGTGTCGCCAGGAGCTCTCCTGGAGGCCGTAATAGGCGGGCAGCGTCGTCACGTCCAAGCCGAGGTCGGTGGCGCCCTGGACGTTGGAATGGCCGCGGAAGATGTTCGCGCCCCCGCCGGCGACGCCGATGTTGCCGAGCGCCAGCTGCAGGATCGTGTAGGCGCGCACGTTGGCGGTGCCCACCGTCTTCTGCGTCGCGCCCATGCACCAGATCAGCGTCGAGGGCTTCTCGTGGGACATCAGCCAGGCGATGTGGCGCAGTTGCTCGCCGGGCACGCCGGAGACCCGCTCGACCTCGTCGGGCGTCCAGCGGGCGACCTCGGCGCGAACCTCGTCCATGCCGTAGACGCGCGCGGCGATGTACTCCGCGTCCTCCCAGCCGTTCTCGAAGATGTGCCAGAGCATGCCCCAGATCACCGGGATGTCGGTGCCCGGGCGCAGGCGGACGTAGTCGGTGGCGTGGGCGGCGGTGCGGGTGAAGCGCGGATCGACGACGATCATGCGCGCGTGGTTGCGCTCCTTGCCGATGAGGATGTGCTGCATCGAGATCGGATGGGCCTCGGCCGGATTGCCGCCCATGATCATGATGCACTTGGAATTCGTGATGTCGTTGAAGGAGTTCGTCATCGCCCCGTAGCCGACCGTGTTGGCGACGCCGGCGACGGTGGTCGAGTGGCAGATGCGGGCCTGGTGGTCGACCGAGTTCGTGCCCCAGAAGGCGGCGAGCTTGCGGAACAGGTAGGCGTTCTCGTTGGAGAACTTGGCCGAGCCGAGCCAGAACACGCTGTCGGGTCCGCTGTCGTCGCGCAGCGTGAGCAGCTTGTCGCCGATCTCCTCGATCGCCTGCTCCCAGGAGACCCGCACCCATTCGCCGTTCTGGCGCTTGAGCGGGTACTTGATGCGCCGGTCGCCGTGGCCGATCTCGCGTACCGAGGCGCCCTTGGCGCAATGCGTGCCGAGATTGATCGGGCTCTCGTAGGCGGGCTCCTGCCCGACCCAGACGCCGTTCTGGACCTCGGCGCGCACGGTGCAGCCGACCGAGCAATGGGTGCAGATCGACTTGCGGATCTCGATCGGCGGACCGCCCGGGATCTCGGTGGCGGCCTCGGCGCGGCGCACGAGGCTCTCCCGCGGCAGTGCCGCTAGGGCGCCGACGCCGGCGGCGGAGACGCCCGAGGCCTTGAGGAAGTCGCGCCGGTCGAGCGCGCGGCGCTCGGTTCCGGCGAGCGGCGCGGCGAGGCCGCGCTCGACCGTGCCCCGCCCTCGACGATCACGCTTGCGCATCAGCATGCCGGCCGCCCTCCTCAGCGCGCGTTGGTGCGATAGAAGGTCCGGACGTGCTCGGTTTCGCGGTAGCGCGGCGCACGGTTCTCCGTCCGAGCGGTCAGCGCCTGCGCCTCCTGCCCGCCGTCGAGAACGACGGTGGTCGCGGCGGCGGGCGCGAGAGCGAGACCCTTGAGGAGGCCGCGGCGCCCCGGTTCCGGCTCGCGTCCGCCTGCGCGCTCGTCCATCGACTCTCGTCTCGCCGAATCTCGCCTGGCCATGCCCGAATCCTCCCCGCGCGTTCGCGGAGCCAATGGCTCGGGTGGCACGGGGTTCCATGTGGATGCCGAGGTGGCGGACGACGCGGGGCAGGAGAACGCCTGCGATCGGGGCCTATCGCGGGCGCATCGAGGAACACCGTCGACGCGCCCGTCCTCAGGCGGCATGGTCGAGCGGCCCTATCGACCCGACCTCCTCGACCATCGCGCGGCGCAGCTTCTCCAGCCGGCCGTAAGGCACGTGCTCGGCCGGCGTCCTTAGCACCGAGCGCGTCGCCGCCTCGGGATCGATCGGGCGCCCCGGCCCGTAGCCGTGCTGCACGTGCCCGAGGACCTCGTGGCGCGAGCGGAACGTCTCGGGCTGCGCCGCGGGGCGACACTGGCCTTGGTAGTCATTGCCAGATGGATACCAAGCTTTGATTAGTAATGCCACGGCTGCGTCGCAGGATGGTCGCACAGGGCCGAAATCGGAGAACTCGGACCGATTTCGGCCCTCCGTACTAAACCCCATCGGGTCCGGCCGGAGCTACAGGCGCGTTCGGCACGCTATTGTGCCGCATCGTCCGACGCCGACCCGCAGGGGGAGAGCCGCGCTCGCCCGGCGGGCGCGCGCCGGAGCGGCCCCGCGCCGACCTGTGTCGGGCGCGGCGCCGCGGCACACGACGAGGACCGTACGGGACATCCGGGGGAGCGCATGACCGGCGACTGGACACTCCGCTACGACGGCTTCGACCCCGGCGCAGAGGGCCTGCGGGAAGTCCTCTGCGCGCTCGGCAACGGCACCATCGTCTCCCGCGCCGCGGCGACCGACGCGCGCGCCGACGAGGTGCACTACCCCGGCACCTATCTCGCCGGCGGCTACGACCGGCTGACCACCCGCGTCGGCGGCCACGACATCGAGAACGAGGATCTCGTCAACCTGCCGAACTGGCTGCCGCTGCGCATCCGCGCCGAGGGCGGCCCATGGCTCGAGGCGGGGGACTACGAGCGGCTCGACTATCGCCAGGAGCTGTCCGTCCGCGACGGGCTCCTGCGGCGCACCTTCCGGATGCGCGACGCGGCCGGGCGGATCACGCGCTGGGAGGAGGAGCGGCTCGTCTCCATGCACGATCCGCACGTCTGCGCGCTGGTGGTGACGCTGACGCCGGAGAACTGGTCGGGCCGGCTCGGCCTGCGCGCCGGGGTGGACGGCGGGGTGATCAACTGGGGCGTGAAGCGCTACCGGGCGCTGAACGGACGCCATCTGGAGGCACCCGAGACCACCTGCGGCGACGACGGCATCGTCGCCGTGCGCAGCCGCTTCGTGCAGGCCCGCCGGGAGGTGGCGCTGGCGCAGCGCCTCGAGGTCGAGACGCACGGCGCGCGCATCCTCTCGGATCGCAGGCAAGCGCTCGCCGACGCGGCCTGGCAGGAGCTCGAGATCGCCGTCGAGGCCGGGCGGCCGGTGCGCGCGGAGAAGATCGCCGCCTACGTCAACTCGCACGACCACGCCGTCGCCGAGCCGCTGCACGAGGCCTGCCGGCGCGTCGCGACGGTCCCCTCCTTCGACGCCGCCAAGGCGGAGCACGCACTGGCCTGGCGGCACCTGTGGGAGCAGGCCGACATCCGCATCGAGAGCCCGCAGAACGGCGGGGCGCAGCTGAAGCTCAGGCTGCATGTCTTCCACCTGCTGCAGACGGCCTCGCCGCATTCGGTCGATCTCGACGTCGGCATCCCCCCGCGCGGCTGGCACGGCGAGGCTTATCGCGGCCACATCATGTGGGACGAGCTGTTCATCTTCCCGTTCCTGACCCTGCGCCTGCCGGTGCTCACCCGCGCGCTGCTGCGCTACCGCCACCGGCGGCTCGGCGAGGCCCGGCGGGCGGCGCGGGCGGAGGGCCGTGCCGGCGCGATGTTCCCGTGGATGAGCGGCTCGGACGGGCGCGAGGAGACCCAGCGCATCCACCTCAACCCGATGTCCGGGCGCTGGCTGCCGGACAATTCCTGGCGCCAGCGCCACATCGGCGCGGCGGTCGCCTTCAACGTCTGGCAATACTACGAGGCGACCGACGATCGCGAGTTCCTGCGCGACTACGGCGCGGAGCTGTTCCTGGAGATCGCCCGCTTCTGGTCGAGCCTCGCCGAGCGGCGCGAGGACGGGCGCTTCTCGATCCGCGGCGTGATGGGCCCCGACGAGTTCCACGACGGCTATCCCGGCCGCGACGCGACCCTCGAGGGCGGGCTCGACGACAACGCCTACACCAACTTCATGGTGGCATGGCTGCTCACGCGCGCGAGCGACGTCTTCGACCTCCTGCCGGAGGACTATTGCCGGCGGCTGTGCGAGAAGCTCGCCATCTCGCAGGAGGAGATCGCCCGCTGGGACTCGATCTCGCGCAACCTCGTGATTCCGTTCCACGACGGCGTCATCTCGCAGTTCGACGGCTACGGCGACTTGAAGGAATTCGACTGGGAGGGCTACCGGGAGAAGTACCCCAGCCTGCAGCGCCTCGACCGCATCCTCGAGGCCGAGGGCGAGGACCCGAACGCCTACAAGGTCTCCAAGCAGGCCGACGTGCTGATGATCTTCTACCTGTTCAGCCGCGACGAGATCCGCGAGATCCTCGACCGGCTGGGCTACGCCTTCTCATCCCGGCAGATCGTCGACACGATCGACTACTACCTCGCGCGGGTCTCGCACGGCTCGACCCTGTCCTTCGTCACCCACGCCTGGGTGCTCGCCCGCTCCGACCGCAAGGCCTCCTGGCGCCTCGCGCTCAAGGCGCTCGATTCTGACATCGCCGACGTGCAGGGCGGCACGACGCAGGAAGGCATCCATCTCGGCGCGATGGCGGGCACCGTCGACCTCGTCCAGCGTTGCTACACCGGGATCCGCATGCGGGCGAGCACGCTGGTCCTCGACCCGCGCCTGCCCGAGGAGGTGACGCGGCTCGAGACGACGGTGCGCTTCCGCCGCCAGATCCTCGACGTGGCGATCACCCAGGAGACCCTCACCGTCACGAGCCGCGCGATGACCGCGCTGCCCGTGTCCATCGCCTATCGCGGGCACGCCCGCGAGATCAGCCCCGGCCAGAGCTTCACCTTCAAGCTCGTCCGAGAGACGCGGCCGGACCTTCCGGCCCGCGAAGAGGAACAGGCCCGCGCCGTCGCGAGAGCGGCGCCGGCCGTGGACGCCCCCGACGAAAAACCACAGGGAGAAGACCCCAGATGAGCAAGGACACGGAACTGGTGCTGCCCCTCTCGGAATTGACCCGGGGCGAGGGCGCCCTGGTCGGCGGCAAGAACTCCTCGCTGGGCGAGATGATCGGCAACCTCGCCTCCCAGGGCATCCGGGTGCCGGGCGGCTTCGCGACCACCGCGGCCGCCTACTGGCGCTACGTCGAGGCAAACGATCTCGGGCCGGCGATCGGCGACGCCATCGGCGGGCTGAAGCAGGATCTCTCCAACCTCCACACCGTCGGCGAGAAGGTCCGCGGGCTGCTGCTCGAGGCGCATTTCCCCGACGACCTGCGCGACGCGATCCTCGGCGCCTATGCGCAGATGTCGTCGGACGGCAAGAAGGCCAAGGTGGCCGTGCGCTCGTCGGCCACCGCCGAGGACCTGCCGGAGGCGAGCTTCGCGGGCCAGCTCGAGACCTTCCTCAACATCGAGGGCAACAACGCGCTGCTCGACGCCTGCCGGCGCTGCTACGCCTCGCTGTTCACCGACCGCGCCATCTCGTATCGCGAGAACCACGGCTTCGATCACCTGAAGGTGGCGCTCTCGGTGGGCGTCCAGCGGATGGTGCGCTCCGACATCGCCTCCTCGGGCGTGATGTTCTCCATCGACACCGAGACCGGCTTCGAGCGCTCGGTGCTGATCACCGGCGCCTGGGGGCTGGGCGAGACCGTGGTGCAGGGCATCGTCGAGCCCGACGAGTTCCAGGTCTTCAAGCCGCTCCTCGACAAGCCGGGCGTCATGCCCATCGTCGAGAAGGCCCGCGGCGCCAAGGGCCGCAAGATGGTGTTCTCCGCGCCGGGCTCGAAGTCCCCGACGCGCACGGTCGACACGTCCGAGGACGAGCGCCGCCGCTTCACCCTGAACGACGAGGAGGTGATGCAGCTCGGCCGCTGGGCGGTGGCGATCGAGAAGCACTACGGCCAGCCCATGGACATGGAATGGGCCAAGGACGGCGAGACCGGCGAGCTCTTCATCGTGCAGGCGCGGCCCGAGACGGTGCAGTCGCGCCGCGAGGCGGGGCAGCTCAAGTCTTATTCCCTCAAGAGCAAGGGGAAGCTCCTGGTCAAGGGCCTCTCCGTCGGCGACGCCATCGGCGCCGGCAAGGTCTGCAAGCTCGACACCGCCGAGGAGATCGAGAAGTTCGAGCCGGGTGCCGTCCTCGTCACCACCATGACCGACCCCGACTGGGTGCCGATCATGAAGAAGGCCGCCGCCATCGTCACCGACCACGGCGGGCGCACCAGCCACGCGGCCATCGTCTCGCGCGAGCTCGGCCTGCCCGCCATCGTCGGGACCGAGATCGGCACGCAGGTGCTGGAGAACGGCATGGAGATCACGGTCTCCTGCGCGGAGGGCGACGAGGGCCGCGTCTATGCCGGCATCGCCGACTTCGCGGTGGAGGAGACGGACCTCTCCGAGATCCCCGAGACCAAGACCAAGGTGATGATCAACCTCGCCAACCCGTCGGCCGCCTTCCGCTGGTGGCGGCTGCCGACGGACGGCGTGGGGCTCGCGCGCATGGAGTTCATCGTCTCCAACCACATCAAGGTTCATCCCATGGCCTTGGTGCGGTTCGACCAGGTCGAGGACAAGGAGGTCAGGAAGGAGATCGAGCAGCTCACCCGCGGCTATTCCTCCCGCGAGGAGTTCTTCGTCGACACGCTGGCGCGCGGCGTCGCCCGCATCGCCGCGGCGCACTACCCCGACCCGGTCGTGCTGCGCATGAGCGACTTCAAGACCAACGAGTACGCCGAGCTGCTGGGCGGGCGCGGGTTCGAGCCGAAGGAAGAGAACCCGATGATCGGCTGGCGCGGGGCGAGCCGCTACTACCACCCGGACTACCGCGAGGGCTTCGCCCTCGAGTGCCGGGCGGTGAAGCGCGCCCGCGACGAGATCGGCATGACCAACCTGATCATGATGATCCCCTTCTGCCGCACCCCCGAGGAGGCCGACAAGGTGCTCGAGGAGATGGAGAAGAACGGCCTGAAGCGCGGCGAGAACGGGCTCGAGGTCTACGTCATGGCGGAGTTGCCCTCGAACGTGCGTCTCGCCCACCGCTTCGCCGAGCGCTTCGACGGCTTCTCCATAGGCTCGAACGACCTCACCCAGCTCGTGCTCGGCGTGGACCGCGACTCGGACCGGCTCGCGACGCTGTTCGACGAGCGGCACGAGGCGGTGAAGAGCTTCATCGCCGACCTGCTCGCCGCGGCGAAGAAGTCCGGCACCCACACCGGCATCTGCGGCCAGGCGCCGAGCGACCATCCGGACTTCGCGCGCTTCCTGGTCGAGGAGGGCATCGACACGATCTCGGTGACGCCCGACACGTTCCTGCGGGTGAAGCGCGAGGTGGCCAAGGCGGAGCGCGATCTCGGGCGCTGAGCCGGCCGGAGCGGACCTGCGGGCGCGGCGCCGGTGCGTCGCGCCCGTCCCGTTCCGGGATCGTCTCGAATTCGAACGAAATTCGCCGGCTATCCTGGCACGGCATTTGTTCTCATTGTCGTGGAGAGGCTGCGAACCCGAGAGGACGTGCCGCCATGACACCGGCAAGACGCCAGTCGCCGATCGCGCGAGCGGTCGACCATACCCCCGGCCTGCGCGGCCCCCATCGGCAGCGGTCCGGCCGATGACCGCGCTCGCAAAGCCGTTCGCAACACCGCTCGCCAAGCCGCTCGCCAAGCCGCTCGCCAAGCCGCTCGCCACGCCGCGCGCCACGCCGCGAGCCGCGGACGAAGCCGCGCCGCTGCGCGCCGTCGCGCCCGCCTGTCCGTGGGACGCCGCCCTCGCCCGCTTCGCGGATGCCGGTCTCGAGCAGTCGGCCCTGTGGGGACGCCTGCGCTGGGGCGGGCGTGACGCGCCCGGCATCTCGCTCGCGGACGGGCGCGACACGGTCGCCATCGGCCGCATCGTCGCCGCCCGGCTGCCGCTCTTCGGCGGCGGGCTCGCCTATGCGAAGTTCGGCCCCGCCTGGCGCCGCCGCGACACGCCGCCCGACCCCGCGCGCTACGCCGAGGCGATCGACGCCCTGGTCGCGGAGGCCTGCGGGCGCCGCGGCATGATGCTGACGGTGCAGCCGCGGCCGCATCCGGACTGGCAGGGGGTCGAGCACGCGATCCTCGTGGAGCACGGCTTCGTCGCGCGTCGCGAGCGGCCGCATGCGGAGCGCTACCTCGTCGCCGTCGGCCTCGACGAGGAGACCCGCCGCGCCGGTCTCGGCCGGCACTGGCGGCGCAACCTCGTGCGGGCGGAGCGCGAGCGCATCGTCGTCACGCAGGAGACGACGCCGGCCGGCATCGCGGCGTTCCGGGCGCTCCATGCCGAGATGGTGGCGCGCAAGAACGCCTCGGCGGCCGACCGGGTCGACCTCCTGCCGGCTCTGTGCGCCGAGACCGCGGGCCCGTTCCGCCCGCGGCTCTTCCTGGCACGGGACCCGGCCGGCACGCCGCTCGCCGGCGCTGTCGTCTGCACCCGCGGCGACGTCGCCTCCTACGTCTACGGCGCCTCCTCCGCCCGGGGCCTGGAGCTGCGCGCCGGCTACGCCGTGCAGTGGGCCGTGCTCGCCGCGCTCGCCGCCCGAGGCGGCTCGACCTGGTACGACCTCGGCGGGACGGCCGGCGAGGAGGGCCTCCATCGCTTCAAGGCCGGCCTCGTCGGCGACACCGGCCGGATCCTGCCGATGGCGCTGGAGATGGATCGCTGGCAGGCGCCGCGCGCACGCCTCTCCGGCGACCTCGTCCACGAGATCGTCCGGCGGCGGGCGGGGCGCTCGTGACGGGCGGCGGCGCACGGCGGCTCGCGGGCCGCACGGCGGGGCTGATGAGTGCACGCCTCGTCGGCGCGGGCGCCGGCTTCCTCGCTCAGATCCTGCTCGCACGGCTGCTCGGCCCCGCCGATCTCGGCCTCTGGTACCTCGTCACCAGCGCCGCGATCCTGCTCGGCAGCCTCGCGGCCTTCGCCTGGGGCGGGCTCGCGAGCCGGCTCGTGACGCGCTATCGCCTGCGCGGCGACACCGGGGCGCTCGCCGGCTTCGCCGGACGGGCCTGGCGCGAAGCGCTCGGCCTCGGCCTCCTCGCCGCGCTGGGCATGGCCGCCGTCGCGACGCTGCTCGGCGCGCCGCCGCTCCTCGCCGCGACCGGCGCCGCCGCGATCCCCGCCTTCGCGCTGATGCGCGTCGACGGCGGCCTCGCCAACGCGCTGGGGCGCAACGCGCTGGCGTTCCTGCCCGACACGACGCTGCGCCCGCTGCTGTTCTGCGCGATTCTGGCCGCCGCCGCCCTCGCGGGCGCGACGCCCGGGCCGCTCGAAGCGCTCACGCTGTTCACCGGCCTCGCCGTTGCGCTCGCGGCGGGCCAGGCGATCCTCGTCCTGCGCGCGCTCGCCCGGGTCGCGCCGGGCCTCGGCCCCGTCGCGCTGTGGCGGGCACGGCCCGACCGGCGGCGGCTGTCGCGCTGGCGGGCGTCCGGCGCGCGCCTCGTCGTGCCGCTCGTGGCGGGCGCCCTCCTCGCCGACGTCGCCATCCTGGTCGCCGGGACGAGCCTCGGGGCCGCCGAGGTCGGCCTGTTCGGCGCGGCCGTGAAGCTCGCCTTCCTCGTCGGCTTCGCGACGCAGGTCGCCCATCAGGTCGCCGCCCCGCGCTTCGCGGCCGCCATCGCACGGCGCGACATGCACGCGCTCGCGCGCGAGATCACCCGCGTCAACGCCGTGACCGTGTGCGCGACGGCTGCCGGCGCACTCGCGCTCGTGCTCTTCGGACGCCAGGCGCTCGCGCTGTTCGGGCCCGGCTTCGCCGAGGCGCACGGCGCCCTCGTCGCGCTCGCCCTCGCGCAGGTCGCCCGCGCCGCGGCGGGGCCGGCGCTCCCCGTCCTCGCCGGCGCCGGTCGCCAGGGCGCGAGCCTCGCGCCGAACCTCGCGATGCTCGCGGTGACGGCAGCCGGCATCCTGGCGCTCGCACCCGCTCTCGGCCCGACGGGCGCGGGGCTGGCGGTGCTGGCGGGAACGCTCGCCTGCGGGATCTGGCTCGCGGTGCGGGTCCCGCGCCTCCTCGGCGTGCGGGTCGACGCCCTCGCCTCGGCGGGCGCCCTGCTGTCGGCCGCCTACTCCGCGGGAGCGGGTCGCGGCGGGGCCGGTCGCGGTGCGCGGCGCGGCAGCAGGAAGGCGCGGGCGTAGAGCACGAGCGTCGGCCCGGGATCGCGCCAGGACCAGGTCATGCGCACGTCGGAGGCGAGCGCCGTGGCGAGCATCCGCCCCGTCGCCCGCAGGAGCGCCCCGGCGCCGGCGCCCGAGGCCTTGAGCGCCTTGATCCCGGCGAGGTCGCCCCAGGTCCAGGAATAGCGCAGGCCGGCGCGCCCGATCACGAGCCGCTCCTCCTCCGCGTCCCCCGCGGCGAGCGCGACGGCGAGACGGCCGAGCTCGAGCCCCGCCGCCTCGGGCGCCGCGTGGTTGCCCGCAACCCGAGGGTTGATCTCGAGGAACCAGGTCGCCCCGTCGTCCGGGTCGACCAGGAACTGCGCGCAGCCGATGCCCGTGTAGCCGAGATCCTCGACGAGCGCGGCGACGTGGGCGAGGCGCGCCGCGTCCGGCGCGATCGTATGGCCGTCCACCGCGAGCCCGCTGCCGTCCGCCCGGTCGGTGCGCGCGATCACCGCCTCGCAGGCGCGGATCAGCGTGCCGCGCCGCGCGGCGAAATAGACGTTGTGGCGCCGGCCGGCGACGCGCCTCTGCAGCAGCAGGCCCTCGTGCCCCGCGGGCCAGCGCGGCAGGCGCGCGACGAGGGAGCCGGCGTCGGCGATGGTGAGCGCCTTCTCGCCGTCGAGCCGGCGGGTCGAGGCCAGCGGGCGGATCACGAGCGGGAAGCCGATCGCAGCAGCCTCGCGCAGGAGCGCCGCGTGGTCGTGCACCAGCGCGAACGGCGCGACGGGAACGTCGCACGCCCGCGCCCGCCGGAACGAGGCCGGCTTGTCGAGGCAGGCCTCGACCACGTCCGGCGCCGGCGTGGCCCAGACCGCCCCCTGCGGCAGCCGGGCCGCGTTGTCCGCGAGCGCCCGCACGGTGCCCTCCGCGACCGGGATCACCGCGGCGATTTCCGGATGTGCAGCGAGGATGGCCTCGAGCCCGGAGAGGAAGCCCGCCGGGTCGGCGTCGGCGTCGACGAGATCGATCACCTCGGCGACGGCACGGGACGCCCCCGCCGCGCCGACCCGCCCGCGTCCGGCGACGAGGACGCGCCAGCCGCGCCGGGCGTAGTCGCGCGCGAGGGTCAGCGTCGGGCGGTAGTCACCGAGGAGGAGGACGGTCTGCATGGCGCGGCTCCGATCGCTGGCGAGCGCGAGGCAATGCACGACCCTGCCTTCCGCCCGCGCGCGGGGCAATCGCGACCGTGCGTTTAGGTTAAGGGCGGCACCACACGGCCGATCAGCATCCTGCGCGCCTGCGGGTCGATGCGCGGATGCGCGCTCACCCGCTCGGCGCCGACGAGACGTGCCAGCCGGTGGAGGGCGGCACGCAGGGCCTCCCGCTCGGTGGCGGGCACCTGCTCCAGCCGATCGACCAGGAGCTTGCGCCCCTCCACCAGCTTGAGGTCGACGATGCCGGCGAAGCCGGCGCGGTGGATCAGCGGCATGGCGAAGTAGAAGCTGCGCTCGTGCCTGGGCTTGTAGGCCTCGAACAGGAAGCGACGCCCGAACAGCCGCGCGAAGCGGGCGCGGTCGAACAACAGGTTGTCGAGCGGCGGCACGATGCGCAGCGGTTCGTCCGACGCCGGCGCGTCCCCCTCCGCCGCGGCGCGCAGAGCCTCGAGGTCGTCGGCCAGCACCAGGTGCTCCACCGGCTCGCCGTCGATCACGACGGTGACGGGGATCGCGCCGATGCGGTCGAGCGCCGCGCGGGTCGCGGCCCGCAGCCGTTCCTTGCGCGCATCGCCGCGCCAGGGTCCCGCATGGTGCTGCACCCGCTCGACGAGCGCGTCGGGCGTGGCGAGCCGGAGCACCTCCAGCGCGTAGCGGGCGAGGTCGGCGATCGCGTCGTCGTCGAGGGGGCCGGGCACGATCGGCGCGCTCTCCTGCGGATGCAGGCGCTCGGTCAGGTCGAACAGCCGCTCGAAGGCGTGGCTGCGCCCGGCGATCTGCAGCCGCCCGGCGAGGTGGAGCCGCTCGAGCGCGATCGTCGTCGCCTTGAGCGTGTCGAAGCCGCCCGGCACGCGCATGCTGTCGAAGTCCCGTGCCTTGGCCGGGCCGTGCGCGCGGATGTGGTCGAGGACCGTCTCCTCCAGGGCGGCGACGTCCGCGTCGCTCATGCCGGCGATGCGGTAGCGCGCGACGCGGTGCGCCATGCCCTCCATGAAGCGCCGCCGCCAGGCGCTGCGCACGAGATGGACCGGATAGTGCTGCTCGACGAAGCCGCCCGCGCCGTAGACCTGCGCGTCGAAGCCGCGGGTCGGGACGTCGGCGCGCGCCGACAGGACGAGCTCGTGGTTGCGGCCGCCGGCGATGCGGATCGTGTCGATCTGCACCATGCCGAGCCGCGCCAGCGGCGTCGCGTCCGTCCAGTGCGGGCCGGCGAGCCCGAGCCGCTCGCACAGGAACCGCCGCGCCGCCTCGCTCTCGATCCGCATCGTCGCCCCCCGTCACGCACCGCAACCCGTGCGGACCCTCGCCCGCGCCCCGCAACGCAAGCAGACTAGCGCAGCCGCGGCGCCCGCGCAGCCCGATACCGCCGACGTGCACAGGAGCGCTTCACCGCGCGCGTCGCCGGCGCGAGAGGGCTTGCCAATCCGAGGAGACCGGCAGACCATGGCATGCCACGCAAGCGCCCGCGAGAAGGCGCGTCCCCTGCAGGGGCGGTTTGCGCGGGAGGTCGGACATGCCAGTCGGGGAGAGCAGCGCCGGTGCGGCGCGATGCGTCGCCATCGTCGGCCCGTTCCAGAGCGGGAAAACGACGCTGATGGAGAGCCTGCTCGAGCGCGCCGGCGCCATCGCGCGCGCGGGCTCGGTGGCGGCGGGCACCAGCGTCGGGGATTCGAGCCGCGAGGCGCGTGCCCACGCGATGAGCGTCGAGCCGAACGTCGCGAGCGCCGACTTCCTCGGCGAGAGCTTCCACTTCGTCGACTGCCCCGGCTCCGTCGAGCTCGCCCAGGACACGCGTGCGGTCCTGCCCGCCTGCGACGCCGCGATCGTCGTGTGCGAGGCCGACGAGCGCAAGATCCCGGCACTCGAGCCGATCCTGCGCGAGCTGGAGGAGGCGGACGTGCCGCGCTTCCTCTTCCTCAACAAGATCGACACGGCGGCCCAGCGCGTGCGCGAGACGCTCGCGCTGCTCCAGCGCGCCTCGCGCACGCCGCTGCTCCTGCGCCAGATCCCGATCTGGCAGGACGGGATCGCGGTGGGCTTCGTCGACCTCGCGCTGGAGCGCGCCTTCATCTACCGCGAGCACGCGCCGAGCCGCGTGGTCGAGGCGCCGGGGGCGGCGCCGCCGGACGCGCGCGACGCGCGCTTCCAGATGCTGGAGCGCCTCGCCGACTACGACGACGCGCTGATGGAGGAGCTGCTCTCCGACATCGAGCCGCCGCGCGACCGCGTCTTCGACGACCTCGCCCGGGAGCTGCGTGAGCGCCACGTCGTGCCCGTCCTGTTCGGCTCGGCCGAGCACGGCAACGGCGTGACGCGCCTGCTCAAGGCCCTGCGCCACGAGGCGCCGCGGCTGACGGAGACCCGTGCGCGCCTCGGCGTCTCGCCGGAGGGACCGCCGCTCGCCCAGGTGATCGCCACGCGTCACACGACCCACGGCGGCAAGCTCTCGATCGCCCGCGTGCTGCGCGGGCGGCTCGCCGAAGGCGACGGTGTCGTCGGCTCGCGGGGCGCACAGGGGCGCATCGCCGGCGTCGCCGCCTTGTGCGGCGAGGCGAGCCGGCGCATCGGCGAGGCGGGCGAGGGCGCCCTCGTCGGCCTCGCCCGGCTCGACGCGATCGTCACCGGCGAGAGCCTGCAGGCCGGCCGGGAGCGGCCGGACGCCGTCGCGACCGTGATCGCGCCGGACCCGGTCCACGCCCGCGTGGTGCGCGCGCCGGACCGCAAGGACGAGGCCAAGCTCGCCGCCTGCCTGGCCAAGCTCTGCGACGAGGACCCCGCCCTCGTGGTGCGCCAGGACGCCGAGACGGGCGAATTGCGGATCATGGGCCAGGGCGAGATGCACCTGCGGCTCGTGGTCGAGCGGCTCGCCGGGCGCTACGGGCTCGCCGTCGAGACCGCGGCGCCGGCCGTCGCCTATCGCGAGACGCTCCGCCGCCCGGCGGCGGCGCGGGCGCGCCACCGGAAGCAGACCGGCGGGCACGGTCAGTTCGCCGACGTCGCCGTCTCGATCGCGCCGCTGCCCCGTGGCGAGGGCTTCGCCTTCGGCGACACGATCACCGGCGGTGTGGTGCCCCGGCAATGGATCCCGTCCGTCGAGGCCGGCGCCCGGGCGGCGCTGGCGAGCGGGCCGCAGGGCTTTCCCGTCGTCGACCTCGCGGTGACGCTCACCGACGGCGGCTATCACGCGGTCGATTCCTCCGACGCCGCCTTCCAGGCGGCGGGACGTGCGGCGGTGACGCAGGCGCTGGCGCTGGCCGGGACGATCGTGCTCGAGCCCGTTCTCGCCGTCGAGATCGTCGCTCCGTCGGAGGCGATCTCCAAGGCGACGCAGCTCGTCTGCGCCCGCCGCGGCCAGATCCAGGCCTACGTGCCGCGCCCGGGCTGGGAGGGCTGGGACGTGCTCACCGCGCTCGTGCCGGAAGCGGAGATGGACGGCTTCATCGTCGACCTGCGCTCGCTCTCCGCCGGCGTCGGCACCTACCGCGCCCGCTTCGACCACATGGCCGAGCTCGTCGGCAGGCCGGCGCGGACGGGCTGATCGGGGCGACCCGTGAGAGCGGTGCGGGAATGCGGTGCCGGAGATGGGTCATTCGTCCCGCGACGAGCGATGGACAGCGGTCGCGCCGACGATAGCGTCGGCACTCGCGCCGATCCGGCGCGCTCCTTCGGAAAGCAAACCCGGTGATCCCCTCCCTTGCTCGCACAGCGCGCGCCCGCCTGGGCACCTGCGCGCTCCTCCTCGCCCTCGCGCTCGCTTCCGGCGCCGCCCTGGCCCAGAACCGCGAGGTCACGATCGTCAACGAGACCGGCGTGACGATGACGCACTTCTACGCCTCCAACGTCGATCGGACGTCGTGGGAGGAAGACATCCTCGGCAATGACGTGCTGCAGAGCGGGTACTCGGTGCCGATCGACATCGACGACGGCTCCGGTCAATGCCTCTTCGACTTCCGCGCGCTGTTCGCCGACGGGGACGAGATCGTCGACGAGGCGGTGAACGTCTGCGAGATCGGCACCTTCACCTACGAGTGAGGCGCCCTCACGCCGCCCGCTGCGCCAGCCGCGCGCGGGCGGCGTCCGCCGATCCGGGGCGGCCGATGAGCCAGCCCTGCGCCTCGGCGCAGCCCTCCGCCTTGACGCGGGCGAGCTGCGCTTCGGTCTCGATCCCCTCCGCCGTGATGGCGATCCCGAGCCGCGCGCCGAGCCCGACGATGGCGCGCACGATCGCCGCCGTGTCCGGATCGTGCATGTCGCGGATGAAGGAGCGGTCGATCTTGATGCGGTCGAAGGCGAAGCGGCGCAGGTAGGACAGCGACGAGTAGCCCGTGCCGAAATCGTCGAGCGCGATGCGCACGCCGAGATCGCGCAGCGCCTGGAGCTGGCGCACCACCGCCACGTCGTCGCCGATCAGCACCGTCTCGGTGATCTCGAGCTCGAGCCGGGAAGCCGGCAGGCCGGCGCGATCGAGCGCGTCGGCGACCTTGGCGACGAGGTCGTCGCTGTCGAACTGCGCCGGCGAGACGTTGACCGCCACCCGCGTCGGCGCCGGCCAGGAGGCCGCCACGGCGCAGGCGCGTCGCAGCACGAAGTCGCCGAGCCCCGTGATCAACTTCGACTGCTCCGCCAAGGGCACGAAGCGGTCCGGCGGGATCGGCCCGCGCACCGGATGCGTCCAGCGCGCCAGCGCCTCGAAGCCGGCCACGGCGCCGCTCGCGAGGTCGAGCGCCGGCTGGAAGTGCAGGTCGAGCTCCTGGCGGGCGATCGCCTCGCGCAGGTCGATCTCGAGCTCCTGGCGCTCACGCTCGCTCGCGTCCATGGCCGGCTCGAAGAAGCGCACCGTGGAGCGCCCCTCTCCCTTCGCCCGATAGAGGGCGAGGTCGGCGCTCTTGAACAGCTGGTCCGCGTCGGCGCCGTCGTGGGGCGCGATGGCGACGCCGATGCTCAGCCCCACCGAGAGATCGCGCCCCGCCACGGAGACCGGCGTCGCGAAGGCCTGCGACAGGCGCTGCGCGAGCGCGCGCGCCGCCTCCGGCTGCTCGGCCCCGATCTGGAGGACGGCGAACTCGTCCCCGCCGAGCCGCGCGAGGACGTCGCTCGCGCGCACCTGGCCGGCGAGCCGCCCCGCCACCGCCTTCAGCAGTGCGTCGCCGACGGGGTGGCCGAGCGTGTCGTTCACCGCCTTGAAGCGATCGAGGTCGAGGCAGACGAGGGCGACGCTCTCGCCGGTCTTCGCCGCCACGTCCAGCGCCTCGTCCAGGCGCTCGCGGAAATGCGCCCGGTTGGGGAGGTCCGTCAGGCCGTCGTGCCGGGCCATGCGCTCGGCGCGGTGCTCCGCCTCCTTGCGATCGGTGATGTCGGTGTGTGTGCCGACCATGCGCATGGCGCATCCCGCGGCATCGCGCGAGACCACCTTGCCGCGGTCGAGGATCCAGCGCCAGGACCCGTCCTTGTGCCGTACCCGGAACTCGCAGGCGTAGAGCGGCGTGGCGCCGTCGATGTGCTCGGCAAGGCGCGCCTCGACGCGGCAGCGGTCGTCGGCATGGACCAACGCCCGCCAGTTCGACACGTGCGGCGCGATCTCGTCGCGGCGATAGCCGAGCATCTGCGCCCAGCGCTCGCTGTGCCAGCCTTCGCCGGTGCGCAGGTCCCAGTCCCAGATTCCCTCGTTCGTCGCCTCGAGGGCGTAGGCGAGCCGCTCCTCGCTGGCGCGCAGCCGCGCCTCGGAGCGGCGCATCGCCTCCTCGACGAGTTTGCGCTCGGTGATATCGATGTTCAGCCCGAGGATCCGGTCGGCCCCCGTCTCCGGGTTCCGGCCCGGACGGCCGACCGCCATGATCCAGCGTGTGCGCCCTTCCGGCAGGCGCACGCGGAACTCGGTCGCGTAGGATCGCCCGGAAGCCACCGCGGCGTTGCGCGCCCGCGCGACGCTCTCGTGGGCGTCGGGATGCATGCGCGCCAGGAAGCCCTCGCCCGAGAGCGTCTCGGGCGCGTCGTCGGGCAGGCCGAGCAGGCGCTTGCTCTCGCGCGACAGGCGCGAGGTGCCCGACGCGATGTCGCGCTCGAACCACCCGGCGCCGCCGGCCTCGAGCGCGAGCTCGAGCAGCTCCGTCGTCTTCTCCAGGCGCTCGCGGTCGCGCAGGATGTCGTCGATGTCGAGGGAGGCCGCCAGCCATTCGACCACGCGGCCCGCGCCGTCGCGCCGGATCGGGCTGAGCGTCAGGCGGTGCCAGCGATAGACGCCGTCGTGACGCAGCAGCCGCCCCTCCGCCTCGACGAACTCGCCCGTCCGCATCGCCTTGGCGCGCATCTCCGAGAGGCGCGCGTGATCCTCGGGGTGGCGCAGAGCGATCCGCGACTCGAGCTTGTCGAGCGCGCAACCGTGATAGGCCCGCAGCCGGGCGTTCTCGTAGAGCGTCTGGCCCTGTGCGTCTGTGATCCAGACCTTGTGCGGCAGCGCCTCCGCGAGGGCGCGGTAGCGCGCCTCCGCCGCGTCGACGAGGGTGCCGCGTTCCGTCGCCGGCGGCGGCAGGCGGGCGCGCAGCGCCTCGACGACGATCGTGGCGCAGTCCCGCAGCCCGGCGAGCGCCTCCGCGCTGATGCTGCGCGGCCGTGTGTCGACCACGCAGACGGTGCCGATGCGCACGTCCGGCGCGAGGACGAGCGGCACCGCCGCGTAGAAGCGCACGCCCGGCTCGCCGGTCACCAGCGGGTTTGCGCGAAAGCGCGGGTCGGCCGTGGCGTCCTCCACCACGAGCGGCTCGTCGGAGAGGATCGTGTGGGCGCAGAAGGAGTGGTCCCGCGGCGTCTGCGTGATCTCGATGCCGTGCAGCGCCTTGAACCATTGCCGCTCGGCATCGACGATGGTGACGAGCGAGATGGGTGTCCCGACGAGCCGCGCCGCCGTGCGGCAAGCCGCGTCGAAGGGAGCCTCCGCGTCGGTGTCGACGATACGCAGTGCCCTGACGGCCGCGAGCCTCTCGGCTTCGTTCGCCGGAATCGGAAACATGACCACCCCTGTTGGCGCGTTCCACATGGAAAGACGCCGTCGGGATCGATCCTGCCGGGCAAAAGGTTTTACGTTGGTTATTGACGCAAGGGAAAGCGCGATTCGTCAGGCTCGATTACGATCATAAACTGCTTTTAGCTAACTTTATCAATCAATTCGCGCATCGGGGTGGGCGTCGATGCCGGGCAGGTACGGCTTCAGGTCGACGAGCGGCGTGCCGTCGAGGCAGTCGAGGCCGCGTACGTGGAGGCGCGTGCCCTCGATCCGCTCCAGCGGCACGGCCGAGAGCGCGATCGGGTTCGGCCGCGCCGGCGAGCGGAGGGCGAAGACACCGCGCGGCGCGCCGTGGCAGCGCGGTCGTTGCACCACGAGGTCGCGCGGCGCACGGTCCATCCAGTAGAGCACGATCACGTGCGAAGAGGCCGCGAGATCGGCGAGGCCCGCCTCCCAGCGGGGATCGAGCTCGATCGTGCAGGGCGCGTCCGCCGCGGCGGCGGGGTTCTTCGGGCAGGCGTCGCGGTGCGTCCAGGGCGTGCGGATGCGCCCGATGAAGTAGACCTCGGCATCGGCACGCTCCGGCAGCGCGACCGCCACCTCCCCCGGGCGCCGCCCGTTCGGCTCCTCGCCAGCTCCCTCGACCCCTGTGTCCCGCATGCCCGCTTCCTTTCGCGCCTGCGCCCCGTCTTGCGCCCGTCGCCGGGCCTTGTCACAAGAGGCGACGCGGGACGCGGTCATAGAGGGAGCGCTCGCGCCCTCCCCGTCAAGCGGCACGAGGCCGGCGCGAGCCGGCGCCAGACCCGGGAGGAGACGATGGCGGAGCCGAAGACCGGAGCGACGGGGCAGACGAGGACCGAGGCCTGCGCCAGCGCGGAGGAGGCCGTCGCCCGTCTCGGCGCGCTCTACGACGGCGCCGCCGACGCCCTGCGCGAGGCCGTCTCGCGGTTCGTCCACGGCGGCGCGCCGCCGACGCCCGAGGAGCGCGCGCGCTTCCGCTACCCTCTGCTGCGGGTGCGCCACACCGGGGACGGCGCGCCGCCGCGCACCGAACGTGCCTACGCCAAGCTGCAGGGGACCGGCCTCTACGAGACCACCCTGACCCATCCCGCCCAGTTCGGCACCTACCTGCTCGAGCAGTTGCGCCCGCTCGTCTCGGAATACGGCGTCGGGCTCGAGGTCGGGCTCTCCGACCAGGAGATCCCCTACCCCTACGTGCTGGAGCGCGGCGACGAGCTCTCCCACGGCGTCGTCACCGCGAGCGACCTCGCCCAGCATTTCCCGACGCCGGCGCTGGCGGAGGTCGGCGACGAGATCGCCGACGGGCTGTGGGACCTCGACGATGTCCTCGCCCGCCCGCTGGCCCTCTTCGACGCCGTGCGCGTGGACTACTCGCTGCGCCGCCTCGTGCACTATACCGGGTCCGACTGGCGGGCGGTGCAGCCCTGGATCCTGCTGACGAACTATCACCGCTACGTCGACCAGTTCGTACAGTGGAGCCTCGGCGAGCTCGCCCGCGAGGGCAGCCCCTACACGCGGCTCTCGCTGCCCGGCGGCATCGTCGTCGAGCGGGCCGACGCCGCGTCCGAGAGCGCCGAGAGCCTGATGACGCGCTCGCCCTGGCACCGCTACCAGATGCCGGCCTACCACCTCGCCCGCGAGGACGGGCACGGGGTCACGCTCGTCAACATCGGCGTGGGCCCCTCCAACGCCAAGACGATCTGCGACCACCTCGCCGTGCTGCGCCCGCACTGCTGGCTGATGGTCGGCCATTGCGGCGGCCTGCGCCAGTCGCAGACGATCGGCGACTACGTGCTCGCCCACGCCTACCTGCGCCAGGACCACATCCTCGACGCGCTGGTGCCGCCGGAGGTGCCGATCCCGGCGCTGGCCGAGGTGCAGATCGCGCTCCAGGAGGCGGCGGCGCTGGTGACGGGGGAAGCCGGCGAGATGCTCAAGCGCCGGCTGCGCACCGGCACCGTGGTCACCAACGACGACCGGAACTGGGAGCTGCGCTGGACGCAGGAGCGCCGCCGCTTCAACCTCTCGCGCGCCATCGCCATCGACATGGAGAGCGGCACCATCGCCGCCCAGGGCTACCGCCTGCGGGTGCCCTACGGCACGCTGCTGTGCGTCTCCGACAAGCCGCTGCACGGCGAGATCAAGCTGCCGGGCGCGGCCTCGGCCTTCTACCAGCGCGCGGTGGGCGAGCATCTGATGATCGGGCTCTCCGCCCTCGACATCCTGCGCGGCCAGAAGACCTCGCTGCACTCGCGCAAGCTACGCTCCTTCGACGAGCCGCCCTTCCGCTGAGCGGAGCCGCGGGGCGGCTGCCTACGCCACCCGCACGCGCCCGGCGAAGGCCTCGGCCAGCGCGCCGTCGGGCGCGCGGTCGGTGACGAGGGCGACGAAGGCGTCGGCCGGGGCGATGCGCATCAGGGCCTCGCGGGCGGACTTCGTCGCGTCCGCGAGGACGAAGCTCTCGCGCGCGCGGGCGACCGCGAGGCGCTTGAGCGCGACCTTGTCCGGGTCGAAGTCCATCGGCGCGCCGTCGTCGTCGAAGCCGGAGCAGCCGATCAGCGCCGTGTCGAGCCGCAGCCGCGCGAGCGCCTCGAGCGCCTCGGCGCCGACGAGGGAGCCGTCCGGCCCGCGCAGCTGGCCGCCGAGCACCCGGACCTCCGGCCCCTCGGCCGCACCGAGGATCGCCGCCACGGCGAGGCTGTTCGTGAACACGCGCACGTCCACTCTCGTGGCGAGTGCCCGGGCCGCCGCCTCGGCGGTGGTGCCGACGTCGACGAAGACCGCCGCCCCCCGCGGCACCGCGGCGGCGGCGCGCACGCCGATGTGCTCCTTGGCGGCGAGGTGGATCGTCTGCTTCTCGGCGTAATCCGGCCGGCGCCGGAGCTCGGCGAGACCGGCGCCGCCGTGGAAGCGCTGCAGCAGGCCGCGCTCGTCGAGGCGGATGATGTCGCGCCGGATGGTCTGCGCGGAGACGTCGAACTGGCGCGCCAGGTCCTCGATCGTCGCGAAGCCGCGCGCCTCGACCACCGCGAGGATCTCGCGCTGGCGCCCCGTGGCGCCGTCCTCCACCATGCCCGGATCGTCCATGTCGCCTCCCCCGCGCGCGCCGCGCTGCGGCCGCCGTGCTGCGCCCCTCACGTTGGTAGTTTCTTTACATCCACCACGGCTCCTGTCAAAAGGCCGTCGCGATGCAGGCGAGGAGGAACGGGGATGGACGTGACCACACGCGGCGGCGCGGGCGCGACGGAAGCGTCCGAGCTTCCGCTGCCGCGGATGTGCCCGCGCACGGCCCGGCTCGCCCTGCCGGGGCGCCGCTTCGATCCCTGGCGCCTGCGCTGGGAGGCGAGCGACGCGCCGCCGCCGGGCGGCCTCGACCTCGCCCCCGCCGACGCCGTGCGCGCCCTGCACGCGGCCGGCCCGGTGCGCGGCCTGCCCGTGGGCGTCATCGGCCCCAAGATCGCGACGGCGCGGCAGGTCGAGATCGCCACGACGCTCGGCGCGCGCATCGCGGATCTGGGCCTCCAGCTCGTCTGCGGCGGCAAGACCGGCGTCATGGAAGCCGTCTGCCGCGGCAATCTCGAGGCCGGCGGGCGCCCGATCGGCCTCGTGCCGGACGAGGAATGGGACGCCGGCAACGACCATGTCGCCATCCCGCTCGCCACCGGCATCGGCCCCGCGCGCAACGTGCTGATCGCGCGCGCCTGCTTCGCCCTCGTCGCCGTGGGCGGCGGCTACGGCACCCTGAGCGAGATCGCCTTCGGCCTGCATTTCGACCGCCTCGTCCTGTCGCTCGAGGACGCGCCGCGGGTCGAGGGCGCCCTCGCCTGTGCGAACGTCGACGAGGCCTGCGACCGCCTCGCCCGGCGCTTCCTGCGGCTGGACGAGGCGTGACCCGGTCGCTGCGGCAGTCGGCTCGTCCCGCCCGCCGCGGACGATGTCTGCGGGCGTCATCAAACTTACATCCAACCCCCGTATGTGACCGGTAGTTTACGACCGGGACAGGGGACGGCGCGATGATGGAGCTGCGCGAGGTGACGCGACGCTTCGGCGAGACCGCCGTGCTCCACGGCGTGTCGCTCGCGGTTCCCGAGGGCAGCTTCACCTCGCTGCTGGGCCCCTCCGGCTGCGGCAAGTCGACGACGCTGCGCATCATGGCCGGCCTCGATCGCCCCACGTCCGGGCGGGTGCTGATGGACGGGCGGGATGTCGCCGAGCTGACGCCGGCGGAGCGCAACGTCGCCATGGTGTTCCAGTCCTACGCGCTGTACCCGCACCTCACGGTCGCGCAGAACATCGCGCTCCCGCTCGCCATGCGCCACATGAGCCGGCTCGAGCGCCTGCCCGTTCTCGACCGGCTCCTGCCCGGCGCCCGAACCAAGCGCGCCGCGCAGGCGGAGCGCGTGGCGGCGATCGCCGAGATGCTCGGCATCGAGGCGCTGCTCGGGCGCAAGCCGGCGCAGCTCTCCGGCGGGCAGAAGCAGCGCGTCGCGGTCGGCCGGGCGCTGGTGCGCGACCCGTCGATCTTCCTGCTCGACGAGCCGCTCTCGAACCTCGACGCGGCCTTGCGCGTGCAGATGCGCGCCGAGCTCGCCGCGCTGCACAAGCGCACCGGCAAGAGCTTCGTCTACGTCACCCACGACCAGGTCGAGGCGATGAGCATGTCCGACCGCGTCGCGGTGGTGCTCGAGGGCCGCATCGCCCAGGTCGGCGCGCCGCGCGAGCTCTACGAGCGCCCGCAGAGCCGTTCGGTCGCGGCCTTCATCGGCGCGCAGCCGATCAACCTCGTCGAGGTGTCGCTCGCCCACGGCGGCGTGTCGGGTCCCTTCGCCGGCTGGCGGCCGAGCGGCGCGGCGCTGCCGGCGCGCGCGGTGATCGGCATCCGACCGGAGCATCTGGTCCCGGCCGAGCGCGGGGCGGTGCGCGCGCGGCTCGAGGTGGTGGAATATCTGGGCGCCGAGACGCTGCTGCACATGCGCGCTGCCGACGGGCAGCCACTGCGGGCGCTCGCGCCGGGCGACTTCGCGCCGCCGGCGCCCGGGGCCGAGATCACGCTCGGCTTCGACCCGCGCCACGTCCACCTGTTCGACCCGCAGACCGGTGCGCGCCTGGCGCTCGGGCTGGAGAGGGCGGCGGCATGAAGCTCCTCACCCGCTCCCGCCGCGAGGCGCTCACCGACCTGTGGCTCGCCGGCCCGGCGACGGTGCTGATGCTGGTGCTGATCTTCGTCCCCGTACTGATCGTGGCGGTGCTCTCCTTCACGGACTACCAGTTCGGCGCCCGCTCCTTTCGCTGGATCGGCCTCGCCAACTACGAGACGCTGTTCACCGACCCGATCGGCCGCCGGGCCGTGACCAACACGCTGATCTACGTGGCGGTCGTGATCCCCTTCTCGATGGCGCTGGCGCTCCTCGTCGCCATCGCGCTGCACGAGATGGCGAGCTGGTCGCGCACGCTCTCGAGCATCCTGCGCGCCGCCTACTTCCTTCCCGTCGCGGCGACGCTGGTCGCCATGGCGCTCGCCTGGCAGATGCTGCTTCACCCCTCGATCGGCCTCTTCAACGCGGTGCTGAGCAACCTCGGCTTCCCGCGGCAGGACCTGCTCTCCGATCGCAGCCTCGTGCTCTACACGCTGGCGGCGATCGGGATCTGGCAGACCGTCGGCTACAACATGGTGCTGTTCCTGGCCGGGCTCGCCGCCATCCCGCAGCACCTCTACGACGCCGCCGCCGTCGACGGCGCCGATCGGCCCTGGGAGCGTTTCTGGACCGTGACCTGGCCGATGCTCGGCCCGACGACGCTGTTCGTCGCGGTGATCACGGCGACGCAGGCGTTCCGCGTCTTCGAGACGGTGGCGACGCTCACCGACGGCGGCCCCGCCTTCGCCTCCGACACGCTGGTCTACGCGCTCTACCGGGAGGGCTTCGTCTACTTCAAGGCGGGCTACGCCAGCGCCATCACGATGGTGTTCTTCGCCTTCGTGCTGACGCTGACGCTCGCCCAGTTCCGCATCCTCGAGCGGCGGGTGCACTACCGATGAGCGCGCACCTGCTGCCCCGCCTCTTTCTGCGCCGCGCGGTCTCGACCACGCTGGTGCTCCTCGGCGCCGCGATCGTGCTCCTGCCCTTCGTGTGGATGCTCTCGGTCTCGCTGAAGCCGGCAGACGAGATCTTCAGCCGCGAGATCACGTTCTGGCCGAGCCGCTTCGAGTGGGAGAACTACGTCGAGGCCTTCACCGCCGTCGACCTGACCCGCTATCTGATGAACGGCGTCATCGTCTGCGCCGGCATCCTCGTCTTCCAGATCCTTTTCGCGGTGCCCTGTGCCTACGCGCTGGCGCAGCGGCGCTTCCGGGCGCGCACGCTCGTGTTCGGCATGGTGCTGGCGGGGCTGCTCGTGCCCTACCACGTCACCGCGATCCCGGTCTTCCTCGGGCTCGCGCAGCTGCGCCTGCTCGACACCTACACCGCGCTGATCCTGCCCTTCGTCGCCTCCGTCTTCGGCATGTTCCTGTTCCGGCAGTTCTTCGCGCAGATCCCGTCGGATCTGTTCGAGGCGGCGCGGGTGGACGGACTCTCGGAGACGGCGATCGTCTGGCGCATCGCCTTCCCGCTGGCCTGGCCGGCGGCGACGGCCTTCGCGGTGTTCTCGGTCACGGCCCATTGGAACGACCTGTTCTGGCCGCTGATCGCCACCTCCGACCGCGCGCTCGCGACCCCGCCGCGCGGCATCGTCTACTTCAACGACCAGGAATCCGGATCCGACGTCGGCCCGCTGATGGCCGCGGCCGCCGTGGTCACGGCACCCCTCGTGATCGGGTTCCTGCTCGCGCAACGCGCCTTCACCCAGGGCATCGCCGGGAGCGGGCTCAAGGGCTGAGACAACCGCAGAAGAACGCGACAAGCGTCGAGGCCAAACCAGACACGGACCAGGAGACGAAAGCGATGAGGACCTTCCTGACGGCGACCGCCCTCGCCCTGATCACGGCGGGCGCGGCGCAGGCGCAGACCACCGAGCTGCGCGTGCACTACTCCATTCCGACCATCTGGACGGATTCGAAGCTGGCCCTCGAGACCGCCTTCGAGGTCGCGCACCCGCAGATCGACATCGTCTACGACGGCCCCGCCGAGAGCTACGAGGACGGCGTGCAGCGCCTCCTGCGCGAGTCGGTGGCGGGCAACCTGCCCGACGTCGCCTTCGTCGGCCTGAACCTGTGGCGCGTGCTGGAAGCCCGCGACCTGCCTGTGCCGCTCGACGGCTTCCTCGGCGACGACGCCGCGTGGGCCGAGGCCGGCTACACGCCCGCGCTGCGCTCGCTCGGGCGCTACGAGGACGTGCAGCACGCGCTGGCGACCTCCGGCTCGACCCTCGTCATGTACGTCAATCCCGCGCTGGTCGAGCAGGCCGGCGGGTCCATGGAGGACTTCCCGACCACGTTCGACGGCGTGATCGCGCTCGCGGCGCGGATCGACGCGCTCGGCGACGACATCGACGGCATCTGGATCCAGCCACACGACTGGCGCTTCCAGTCGCTGCTCGGCTCGCACGGCGGGCGTCCGATGACCCCCGACGAGAGCGACATCACCTTCGACGACGCGGCCGGCCACGCGGCCGCGGCGCTGTTCGCGCGCTTCGCGTCGGAGGGCGGCATGCCGCGCTACGGCACCGACCAGGCCCGCCAGGCCTTCCCGGCCGGCACGCTCGGCATCATGCTCGAGTCCTCCTCGCTGCTCGCCCGCTTCGAGCAGGCGTCGGGCGACAATTTCGACATCGTCGTGAAGCCGCTGCCGGTCGTCGCCGAGAACGCCGAGGCGGTCTACTTCCCCACCGGCGGCTCGGCGGTGGTGATGCTGACCGAGGACGAGGCGAAGCAGGCGGCCGCCTGGGAGTGGATCTCCTTCGTCACCGGTCCCGAGGGCCAGAAGATCATCGTCGAGAACACCGGCTACGCGCCGGCGAACGCCATCGTGCTCGCGGACGAGGCCTATCTCGGCGCCTGGTACGAGGCGAACCCGAACGCCAAGGTCGCCCACGAGCAGGTCGTGACCTACGGCGGTCCCTGGTACGCCTTCCCCGGCGTCGAGGGCGTCGCCGTCACCGACCTGATCGCCGCCTCGATCGTCGAGATCACCGAGGGCGCCGACCCGACGGCAACCGTCGACGCGCTCGCCGACACCCTGCGCGACCGCCTCGGCATGAACTGAGGCGCCCTGCGCTTCCGGGCGCCGGCGGCGACGCGACGTCGCCGGCGCCTTCAGCCCGGATCGTCCAGGCGCACGACGTCGCCCGGCTCGCGTGCGAGCCGGGCGAGTGCGTCCGCGACCCGCACGCCGGCGACGACGCGCTCGGGCGCGATCTCGGCGAGGGGCACCAGCACGAAGGGGCGGGCGAACAGCTCCGGATGCGGCAGCGTCAGCTCCGGGCCGCGCAGGGCGAGGTCGCCGTAGTGCAGGAGGTCGATGTCGATGACCCGCGGTCCCCAGCGCACCTCCGGCGTGCGCCCGAGCTGCACCTCGAGCGCCTTGCACAGGCGCAGCAGCGCCCGCGGCGGCAGCCGTGTCCAGCCGATGGCGCAGGCGTTGACGAAATCCTGCTGGTCCTGCCGCCCCCAGGGCGCGGTGCGGTAGTGGTGCGACACCGCCTCGATGGCGACGCCGTCCGACGCGGCGAGCCGCGCCAGCGCCGCCCGCAGGGTGGCGCGGCTGTCGCCCACGTTGGAGCCGAGGGAGAGCGCGATCGGCGTTCGACGCACCCGCAGGATCTCGACGCCGGCGTGGTCGATCGCGGCGGCGATCGGCGCGGACGGCTTGCGCACCCGCACGCGCACGTCGAACACGGCGGGGAAGGCCTCGAGCACCCGCGATGCGATCCGCTCCGCCAGCGTCTCGACGAGCTTGAACGGCCCCGACGCCGAGACATCGATCGCCAGTGCGCACAGCGCCCCATAGTCCACCGCCGCGTGCGGATCGTCGCTGCGCGCGGCCTCCTCGAAGTCGGTGCCGCAGTCGATGTCGACGTAGAAGCGCTGGCCGAGCCGGGTCTCCTCGGCGAAGACGCCGTGATGGGCGAACAGGCACAGGTTCGAGACGAAGACGCGGTCGCTCATGCCGAGGCTCCTGTGGCGCGCAGCATGGCGAGCGCGTCGACGTGCGCGGCGACGTCGTGCACCCGGATCACCGCCGCGCCGGCGAGCACGCCGGCGATGTTGGTGGCGAGCGTCGCCGGCAGCCGCTCGTCGACGGCGCGGCCGAGAAGGCGCCCGAATAGCGACTTGCGCGACACGCCGAGCAGGATCGGCCGGCCGAGCGCCGCGAGCCGCGGCAGGGCGCGCAGGCAGGCGAGGTTCTGCTCCACGGTCTTGCCGAAGCCGATGCCGGGATCGACCAGGATGCGCTCCTCCGGGACGCCGGCACGGGCGGCGCGGGCGAGCGCCGCCTCGAGCACGCGCTCGACGTCGGCGACGATGTCGAGGTCCGCGTCGATGCTCTCGCGGTTGTGCATGATCACGAGCGCGGCGCCGGTCTCCGCCACCGCGTCCGCCATCGCCGGATCGCGCGCGAGCGCCCAGACGTCGTTGACGATCACCGCGCCGCGCCGCACCGCCTCTCGGGCCACGGCCGCCTTGTAGGTGTCGATCGAGACCGGCACGTCGAGACGGGGGCAGAGCGTGTCGAGCACCGGCCCGACCCGGGCGAGCTCCGCCTCGGCATCCACCGGCACCGCTCCCGGCCGGGTCGATTCCCCGCCGACGTCGATCACGTCCGCACCCTCCGCCGCCATGGCGCGACCCCGCGCGATCGCCACGTCCCGGGCGGCGTGCAGGCCACCGTCCGAGAAGCTGTCGGGCGTGACGTTGAGGATGCCCATCACGAGCGGCCGCGCGGCGAGGGCGGCGAGGAAGGCGTCGCGGCGGGCGACGCCGGAAGGGTCGAGCATGAGTGGCTCCGGGGAACGATGCGTCGGCGCCTGATTGCGCCGAGCCGGGCCCCGGGCGCAAGGGGGTGCGCTGCGCCGCAGGCATGCGCGCGCACGGCGCTCATCGTCGCACGTTCACGGTCGTATCGGCGCCGCCTGCGCCGCGTACCACGCGGACACGGCGGCGATCTCCGCATCGGTCAGCCGCTCGGCCGCCGTCTGCATCACGTGGGCGAAGGCCGTGCCGCCGCGATCGCCGTCGCGCCAGGCCTCCAGCTGGAGCGCGAGGTAGCGCACGTCCTGGCCCGAGATCAGCGGGTACCAGGGCGAGGTCTGCGGCCCGTGGCAGCTGGCGCAGGCGGGCACGCCGCGCTCGGGGACGCCGATCCGCGCCACACGCTCGCCGAGCGCGAGCCCATCGGCATCCGCGGCCGGCTCCGCCGCCGGGCCGGCGGGGAGCTCGGCATAGTAGGCGGCGAGCGCCCGCATCTCGGGCTCGGAAAGCCCCACGGCGACCGGGCGCATGAAGCCGCTCTGGCGCGCGCCCTGGGCATAGGCCTTCAGCGAGGCGTAGAGATAGGTCTCCTTCTGCCCGGCGAGCTCGGGAAAGGCCCCCTCCCCGCGCCCGAGACCGTCGGCGCCGTGGCAGCGCGCGCAGCTCTCGGCGACGATATCGCCGATCGGCGGGTCGACGAGCCGGCGGATGCGCATCCCGCCGCTTGGCGCCGCGTCCCCGGCGGGCGCGAGCGCCGCCTCGCGGACCGGCGCCGGATCGGCCCGCTCGAGCCCGGCGAGCCGGCGCCACTCGTCGGGCGTCATCCCCGGCAGCCGCCGCAGGAAGGCGACCATGGACCAGACCTCGTCCTCGCGATGGTCCGCCGGCCAGGCCGGCATGGCGGAGAACTTGATGCCGTTCTGCACGATCCAGAACAGCTCCTCGTCGGTCCACTCGGGGACGCGGTCCTCGAGCCGCGGCGGCTGCGGGGTCATCGCACGGGCGATGGCGGAGCGCGCCTGCCCCGGGGCGCCGTGGCAGGGCGCGCAGCCGCTGGCGAAATGCGGTGCGCCGCGCAGGGCCAGGGCGGGATCGGAGACGTCGACATCCTCGGGCTTCGTGGCGGAGACGGCCGCGCGCGTCTCGACGCCCTGGCGCATGGCGAAGTGCAGGAACCAGGCCGTCGCCGACCAGTGCCCGGACCGCGCCGAGATCGGCGCGAGCCCGGCCCAGGCGTAGACGAGGCCGCCGATCGCCGCGAGGACGAGGAAGGCGCCGATCGTGCCGAGGCGCCGGCGCCAGGAGAGGCGCCGCAGGAGCGTGCGCGCGCGCCGCTTCATGGCCGCACCTCCTCACGCAGCAGGGTCGAGAGCAGCGCGAGGCCGCCGACGAGATACACCGTTCCGCCGACCGCCAGCATCATCACCCCGCCGACCTGCTGGTCGAAGAGGCCGAGGCAGGCCTCGTAGAGCGGGCGCGGGGCGAGCGCGAGCAGCACGCCGAGCAGCCCCATGTGCATCGAGGTGAGGAGAAGCGCCCCGACGCCCGCCGCCGCCCGCTCCCGCCGCACGCGCGCCGCGCCGCCGAGCGCGGAGATCCAGACGAGGAGGCCGACCGCGAGGAACGAGGCCTGCTCGGCGACGAACACCTCCGGCCGCATCCGCGCCGCGTCGTGCGCCGCCGGCGCGTGCCAGCCCCAGACGACGACGAGCTCGAGGAAGGCCGCCGGCAGCGGCGCGAACAGGAGAGGCGCCCGCGCCGCCGGGTCGAAGCGGCTACCCGCCAGCCCCGCGGCGATCAGCGGGGCGGCGAGTGCGACGACCCCGAGGTGCATCGTCATGTGCGCCCAGAACCGGGTCATGGCGAGCGCCGGCAGCGGCCCGATCCAGGCCGCGGCGAGGAGGGCGAGGCCCGCGCCCAGCAGGAGGAGGCGTCGCGCGCTCATCTGCGTGTGCGCGCTCATCTGCGTGCGCGCGCTCATCGGCAGGTCTCCGTGAAGACGACCACCATGCCGACGAACAGCACCGCGACGAAGCTGAGCGCCGAGAGCAGCAGCGTCGCAAAGCCGAGGAAGCGGTGGCGGTCGGCGGGGGTGTCGAAGTCGTGCGGCACCGAGGCGTCGCCATAGGAATGGTGCCGGAAGCCCCACACGCCGACGATCGCGATGGCGAGGAGCGCCACGCCCGTGTAGCCGGCCACCAGCCAACGCGCGCCGTCGAGCGCGCCCGTGCGCCCGGCGACCTTGGCGCACCAGATCGCGGCGGTGACGTAGGAGGCGAGGAAGTGCGCCGCCCAGATCGCCGGCGCCGCGGGGATCATGAAGATCGTCTCCCGCCGGGCCTGCAGCTCGTCGGGGATCTCCTCGCGTCGAATGGCGTCGCTGCGTTCGTCCATGCGGTCTTCCATGGCCTGCCTCACGACACGAGCGGGAAGCCGCCGATCGTGGCGACGGTGACGACGACGGTGGCGAGCATGAAGTGCCAGTAGAGCGTCGTGTTGCGGATATCGATGTCGCGCCGCGCGGTCAGCCGCCCGGCCAGCGCCCGCGCCAGGCAATAGCCGTGTGCGACGAAGCCGATGCCGAGGTGGATGCCCGTCCACAGCACCAGGACCCAGACGGTCGCCGGATAGGCGTGCGCCGTCGGGTCCATGCCGCCGAGCCACGGCCCCGCCGCCAGCGCCGCTCCGCCGGCGGGACCGAGGACGAGGCAGAGCACGACGAGCCCGATCCCGATCCGTTGGCGACCGCTGCGGATCGTGCGGTCCGCCGCGAGCGTCGCCGCCCAGGCCGCCGCGACGAGGCCGAGCCCGATCGCCGGCCATTCCCAGCCGGGGCTGCGCGCGTCCGGCGGCGGGAATTCCGGGTGGATCGTCCAGAAGAAGTAGTAGCCGAAGACGAGGCCGCCGAAGGCCGCCATGTCCCCGATCATGGTGATGAACATCGCCCACCAGCCCACCGAGGCCGGCCCGGAGGCGTAGAGCGGCATGGTGAGGCCCTGCCCGATGTCCTTCTCCTCCTTCTCGGGGTGGCGCGCGGTGCCGGTCCACAGCCAGGTCAGGATGGTCGCCACCGAGAGGCCGCCGCAGACGAGGGCGAGCGTGTAGAGCTTGAACGTGCCCAGGATGAAGAACGCGCCCGCGAAGCCCGCGGCGATCATGGTCAGCCAGGTCGGGCCGGGGACGCGCAGGCACTGGATCGGCCGCGCATCGATCACCGTGGTGATGATCGTCTCGCGCTTCACCTCCTGCGCATCCGGCAGGTAGAAGCGGCCGGCGTCGTAGTCCTCGACGAAGTTCGCCTGCTGCCAGAGCGGGTAGCGGGTCCGCACGTCGGGGATCGAGCGCGCTCCCCAGGGCGGCGGCGGGATCTTCGTCACCCATTCCAGCGTGCCGGCGTTCCACGGGTTGCGCGGGGAGATCGGCTGGCGGCCCTTCGGGCGGATCACGTCCCACAGGAAGACCGCGAGGCCGGTGGCGAGGGTGAAGGCGCCGATCGTCGAGACCAGGTTGAGAAGCTCGAGCCCCCTGCCCGGCTCGTAGGTGAACACCCGCCGCGGCATGCCGCGCAGCCCGGAAATGTGCATCGGCCAGAAGGCGAGATTGAATCCGACGAAGGCGAGCCAGAAGGCGATCTTGCCGAGGCGCGGCGAGAGCCGCTTCATGCCGATCAGCGGGTAGTAGTAGTGGATCGCACCCAGGATCGGGAAGACCACCCCGCCGACCAGCACGTAGTGCAGGTGGGCGACGACGAAGTAGGTGTCGTGCGCCTGGAAGTCGAAGGGCGCGAGCGCCACCATCACGCCGGTGAGCCCGCCGAGCACGAAGACGGCGAAGGCGCCCGAGACGTAGAGCATCGGCACGTTCGTCGTGGCGCGCCCCACCAGCATCGTCGCGATGAAGCAGAAGATCTGCACCCCGGTGGGGATCGCGACCGACACCGACGCCGCCGAGAAGAAGCCGAGCGACACGTTCGGCAGGCCCGTCGTGTACATGTGGTGGACCCACAGGCCGAACGAGATGAACCCCGTTCCCACCGCCGCGAGCACGACCCAGGAATAGCCCACCAGCGGCCGCTGGGCGAAGGACGGGATCATCGCCGCGACGAGCGCGATCGCCGGCAGGAAGATGATGTAGACCTCCGGGTGCCCGAAGATCCAGAACAGGTGCTGCCACAGCAGCGGGTAGCCGCCGCGGTCGGGGTCGAAGAAGGGCCAGTCGAAGGCCCGCTGCATCTCGAACAGCAGGTCCCCCGCGATCAGCGGCGGGAAGGCGAACAGGATCATCACGGCGACGACGAGCACGTACCAGGCGTAGAGCGGCATCAGGTTGATGCGCATGCCCGGCGGGCGGGTCTTCAGCGTGCCGACGATGAGCTCCACCGCCGCCGCGATCGAGGCGATCTCGATGAAGGAGAGGCCGAGCAACCAGATGTCGTTGCCGATCCCCTCCTGGTACTCGGTGGCGAGCGGCGGGTACATGAACCAGCCGCCCCGCGGCGCGGCGTCGAAGTAGATCGAGCCGCAGACGAAGACGCCGCCGATCAGGAAGCACCAGAAGCCGAAGGCGGAGAGGCGCGGGAACGGCAGGTCGCGCGCGCCGAGCAGTTGCGGCAGGATCAGGATCGAGAAGGCCTCGAACGACGGCACGCCGAAGAGGAACATCATCGCCGAGCCGTGCAGCGTGAAGAGCTGGTTGTACTGATCGGCGCTGACGAGGTCGTTGTCCGGCACCGCGAGCTGGGCGCGCATGATCAGCGCGAGCACGCCGGCGAAGAGGAAGAACAGGAAAGCCGAGACCGTGTACCAGAGCCCGACCTCGGTGTTGTTCACCGCGGACCAGTAGCGCCAGCCCTTCGGCGTCTCCCAGGCCTTGGCGAGCCGGCGCTCCTGCGCCTCCTCGACGCTCTCGCCGGGGCGGGTCCTCGCCCAATCCAGGAGCTTGTCGCGCCCGCTCATGTCAGGCCGTCCAGGTAGAGGGCGAGCGCGGCGATGTCGGCCTCGGGGAGCATGCCGAAGGCCGGCATCCTCGCGCCGGGCTTGACCTCGTGGACGTCCGAGATCCAGCGCACGTAGTCGTCGGGCGTATTGGGGAGCGCGCCCGCGGCGAGCGTGCGACGCGAGCCGACATGGGTGAGGTCCGGCCCGACGACGCCGTCGGCCTCCGTGCCCCGGATCGCGTGGCAGGCGCCGCAGCCGTACTCGAGGAACACCGCCCTCCCCCGCTCGGCGACGGGGTCCGCGGGAGGCGACGCCGGCGCGGCCTGGCGGGCGAGCCAGGCGTCGTAGTCGGCCGGCTCCATCACCAGCGCGGCGAAGCTCATCAGCGCGTGCGAGGCCCCGCAATATTCGGCGCAGGCGCCGCGGAAGACGCCGGTTCGTGTGGGCTCCAGCACGATCACCGTCTCGCGGCTGGGGATCATGTCGGTCTTGCCCGCGAGCGCGGGGACCCAGAAGGAATGGATCACGTCGGGGCTCGTCAGCCGCAGCACGGCGGGTCGGCCGACGGGCAGCACCAGCTCGTTGGCGACGGGAACGACCGCGCCGTCCTCGCCGCGGTAGCGCACGCGCCACCACCATTGCAGGCCCTCGACCGCGATCTAGGCGGCGCCCCCGGAAATCGGCGGCTTCACCTGCGGCGTAAGCAACAGAGCCCAGGCGGGGACG
>JBNPEA010000028.1:0-40215 GCA_051117315.1 Salinarimonas sp. | reverse complement strand
GAACCTGTCCGCCTTGAACCTGCCCGCCTTGGACCTGCCCGCCTCGAGCGCGGCCGCCGGCCTCGCCCCCGTGCCCGCCATCGTCGCTCTCCCCGTCGTCGCTGCCATGGAGATAGCCCGAGACGTTGCGTGCGGGAATGCCGAGGTGGCGCGCGCAGGCGACGAAGGCGTGGGCGAGGTCCTGCGGCAGGCCGCGCTCCGCCGCGAAGGCGTCCGCCGCACCGACGGCGGCGTCGGCCGGGCCGCGCTCCATCGTCATGCGCTCCGCGAGCGCCGCGTTGACCGCGTGCAGCGCGGCGAGCGGGTCGGCGCGCACCGTCTCGCCGGCGACATCGCTCGCGAAGGCGGCGAGCGCATCCGAGGCAGCCGTCATCGGCGTCGTGCGCAGGAAGTAGAGATCCGGCGCGCGCTCCACGGCCCCGCGCACGACGCCGTGCGTCTCGTCGGTCTCGACCACGCCGGCGACGCGAATCGTCAGTGCCTCGCCCGCCGTCTCGGCGGCGAAGCGGTGGATCACGTTGCCGAGCGCGTCCTCGCTCTGGCGCAGCGCACCGTCGAGGGAGGGCTCGATGCGCCAGCGCACCACGTGCTGGCCGACATGCGCGCGCGGGGTCAGGCGCAGGACCTGGATCAGGCCCCGTGCCGGCTCCTCGTAGGAATAGGTCGTCTCGTGCTCGATGCGAATGCGCATGGCGCGCCTCCCCGCGAACCGCCGGTCCCGCCGTCGCGCCTCAGGTGAGGTACTGATCCGCGATGGCCGAGCCGAGCTTGTTGTTGTCGATGATGAACTCGGTCACCCACTGGTGCAGCCCGCGGCCGAACACCTCCTCGATCCGCAGGGAGGAGAGCCGCGCGGCGCAGTCGCTGGCCTGCCGCTGCGCCGGCCCGCGCCGGCCGTAGAGGTCGGCGATCAGGTCGAGGTGGCGCACCAGGCTCTCGTAGCAGCAGGCGAGCGAGCGCGGCATCTGCTTGTTGAGGATGAGAAGGTCGGCCACCAGCCAGGGCTTCACGCTCTCGCGGTAGACCCAATGGTAGGCGGTGTGGGCCTGCACCTCGCGCAGGATCGTCGTCCATTGGAAATAGTCGAGCGAGCCGCCGACCCGCTCCGTCGGCGGCAGGAGCACGTGGTACTTCACGTCGAGGATGCGCGCCGTGTTGTCCGCCCGCTCGATCGAGACGCCGAGGCGGGTGAAGTAGTAGGCGTCGTTCCTCAGCATGGTGCGGTAGGCCGAGCCGTCGAAGTCGAGCGAGACGCTCTTCACCCATTCGAGGAAGCGGGCGAAGTCCTCCCGGCTCATGTCGGCGTTGCGGTACTTCTTCAGCTCCAGCCAGGCGCCGTTGATCGTCTCCCACATCTCGAGCGTCAGTGCGGTGCGCACCGCGCGCGCGTTGGTGCGCGCCCGCTCGAGGCAGGAGCGGATGGAGGAGGGGTTGTGCGGCGAGAAGGCCAGGAAGTCGCGCACCGTGTCCTCGGTCACGGCGCCGTAGTGCTCGCGGAAGATCTCCGCCGAGCCCGCGGCCTCGAGCGCGCTCTCCCATTCGTTGCGCTCGCCGTAGCTCGTCGGCAGCGCCGCGAGCCGCACGGTGGCGTCGAGGATGCGGGCGATGAAGTCGGCCCGCTCGGTGTAGCGGAAGAGCCAGAACAGGCTGTTGGCGGTGCGTGAGAGCATGGCCTCGTCCGTGGTGACGCGAAACGCTCGCGGGCGGGTGACGCTTTCGGCCTCAGCCGTCGAGAACCCAGGTATCCTTGGTGCCGCCGCCCTGGCTGGAGTTCACGACGAGCGAGCCCTCCTTGAGCGCGACGCGGGTGAGCCCGCCGGGCACGACGCGCACCTCGTCCGCGCCCGAGAGCACGAAGGGGCGCAGGTCCACGTGCCGCGGCGCCACGCCCGACGCGACGAAGGTCGGGCAGGTGGAGAGCGCCAGCGTCGGCTGGGCGATGAAGCCGGACGGATCGTGCTTGAGCTTGCGACGGAAGGTCTCGAGCTGCTCCTTGGTGGCGTGCGGGCCCACCAGCATGCCGTAGCCGCCCGAGCCGTTGACCTCCTTGACCACGAGTTCCGGCAGGTGGTCGAGCACGTATTTCAGCGCCTCCTCCTCGCGGCAGCGCCAGGTCGGCACGTTCTTGAGGATCGGCTCCTCCCCGAGGAAGAAGCGGATGATCTCGGGCATGTAGGTGTACACCGCCTTGTCGTCGGCGATGCCGGTTCCGACGGCGTTGGCCAGCGTGATGTTGCCTGCTTGATAGGCACCGAAGAGGCCGGGCACCCCCAGCACCGAGTCCGGGCGGAAGGCGAGGGGGTCGAGGTAGTCGTCGTCGATGCGCCGGTAGAGCACGTCGACGCGCTTGGGCCCCTCGGTCGTGCGCATGTAGACGCGGTCCTCGCGCACCACGAGATCGGACGCCTCCACCAGCTCGACGCCGAGCTGGTCGGCCAGGAAGGAATGCTCGTAGTAGGCGGAATTGTACTGGCCCGGCGTGAGCAGCGCGACCGTGGGGTCCTTCTTGCCGGTGTTGGGCGCCACCGAGCGCAGCGTGGCCAGCAGCGCGTCGGGGTAGTTCTCCACCGGCGCGACGCGATGCTGGGCGAACAGCTCCGGGAAGAGGCGCATCATCACCTCCCGGTTCTCCAGCATGTAGGACACGCCCGACGGCGTGCGCGCGTTGTCCTCGAGCACGTAGAACGTGTCCTCGTCCACACGCACGAGGTCGATGCCGGCGATGTGGCAGTAGATGCCGTGGGGCACCGCGACGCCGCGCATCTCGAGCCGGTAGTGCTCGTTGCGCAGGATCAGCTCGGGCGGCACGATGCCGGCGGCGAGCGACTTCTGCGGCCCGTAGAGGTCCGCCAGGAAGAGGTTGATCGCGCGCACCCGCTGCGTCAGCCCGGCCTCGACCCGTTCCCATTCGTCCTTGGTGATCACCCGCGGGATGATGTCGAACGGGATCAGCCGCTCCGTCGTGTCCGCGTCGCCGTAGACCGCGAAGGTGATGCCGATGCGCCGGAAGAACAGCTCCGCCTGGCTGCGCCGCGCGTCGAACACGTCCCGCGGCGTCGTGGCGAGCCAGCGCTTCAGCCTGCCGTAGGCCGCCCGGCACGCGTCGGGGCCGTGGCCCCCATCCATCTCGTCGAACGCCGCCATCCGCTCCCTCGTCGTTCCCCGAGGCTCGTCCCCCGGAGCTCGTTCCCCGCCCGCGTGTGCCGCGGGTCGCAACCACGAGCGTAGAGGCAAGAGGCACGCCAGGGGAAGCCCCCCGGCGAAAGGCGTATGCGGCCGGGGTCAGCCCGGGCGCATGCCGAGGCTCGCCACGCCCGCCCCCATCAGCGCCGTACCGCCAATGCGATTGACGGCGCGGATCACGCCCGGACGCTGCGCGAGGCGCCCGGCGCGGGAGGCGAGCGCCGCGTAGGCGAGGGCGTTGGCGAAGGCGAGCACGAGGAAGGTCGCCTGGAAGATCAGGAGCTGCGAGAGAACGTCGCCCGCCGGGTCGAGGAACTGGGGCAGGAATGCCACGAAGAAGACGATGCTCTTGGGGTTGAGCGTCGTCACCAGCCAGGCGTGGGCGAGCATCCGGCCGGGGCGTGTCGCGGTGGTGCGCGGCTGCGCTTCGCCGCCCGCGTGCGCGCCACCTCCTCCCCCGGCGCGCCAGAGCCGGATGCCGAGATAGACGAGGTAGGCCGCGCCGAGCCATTTCACGATTGTGAACGCCGTGGCCGAGGCGGCCAGCAGCGCGCCGATGCCGAGCATCGACAGCGTCATCGCCGTGAAGTCGCCGAGCGCCACGCCGATCGCCATCGGCAGCGCCACCCGCAGCCCCCGCCCGAGCGCGTAGGAGACGACGAGCAGCACGGTCGGCCCCGGGATCACCAGTAGCACGGCGGAGGCGGCGGCGAAGGCCGCCCAGGTCTCGAATGTCATGTCTCGAATGCCATGTCTCGAAGCTCCTCGGGCGGGCCGCTCATCGTGTCCGCTCGAGAGGGAGCCACGTCCGCGTGCGGAAGGCAAGGCGAGGCCCGCTCGGGCGCCGCGCGCGATCGCGCGACGACGGGCCTATGCGAGCGGCCCGAAATGGGTCATTCTCCCGGTTCCCCCGAGAGACGAGATCCGCGCACGCGAGAAGACGCACACGCAATCGAGGGCAGAGGGACCGCCATGGCCGATACGACAGACGCCGATTTCGCCGGGACGCCGCAGGACGGGCAGGGCGCCGCCGAGGAGGCGCCGCCGCGCGCCGAGCCGGTGGTGCGCGCGATCACCCGCGACGACATCCGCGCCGCCCTCGCCGAGGGCCTGAGCGACTTCCGTGCCGCGCCGCAGTTCGGGCTGTTCTTCGGGGCGGTCTACGCGTTCGCGGGCATCGCGCTCGTGCTGCTCACCGCCTACTCGGGCATGGGCTACCTCGCCTATCCGCTGGCGGCGGGCTTCGCGCTGATCGGCCCGTTCGTGGCGGTTGGGCTCTACGAGGTCTCGCGCCGGCGCGAGACCGGCGAGCCGCTCGCGTTCGGCCCGGTGCTCGGCGTCGTCTTCAGCCAGTCGAAGCGCGAGCTCGGCTGGATGGCCTTCGTGACGCTGTTCATCATGATCATCTGGATGTACCAGGTGCGCCTGCTCCTGGCGATCTTCCTCGGCTTCCAGTCGTTCGCCTCGATGGGCGAGTTCCTCACCGTGGTGTTCACCACGCCCGAGGGGCTGATGTTCCTCGTCGTCGGCAACGTCGTCGGCGCCGTGCTGGCCGCCGCCCTGTTCTCGCTGACGGTCGTCTCGTTCCCGCTGCTGCTCGACCGCGACGTCGACTTCATCACGGCGATGATCACCTCGGTGAAGGCCGTCGTGACGAACCCCAAGCCGATGCTGGGCTGGGCCGCCTTCATCGTGGCGACGCTGATCCTGGCGATCGTGCCGTTCTTCCTCGGCCTCCTGATCGTGCTCCCGGCGCTGGGGCACGCGACGTGGCGGCTGTACCGGCGGGTGGTGGAGCCGGCGGGGGAGGGGGCCGCGGCGGCTGGGTGAGGGAGCGCCCGCTGTCACCCCGGGTCGCGGAGCGGGCCCGGGGCCCAGATCCGCCGAGGGTTCTTTCAGCGTGCGCGGCAGCGCGCGCGTCCACGAACCGCCGCCGGAGGCCGTCCCCGCCACGGCGCTGGCGCGCCGCTCGACAGGCACCTGTGGTTCTGGGCCCCGGATCGCCTTCGGCGTCCGGGATGACATCCGCTGTCACCCCGGGTCGCGGAGCGGGCCCGGGGCCCAGATCCGCCGACGTGTGTCTCAGCGTGCGCGGCAGCGCGCGCGTCCACGAACGCTGCCGGAGGCCGTTCCCGCCACGGCGCTGGCGCGCCGCTCGACAGGCACCTGTGGTTCCGGGTCCCGGATCGCCTTCGGCGTCCGGGATGACATCCGCTGTCACCCCGGGTCGCGGAGCGGGCCCGGGGCCCAGATCCGCCGACGTGTCTCAGCGTGTGCGGCAGCGCGCGCGTCCACGAACGCTGCCGGAGGCCGTTCCCGCCACGGCGCTGGCGCGCCGCTCGAACGGCACCTGTGGTTCTGGGTCCCGGATCGCCTTCGGCGTCCGGGATGACACCCCTCACCGCCCCTTCGCGAACTCCTCCGCCCGCACGTCGTGCGCCACGGCGTCGAGCACCGCGTTGACCATCCCCGGCTCGTCCTCGCCGTAGAAGCCGTGCGCCACGTCGACGTACTCGGTAATGGCCACCCGCGCGGGCACGTCCCGGCGGAACATCAGCTCGTAGGCGCCGGCGCGCAGGATGGCGCGCAGGACCGCCTCGACCCGCTTCAGGGGCCACTTCTCGGCGAGCGCCGTGTCGACCTTCACGTCGATGGCGCGCTGGTCGCGCACGACGCCCTGGAGAATGTCGCGGAAGAAGTCGAGGTCGGAGGGGGCGCCCTCGACGCCCTCGACCTCGCGGCCGATCCAATGGGCCTCGAACTCGGCGAGCGCATCGACCACGCCCTTGCCGGAGACGTCCATCTGGTAGAGCGCCTGCACGGCGGCGAGGCGGGCGGCGGCGCGGGCGGCCGCGCGGTTTGGCTTGGAACCCGCCATGGCTCAGGCCTCCCCGCGCAGGCGCCGCGCGACGGCGGCGAGCCCGAGCGCGGCGCGCGCGGCGCCCCCGCCCTTGTCCATCTCCGAGACCCGGGCGCGGGCCCAGGCCTGCGCCTCGTCCTCCACCGTGAGGATGCCGTTGCCGAGCGGGATCCTGCGGGCGACGGACAGGTCCATCAGCGCCCGCGCGCTCTCGAAGGCGACGATGTCGAAATGCGCGGTCTCGCCGCGGATCACGCAGCCGAGGGTCACCACGGCCGCGTAGGGCCGGCCGGCGGCCTCGGCGGCGTCGAGCGCGATGGCGACGCAGGCGGGAATCTCGAGGGCGCCGTCGACGGTGAGCACCTCGGCCTCCGTGCGGGCCTCGGCGCAAGCCGCGCGGGCGCCCTCCAGCAGCGCGTCGGCGATGCCGTCGTAGTAGCGCGCCTCGACGATGAGGACGCGCGCCCCGGGTAGGGGCGCGAGCGGGCGGCTCTCGGCGGGCGTGGCGACCATGGAGGCATGTCTCGTTGGGCTGTGACGGCTCGGGCGCCTCAGTTAAGGGCCGCGGGCGCGAAGGGCAAGTGCGGCGACGCGGTCGGATCGCCGGCGGGCGCCGGCGGGCGCGCGGATCAGGAGACGTCCTTGACCAGGATCGTCAGGTAGTCGGCGAAGCCCGCCCGTCGATACGAGTCGAGGGCGGCGGCGTTGGCCGCGAGCGCGCCGATGGCGAGGCGCCTGAGGCCCGCCTCGCGGGTGAGCGCCTCCGCCTGCGCCAGCAGCGCCCGGCCGACGCCGCGCCCGCGGGCGTCCTCCACCACGATCAGGTCGGCCACCTGGCCGTAGCGCCGCACGTCCTCGCGCACGTAGGGGTGCTCCTCGTCGACGACGAAGACGAGGAGGCCGATCGCGTGGCCCTCCTCCTCGGCGAGGAGGATGCGCCCCTTGGTGCGCGCCACCTTGTCCACGGCCGCCGCATAGGCCGCCTGCGCGGCGGCGCGGGTGGTCAGCCTGTCGTCGACGAGGGTCGCCTCGTGGGCGTTGAGCGCGTCGATCAGCGCGATGCAGGTCTCGCGATCGGCGGGGCCGGCGGTGCGGATGGAGAGGGTCATCGGGCGACGGTCACGGTCGGTGCGGTCTGGCACGAGAAGGCATGGCTCACCCGTCGTGACACGGGCGACCCCGTTCCCCTCTACCCCGTGGAGGCGATCGATACACGTCCGGCATGGCGGCAGATCGCCGGGAGGAAACCGCCGCGCTACACGAAGCGGCGGCGGGCGCTGGCGGTGTGCTCCTTGACGACCATCTCCGTCTCGGGGTCGACCTCGCGCAACAGCACGTCGTAGCCCCACAGGTCCGCGAGGTGCTGCAGCGTGCGGCGGGTGTCGCTGTCCTCCAGCCCGACGCGGTTGAGCATCGTATGCTGCAGGATCAGCCGCCGGTCCCCGGCGAGGTCGACGTCGACGATCTGGATGTCCGGGTCGGTATGCGCGACGTCGTACTGGCTGGCGAGCGCGCGGCGCAGCTTGCGATAGCCGCGCTCGTCGTGGATGGCGCGCACCTCGAGGTCGGGCTCGTCCTCGTCGTCGACGACGTGGAACATCTTGAGCTTGCGCATCAGGTGCGGCGACAGGAATTGCAGGATGAAGCTCTCGTCGCGGTAGTTCGCCCAGACGTCGCGCAGCACCGCCATGTGGTCGCCCCGGCCGGCGATGTCGGGGAACCACTCCCGGTCCTCGTCGGTGGGGCTCTCGCAGATGCGCTCGATGTCCTGCATCATGGCGAAGCCGAGGGCGTAGGGATTGATGCCGCCGTAATGCGGCTCGTCGAACTGCGGCTGGTAGACGACGTTCGTGTGCGAGCGCAGGAATTCCAGCATCGCCCCGTCGGAGATCCGCCCGGTCTCGTGCAGGCGGGTCATGATCTTGTAGTGCACGTAGGTGGCGCAGCCCTCGTTCATGACCTTGGTCTGGCCCTGCGGGTAGAAGTACTGCGCGATCAGCCGCACGATGCGCAGCGCCTCGCGCTGCCACGGCGCGAGCTTGGGGGCGGTCTTCTCCAGGAAGTAGAGGATGTTCTCCTGCGGCAGCTGCAGCAGCGCGTGCCGGCGCAGCAGCTCCGCGTCGTCCGGCGTGCCCTTGTCCTTGGTCGGCACCGTGCGCCACAGGTCGTTGTACATCCGCTCCTCGTGGAGCCGGCGCTCGCGCTCGCGCTTCTCCTCCGTCCGCAGGTCGGGGCGGACCTTGCGCGGGTAGCGGTGCACCGCCTGGCTCATCAGCGCGTGGGCGGCGTCGAGCACCATCTCGACGGGACCGTGTCCGTAGCGCTCCTCACAGTCCGAGATGAAGCCCTTGGCGAACTCGAGGTAGTCGAGAATACCGTCCGCGTCCGTCCACTGCTTGAACAGGTAGTTGTTCTTGAAGAAGTGGTTGTGGCCGAAGGCGGCGTGGGCGATGACGAGCGTCTGCATCGTCGCCGTGTTCTCCTCCATGATGTAGGAGATGCACGGGTTGGAGTTGATGACGATCTCGTAGGCGAGCCCGCGCATGCCCTTGCGATAGCTCGCCTCCTGCGCGGCGAAGTGCTTGCCGAACGACCAGTGCTTGTAGAACAGCGGCATGCCGATGGAGGAATACGCGTCGAGCATCTGCTCGGCGGTGATCACCTCCACCTGGTTCGGATAGACGTCGAGCCCGAGCTCGTTCAGCGCCACGTCCTCGCAGGCGTCGAACACCCGCTGGATCGTGTCGAAGTCCCAGTCCGCGCCCTCGAACAGGAGCCCGTCGGGCAGGCCCCTCCGCGCGGTCCCCGTCTTGCGGGTCGTCAGGTCCGCCAGGCTCATCCGCGTGCCTCTCTCTTTCTCGCGCGTGTCGCGCAAACCCCGCGCCGCGATCGTGCGTCAGGCGGTCTTCTGCTCGCCCTTCTTGGCGAAGAGCTCGCGGAAGACCGGGTAGATGTCCCTGCGGTGGCGGACCTTGCGCATGGCGATCTGCGCGCCGGCCGTGCGCGCGAGGTCGTAGGTGCGCCACAGGTCGCTCTGCCGGTAGCCGAAGCCCATCGGGCTGTCGTCCTCCCGCCCGACCTCGAGATAGGCGAAATACTGGCACGCCGGCAGGATCTCCTCCGTCAGCAGCGCAGCCGTCTTGGCGTTGTCCGACGAGGTGTTGTCGCCGTCCGAAGCCTGGGCCGCGTAGATGTTCCAGTCCTCGGGCCGGTAGCGCTCGCGCATCACCCGGATCATCTCCTCGAGGGCGGTGGAGACCACCGTGCCGCCGGTCTCGGGGGAGTAGAAGAACGTCTCCTCGTCCACCTCCGACGCCTCGTGGGTGTGGCGGATGAAGACGATCTCCACGTGCTTGTAGCGCCGCTTCAGGAAGAGGTAGAGCAGCGTGAAGAAGCGCTTGGCCAGGTCCTTCATGTGCTCCGTCATCGAGCCGGAGACGTCCATGAGGCAGAACATCACCGCCTGGGCGACCGGCCGCGGGGTCGATTCCGAGCGGCGGTAGCGCAGGTCGATCGGGTCGATCCAGGGGATCGCCCGGGTGCGCTTCCTCATGCGTGCGAGCTCCTCGCGCGCCTCCTCGAGCCGGATCGGGTCGTCGCGCGTGCGCTCGAGCTCCTCGATCTCCGCCTCGAGCGCGGCGATCGCGTCCGGCCGCGGCCGCCGCAGGGCGATGCGCCGCGACAGCGAGTTGCGCATGGTCCGCGTCAGCGCCAGGTTCGCCGGCGAGCCCGTCACCGAGAAGCCGGCACGCCGCCAGCTCAGCTGCTCTGTCGTCGCGAGCTTGCGCTTGGCGAGATCGGGCAGCTCCAGGTCCTCGAGGAACAGGTCGACGAACTCCTCGTGGGTGAGGGCGAAGCGGAAGTCGTCCTCGCCCTCGCCGCCGGGCGACCCCTGGGACCCGCCGCCACCGCCGCCGCGGGGCGGGCGCGGGATGCGCTCGCCCTGGACGTACTCCTTGTTGCCGGGGAGGAGATAGTCCCGCACCCCGCCTTCGGAGGAGCGCCGCAGCCGGGGCTCGCGCACCCCGTCGACCGGGATCGAGACCTCGCCTCCGGCCTCGAGGTCTCGGATCGAGCGCTCCTTGGACGAGTCGCGCACGGCACGCTTCACCAACGCCTTCGCCCGGCGCAGGAAGCGCTGTCGGTTCGCGAGGCTCTTGCCGCCCGGGTTCAGGCGACGGTCGACGATATACATCAAAGCGCCTCTTTCGCGCGGGCTCGCCTCAGCCCGCCTGCTTCACGCGCATGTACCATTCCACTAGGCGTCGTACTTGTCGATCGGTGTAGCCCCGCTCGGACATGCGGTCGACGAAATCCGAATGCTTCTTCTCCGTGTCGGAGTCCTTCTTCGACCCGAAGCTGATCACGGGCAGGAGCTCCTCCACCTGGCTGAACATCCTCCGCTCGATCACCTCGCGAATCTTCTCGTACGACGTCCAGGAGGGGTTCTTGCCCCCGTGGCTCGCTCGCGAGCGGAGCGAGAACTTCACCACCTCGTTGCGGAAGTCCTTCGGGTTGGCGATCCCGGCGGGCTTCTCGATCTTGGTCAGCTCCTGGTTCAGGAGCTCGCGGTTGAGCAGCTGGCCGGTGTCCGGATCCTTGAAGTCCTGGTCCTCGATCCACGCGTCCGCGTAGTCCACGTAGCGGTCGAACAGGTTCTGGCCGTAGTCGTGGTAGCTCTCCAGGTAGGCTTTCTGGATCTCGTTGCCGATGAACTCCGCGTAGCGCGGCGCGAGCTCGGCCTTGATGAACTCGACGTAGCGCTTCTCGGTCTCGTCGGGCAGCTGCTCGCGGCGCACCGTCTGCTCGAGCACGTACATCAGGTGCACCGGGTCGGCTGCGATCTCGATCGTGTCGTGGTTGAAGGTGGCGGCCAGAACCTTGAACGCGAAGCGGGTCGAGATCCCGTCCATGCCCTCGTCGACGCCGGCCGCGTCGCGGTACTCCTGGATCGAGCGGGCGCGCGGGTCGACCTCCTTGAGGCTCTCGCCGTCGTAGACCCGCATCTTGGAGTAGAGGTTCGAGTTCTCGTGCTCGCGCAGGCGTGAGAGCACCGCGAACCGCGCCAGCATGTCGAGCGTGCCGGGGGCGCAGGGCGCCTCGGCCAGCTCCGAGGTGCGGATCAGCTTGTCATAGATCCGCTGCTCCTCCGTGACCCGCAGGCAGTAGGGCACCTTGATCACGTAGATTCGGTCGATGAACGCCTCGTTGTTCTTGTTGGCCCGGAACGTCTGCCACTCCGCCTCGTTGGAGTGCGCGAGGATGATGCCCTGGTAGGGGATCGCGCCGATGTTCTCGGTGCCGACGTAGTTGCCCTCCTGCGTCGCCGTGAGCAGGGGGTGGAGCATCTTGATCGGCGCCTTGAACATCTCGACGAACTCGAGCACGCCCTGGTTCGCCCGGTTGAGGCCGCCCGAGTAGGAATACGCGTCCGGATCGTTCTGCGAGAGCGTCTCGAGCTTGCGGATGTCGACCTTGCCGACGAGCGACGAGATGTCCTGGTTGTTCTCGTCGCCGGGCTCGGTCTTGGCGATGCCGATCTGGCGCAGCCGCGAGGGGTTCACCTTCACGACCTTGAAGCGCGAGATGTCGCCACCGAACTCGTCGAGCCGCTTCAGCGCCCAGGGGCTGAGCAGCCCCGTCAGGCGCCGGCTGGGCACGCCGTAGCGATCCTCGATCATGTCGCCCATGCGTTCAGGATCGAACAGGCCGAGCGGGCTCTCGAACACCGGGCTCAGCTCGCTCCCGGCCTTGAGCACGTAGATCGGGTGCACCTCCATCAGCGCCTTGAGCCGCTCGGCCAACGAGGACTTGCCGCCGCCGACGGGGCCGAGCAGGTAGAGGATCTGCTTGCGCTCCTCCAGCCCCTGCGCCGCGTGCCGGAAGAACGAGACGATCCGCTCGATCGTCTCCTCCATCCCGTAGAATTCCTCGAAGGCCGGATAGACGCGGATGGTGCGATTCATGAAGATCCGGCCCAGACGCGAATCCTTGGCCGTGTCCACCATCTGCGGCTCGCCGATGGCAGCGAGGATGCGCTCGGGCGCGCTCGCATACATCATCGGGTCCGACTTGCAACCTTCGAGATAGTCCATCAAGGACATCTCGGTCTCTCGCCGCTGATCGTACATCTGCGCGAACGAGGTGAACAGGTCGTCGTTCGGATACATGTTGGCTCGCCCCATCATGGCATCATCTTGACTTTAACCCCCGAGCCTTGTCGAAGGTTGCCGGGAGAATGCGTCAGCGGATAGACGGGCATCGGGTCGCACGTGGGTCCCACATGGCGGCTCGCCCCTTGATTCGCTCCACGGCGCACTCGTTCTCGCGTGGCGCTGAAGGCCAGTGTGACGGAGCCGGGACGGCGCGCCTATCCGCGCTGAGCCGGATGCGGTGAACTGGCCGCGGCGTGCGGCGAGCGCCCTGCCGCGGCAGGGTTTGGCCGTGAGCAAAGCAAGATGCGTACCCATCGAAGGCCCGCTGGGATCTGCGCCCGCGCCGCGCGACCGCCGTATTCGACAGATAGCGCGCGCCGACCGGTCTTGCAGGGGCGACCGTCCCGGTAGAGCCGAGCCTCGAAGAGCCGATTCGCCGCACCACCTCGACCGTTCCCCATCCCGGACACGTCCATGGCCCGCACCGTCCAGCCCGTCCTCGCGCTCCTCCTGGCCGTGATCCTCCTGATGGCGGGATCGGGGCCCCTCGGCACGGTCGTCAGCGTGCGGCTGGGCGAGACCGACGCCTCCACCCTCGTCATCGGCCTCGTCATGGCGGCGAACTTCCTCGGCCTGACGCTCGGTGCGCTGTTCGCCTTCCACGTCGTCACCCGCGTGGGGCACGTGCGCGCCTTCGCGGCCTTCGCCGCGATCATGGCGGCGGCGACGCTCGCCTACCCGCTCGTCGTCGACGAGCCGCTGTGGGCGCTCTACCGCCTGACCCAGGGCTTCTGCGCCGCCGGCCTGTTCGTCTGCATCGAGAGCTGGCTCAACGATTCGGCGACGCCGGAGAATCGCGGGACCATCCTCGCCGTCTACATGACATGCCTCTATTTCGCGCAGGGCGGCGGGCAATTCGTGCTGACCGTGCCCGACGAGAGCGGCTACCTGATCTTCTCGCTGATCGCGTTCGTGATCATCCTCGCCGTCCTGCCGGTGGCGACGACGCCGCGCGCGCCGCCGATGATCCTCAACGTCGCCTCGCTCAGCTTCAAGCGGCTCTGGGTCGCCTCGCCCCTGGGCATCTTCGGCTGCGCCGCCTCCGGCGTGATGCTCGGCGCCATCTACGGGCTCGCGCCGATCTACGCCTCGGGCCTGGGCCTCGACCTGTCGCAGACCGCGACCCTGATGTCGGCCATCATCTTCGGCGGCGTGCTGCTGCAATGGCCGCTCGGGCGGCTGTCCGACCGCTACGACCGGCGCCTCGTCATCGTCGGCACCATGGCTGCCGGCGTCGTGGTCTCTTTCCTGATGCTGCCGACCCCGGCGCTCGGGCTGTGGGCGATGGTCGTCGTCGGTGCCCTCTACGGCGGCATCGGCTTCGTGATCTATCCGCTGTGCGTCGCGCACACCAACGACCACCTCGAGCGCGAGGAGCGCGTCAGCGCCTCGGGCGGGCTGGTGCTCACCTATTCGGCCGGCGCGACCGTCGGCCCGCCGATCGCGGCGGCGGTGATGGGGGAGATCGGGCCGTCCGGCCTGTTTGTCTTCTCCGGCGTGGTCGGCATCGTCTCCGTCGCCTTCGCCACCTGGCGCCTGCGGGCGCGTGCGCCGGTGCCGGCCGATCAGCAGATGCCGTTCCGCACGCTGCCGCGCACGACCCCCGTCGCCTCGCCCCTCGACCCGCGCGGCGAGGATCACGTCGACACCAGGCAGACGGTCTCGCACGCGCACGCCGCCGAGACGATGGAGGCGATCGAGGCCGCCGCCGTCCAGGCCGAGCAGGCGGAGTTCCTGGAGCTGCAGGGGGAGTTCGACTTCGGCGAGCCCGAAGAGCCGCCGACCGAAGAGCCGCCGACCGAGGAGACGCCGACCGAGGAGCCGGCCGCCGAGGCGGAGGCCGTCGAGGGCGCGCCGGCGGATGCGGGCGTCCCGGCGCAGGAGCCTTCGCGGGAGCGGGCCGACGCGTGACGCTAGGTCACCGCCGCCGGCGCGGCGCCCGGAACACGCCGACGAGCTCGACGTGCGGCGTGTGGGCGAACTGGTCGACGGGCGTCACCCGCTCGAGCGCGTAGCCGGCGCCCGTCAGGGTCGCCGCGTCGCGGGCGAAGCTGGCGGGGTCGCAGGAGACGTAGGCGATCGTCGCCACCATCGTCTCCGCGAGCCGCGCCGCCTGCGCCTGCGCCCCCGCCCGCGGCGGATCGAGGACGACGGCGTCGGCGCGGGCGAGCTCGGTGGAGAGCAGCGGGCGCCGGAAGAGGTCGCGCGCCTCGGTGGTGACCGGCCGCAGCCCCGGCGTCTCGCGCGCGGCCCGATCGAGGGCGGCGAGCGCCGCCGCGTCGCTCTCGACCGCATGGACGGACGCGCGCGCGGCGAGGCGCATGGCGAAGGGGCCCGCACCGGCGAAGAGGTCGAGCACGCGTCGGGACTTGCCGACCGCCTCCAGCACGAGCGCGGCGAGCGCCGCCTCGCCGGCCCCGGTCGCCTGCAGGAAGCCTCCCGGCGGGATCGCCACCGCGGCCGTCCCCATCCGCACCAGAGGCGGGCGACGCGCGACCAGGACCTCGCCGTGCAGCGAGAGCCGGGCGAGGTCGAGCAGTCCCGCGGCGCCGACGAGCTTCGCCCGCAGGCCGTCGTCCACCGGCCCGTGGCCGCGCAGGTCGACGTCGAGCCCGGCCTCGGTGAGGGTCACCTGGATGTCGAGGGGTTTCGCCTTGCCGCGCAGGAGGTGCGCGAGCACGTGCGCGGCCTTCGGCGCGCCGACGAGGCCGGGCTCGGCCACGGGGCAGGCGTCGATCGCCACGAGATCGTGCGAGCGCGCCGCCATGAAGCCGACCGTCGCGGCGCCCTCGCGGTAGCGCGCGTGGAAGGTCAGCCGCCTGCGCCCGGCGCCGTGGGCCTCGATCGTCGGCGCGATCTCGCCCGCCGCCACGCCGGCGCTCGCGAGGGCGCCGGTGACGATGTCGCGTTTCCAGGCCAGGGCGGCGTCGCGGGCGACGTGCTGCGTCAGGCAACCGCCGCAGCGTCCGAAATAGGGGCAGAAGGGCACCACGCGCTCGTCCGCCGTCGTCTCGACCGAAAGGAGCCGCGCGCGCTCGCCGGCGCCGAGCGCGACGCGTACCCGCTCGCCGGGAAGGGCGTAGGGCACGAAGAGCGGCCCGCGCGGCGTCTCGGCGACGCCGTCGCCGCGGGCGCCGAGCCGGACGATCTCGACCGTGACGATATCGGTCTCGCCGGGACGCAGCTCACTCACGCACGGCTCCGATCAGGCTCTCGCGATTACCGTCGCCGCCGGCGATGGGGGAGGGCAGGCGGCCGATCTCGCGCCAGCCGCGCTCCGCGAGCCATGCGGCGATCTCCGCGAGGACGCGCGCGCGGGTGGCCTCGTCGCGCACGATCCCGTTCCGGTCGAGCGCGGCGCGCCCGGCCTCGAACTGCGGCTTGACCAGCGCCACGAGCCGGGTGCCCGGCGCCGCCTGGTCGAGGACGGGCGCGAGCGCGATCCGCAGCGAGACGAAGCTCACGTCGCAGACGATCAGCGCCACCGGGTCCGGCAGCGCCGCGAGGTCGAGGGCACGAGCATCGCAGCCCTCGCGGGCGTCGACACGCGGGTCGGCGGCGACGCGGGGATGAAGCTGGCCGCGGCCGACGTCGATCGCGACGACCGAGCGTGCGCCGCGGGCGAGCAGCACGTCGGTGAAGCCTCCCGTGGAGGCGCCCACGTCGAGGCAGGCCTGTCCGGCGGGGTCGACGGCGAAGGCGTCGAGCGCGGCTGCGAGCTTCACGCCGCCGCGGGAGACCCACGGGTGGGGCGCCTCGGCGACGATGGCGGCACCGTCCGGGATCGGGTCCGACGCCTTGCGCACGGGCGCGCCGTCCACCGTGACGAGACCGGCACGGATCGCCGCCTGCGCCTTGGCGCGGCTCTCGAAATGGCCCCTCGCGACGAGGGCGACGTCGGCGCGTTGCGCGGTCATGGCGGGGGCGATGGGTCCTCGGCGGGGCGACAGGCTGGCTGTGCGGCGCGTCGTAGCACGCCGCCGCGGATCTGGCGACGCGAGTCGTTCGGAACCTCCCGGGTGGCGCGGAACGTCCCGGGCGGCGTCCCGTTTCCGGGGAGTTTCAACGCAGGAGGAGACTCCCCATGACCCGCACCCCCATGACCCGCACCCCCATGACCCGCACCCCCATGACCCGCACCCGCATGACCCGCACGCGCCTCGCCACGTTCGCGCTCGTCGCCGGCACCGCGCTCGCCGCCGCCGGCCCCGGCATTGCCCAGGAAGGCGAGATCCAGACCTACGAGACCCCGATCCTCGGCACCGAGGGGAGCGAGATCGGCACGCTCTCGCTGCGCGGCGGGCCGAACGGCGTCGTCGGGACCATCATCATCGAGGAGGGCATGCTGCCCACCGGCTGGCACGCGGCGCATTTCCACCAGGTGGCGGACTGCTCGGACGCGCCCGATTTCCAGGCGTCGCAGGGGCACATCAGCGCGCAGGGCCGGATGCACGGCCATCTCCATCCGCAGGGGCCGGAAGCGGGCGACCTGTCGAGCATCTATGTCGGCGAGAACGGGGCTGCGGCGGCCGAGTTCGTCACGGCGCTGCTCACCTTCGACGGCGAGCAGGCGCTGTTCGACGAGGACGGCTCGGCGCTCATCATCCACGCCGACCGCGACGACCAGGTCACCCAGCCCATCGGCGGAGCGGGCGACCGGATCGGCTGCGCGGTGATCCAGCGCGACTCGTGAGCCTCGTCGTGACCCTCGGGCACGGCCGAGGTCGTGCCTCGACCGCTCACATCCACGCGTTCCGATGGCGCGGGCTCAGGCGGCCTTCGCCTTCGGGCGCACCTCGGACATGTAGTCCTCCATCAGCATCAGCGTGACGGCGCCGGGCTTGAAGCCGTACGGCCCGATCTCGGAGACCGGCGTCACCTCCGCGGCGGTGCCGGTGATGAAGCACTCGTCGAAGGTCGACAGCTCCTCGGGCATGATCCGCCGCTCGATCACCTCCAGGCCGCGCCGGCGGGCGAGGTCGATCACGGTGCGGCGGGTGATCCCGTCGAGGAAGCAGTCCGCGATCGGGGTGTGGATCGCCCCGTCGCGGGTGAAGAACACGTTGGCGCCGGTGCACTCCGCCACGCGGCCCTGCCAGTCGAGCATCAGCGCGTCCGCGTAGCCCTTGCGCTCGGCAGCGTGCTTCGAGATCGTGCAGATCATGTACAGGCCCGCCGCCTTGGAATGGCACGGCGCGGTCCTCGGGTCCGGCCGGCGGTACTCCGCCATGTCGAGGCGGATGCCCTTGAGCCGCGCGGCCGGGTCGAAGTAGCTCGGCCAGTCCCACGCGGCGATGGCGAGATGGATCGTGTTCGCCTGCGCCGAGATGCCCATCATCTCCGAGCCGCGCCACGCCACGGGGCGCAGGTACGCGTCCCCGAGGCCGGCCTCGGCGAGGACGAGCTCCTTCGCCGCGTCGATCTCCGCCACCGTGTAGGGGATCTCGAAGTCGAGCACCTGGGCCGAGCGGCGCAGGCGCTCGGAATGCTCGGTCGACTTGAAGATCATGCCGCCGTAGGCTCGCTCGCCTTCGAATACGGAGGAGCCGTAGTGCAGCCCGTGAGAGAGCACATGCAGCTTGGCCTCGGCCCACGGCACGAGCGCGCCGTCGAGCCAGATCAGACCGTCCCGTTGATCGAAGGGCAGTGGGGACATGAGACCGCTTCTCCTTGAAATGCGGGCCTTTGCGCGGCGAGGAGGCTCCATGTCGCGATGCGCGTGCTCTGAGACACGGCATTGCCGATACGGAGCCCAGAACGATCGATCATTTCGTCGATCCGGCTTGACGAGTAACAATCCGCCTGAGATATGTCAACAAGGCTGACATAACCGGACGAGGAAAATTTCCGACGTGACCGAGGCCACCGCCAGGACCGCAGACGAGACCGCCCCTACCGCCGACGGCCCTCCGGCTCGTGCGGCCACCGGGCGAGACGGAGACGAGGGCACGGCCGCCGCCCGTGTCCGCGACGCGGCGCGCGCCCATGCACGGGAGGCCGCGGACGCCGATCCGGAGCTGCCGGCCTACGACCTGATGGAACTGTTCTTCTTCGCCTATCGCGATTTCGTCGGCGATCCGGACCGCATCCTCGACGACTACGGTTTCGGACGGGCGCATCATCGCGTCCTGCATTTCGTCGCGCGCAATCCCGGCCTCACGATCGCCGAACTCCTGGAGATCCTGAGGATCACGAAGCAGAGCTTGAACCGCGTGCTCAAGGAGCTGATCGAGAAGGGCTTCGTCGAGGCCCGCCCCGGGACGGCGGACCGTCGCCAGCGCCTGCTCTTCGTCACGCAGGCCGGCGCGGTGCTGGCGCTCAGCCTGGCGCGGCTGCAGACGCGCCGGATCGGCCGAGCGCTCGCCGATACGCCGCCCGAGGGCCGGGCGGCGGTGGTCGACTTCCTGCTCGCGATGATCGACCCCGATGCGCGCGCCGCCGTGGCGCGGCGGGTGGGTGGCCCCGGAGAGGCGACATGACGAACGCGCAGGGGATCGACGCCGCACCCGCCGGCGAGGCCCGCATCGAGGTCCCCGACCACGCCCCGCACGTGCTCGTCGTCGACGACGACCGACGCCTGCGCGACCTGATCTCGAAGTACCTCGCCGAGAACGGCTTTCGCGTCACCGTGGCGGCGAGCGCCGCCGAGGCGCGGGCGAAGTCGGAGCACTTCGTCTTCGACGCGCTGGTGCTCGACGTGATGATGCCCGGCGAGACCGGCTTCGAGTACGCCCGCGCCGTGCGCGCGATCGCCGACACGCCGATCCTGATGCTGACCGCCCGCGCCGACGCGAAGGATCGCATCACCGGCCTCGAGATCGGCGCGGACGACTACCTGCCCAAGCCCTTCGAGCCCCGCGAGCTGGTGCTGCGGCTCGGCAACATCCTCAAGCGGGCGGCGCCGGCGGGAGCCGCCGGCGAGCCCGCTCCCGGGGACGAGCTGCGCTTCGGTCCCTTCGTCTTCCGGCTCGACCGAGGCGAGCTGCGGCGCGGCGAGGAGGCGGTGCGCCTCACCGAGCGCGAGCGGGAGATCCTGACGATCCTCGGCGCGCGCGCCAACGAGAACGTACTCCGCGAGGACCTCTCCGGCGCCGGCGCGGCGCTGAATGAGCGCACGGTCGACGTCCAGATCAACCGCCTGCGCCGCAAGATCGAGATCGACCCGGCGAACCCCCTCGTCCTGCAGACCGTGCGCGGGGTCGGCTACCGGCTCGTCGCGGAGCGGTGAGCGGGATGGACGGCGCCGGCGCCGCCCCGCGCGAGACGACGCCTCGGCCGAACGCCCTGCGCCGGTCGCTCGGCGCGCTGCGGACGCCGCTGGCGGCGTCGGGGCGCGTCTACGGCCGCGGCGCCCGCTGGCTCGGCTCGATGATGCCCAAGGGCCTCTATGCCCGCTCGCTGATCATCGTCATCGTGCCGATCGTGCTGCTCCAGTCGATCATCGCCTACGTCTTCATGGAGCGGCACTGGCAGACGGTGACGATGCGCCTCTCCTCGGCCGTCACCGCCGACATCGCCGCGCTGATCGACGTCTGGGAGACCTATCCGCAGGACGAGGAGGGCCGCACGCTGCGCCGCATCGCCACCCAGCGGTTGGGGCTCGACGTCGAGATCCTGCGCGGCGTCGACCTGCCGCCGCCGGGCCCGAAACCCTTCTTCTCGATCCTCGACGCCGCCCTCTCCGAGCAGATCGCCCGCCAGATCGCCCGCCCCTTCTGGATCGATACGCTCGGACGCTCGAACCTGATCGAGATCCGGATCAAGCTCGACAATGCGGTGCTGCGCGTCGTGGCGCGCCGCAGCCAGGCCTACGCCTCGAACTCGCACATCTTCCTCCTGTGGATGATCGGCTCGTCGCTGGTGCTGATGGCGATCGCCATCCTGTTCCTGCGCAACCAGATCCGCCCGATCCTGACCCTGGCGGACGCGGCCGAGAGCTACGGCAAGGGTCGCGAGACGGACTTCCGCCCGCGCGGCGCACGCGAGGTGCGCCAGGCCGGGCACGCCTTCATCGAGATGAAGCGGCGCATCGAGCGCGCCCGCGAGCAGCGCACGACGATGCTGAACGGCGTGTCGCACGACCTGCGCACCATCCTCACCCGATTCAAGCTCTCGCTCGCGCTGATGGACGCCCCCGACGTCGAGGACCTGCGCCGCGACGTCGACGAGATGACGCGCATGCTCGAGGGCTATCTCGCCTTCGCCCGCGGCGACGCGGGGGAGATCGCGGTCGAGGTCGACCTCTCGTCGCTGCTCGAGGAGGTGATCGCCGACGCCCGCCGTCAGGGGCATCCGGTCTCGCTCACGGTCGAGGGGGACACGGGCATCATCGTGCGCCCGGACGCGTTCCGGCGCATGCTCAACAACCTCGTCGCCAACGCCGCGCGCCACGGCGACACGATCGCGGTGCGTGCGGTGCACGAGGGCCGCTGGCTGACCATCACGGTCGACGACGACGGGCCCGGCATCCCGCCGGAGCTGCGCGACGAGGTGTTCAAGCCTTTCGTCCGGCTCGACGAGGCGCGCAACCAGGACGAGGGCGGCTCCGGGCTGGGCCTGCCCATCGCCCGCGACATCGCCCGCGCCCATGGCGGAGACATCGCGCTCGAGGACGCCCCCCTGGGTGGCCTGCGCGCGGCGGTTCGGCTCCCGGGCTGACGGTCGTCAGGCGTTGCCGCCGCCGGTGCCGGCGAAGCGGACGATCTCGAGCATCACCTCGGCGAGCGCCGCCTCGAGCCCTTGCATCGCCGCGCGACCCTCGATCGCCGCCACCGGCACCCGGGCCGTGAACACCCGCGCCGCGCCGACGCGCCCGTTCGCCTCGGAGACGGCGCGCACGGCGATCTCGACGACGGCGAGGTTCGTCTCGACGTCGACCCAGAACGTGCGGATCGACGAGTTGAGCTGCCAGTCCGGCGTCACCCGGTCGCCCGGACGGGCGACCCCTCCGAGCCGGCTCGCGTTCTCGAAGGTCTCGACGAGCCGGGTCTGAACGAGGGCGGGGAGCTGGTCGGCGTATTGCACGCCCGGCAGATAGGACAGCGCCCCGTCGGGCTCGCGCACGACGACGCGCTCGGTGGAATAGAGCTCGATGGCCGAGGGTTCGACCACCAGGACGAGGCCCGGCAGCCGCATCGGCGCCGAGATGCGCTCCACTGGCGCGGCGAGCCCGTAGGTCACGAGCGCGGGCGCGGAGGCGCACCCGCCGAGCAGGGCCACGGAGCTCAGCGCCAGCGCGGCGGCCAGGATGCGCCCTCGTCCCTCGTGTCGTGTTCCGCTCATCGACTCACGCCCCCCGAAAACTCGCCGCCATCCGAATACGAACCCTGCCGGCGCGTCAACGCCGCCCCTGGTATTCGCGTACGCCCCCGCCGCCGTCGCCGCCGAAGATCACTTGCGACGGGTCGCGCTCGAGTGAGCGCACCGCGCGGCCGATGTCGTCGAGCGTCCGCCGGCCCTCCTCGGCCAGCCCCCGCACCTCCTGCAGACCCGTCCCCGTCAAGCTGCCGATGTTGTCGGTCAGGGTCTGGGTGCGCGCGTCGAGATTCTCGGCGAGCACGCGGATGGCCGACGCCGCCTCGCGGATCTCGTCGAACAAGGCGTCGCCCTCGTCGCCCGCGGCGGTGCCGAGGAAGTCCTCCGCCGCCTGCAGGACGCGGTCGACGCGCCCGGCCGACGCCTCGAGCTGCTCGGAGATCGAGACCGCGTTGGCGATCACCTGATCGACCTCCTCGGTGTTGGCGTCCAGCGTCCGAGAGAAGCTCTCGACGTTGGCGATCACGCGCTCGATCCGTTCCGAGTCGATGGCCTGCGCGATACGGCCGATCTCCTCGAGCGCCAGCGTCACGGATTCGCGATTGTCGGCGAGCGTCTGCGAGAAGGCGCGGGCGTTCTCCACCGTCTGCGAGACGGCCGCGGGGTCGACCGCGCCGACGAGTGCGTCGACCCGGTCTATGGCGCCGTCGAGGCGGGTCGAGGTGGCGGCCAGCGTCTGCGTCAGGCCCTCGGCGTTGGCGATGACCCGGTCGACCGATTCGCGGTTGGCCGCCAGCGTCTGCGAGAAGCCCTCGACGTTGCCGAGCGTCGATTGCACCACCGCCGGGTCGATGGCGGCGGCGATCGCCCGCGCCTCGTCCAGCGTGGCCACGAGATCCTCGCGGGTGTCGGCCAGCGCCTGCGAGAAGACGCGGGCGTTCTCGAGCGTGGCGCTCACGGTCTGCGGGTCGACGGCGGCGACGAGCGTATCGACCCGCCCGACGGTGCCGTCGAGGCGCTGGGCGGTCGCCTCGAGCGTCTGTGTCAGCGAGCGGGCATTGGCGATCACCGCCTCCACCTCGCCCCGGTTCTCCGCCAACGTCTGCGAGAACGCCTCGACATTGGCCAGCGTGGTCTCGACCCGCGCCGGGTCGACGGAGGCGACGAGCCCGTCGATGCCGTCGAGCGTCCCCTGCAGCGTCTCGGAGGCTGCGGTGAGGCGCGTCGTCAGCTCGGCCGCCTGGCCGAGCACGCGGTCGATGTTCTCGCGGTTGGCGGCGACGGTCTGCGACACGCCCTCGACGTTGGCGAGCGTGGCGTCGAGCCGCTGGGAGGAGCGCGCGAGCGTGTCCGTGAGGCTCGCCGCGTCCTCGATCACGGACGCCACCGTCTCGCGGTTGTTCGCGAGCGTCTGCGAGAAGGCGCGCACGTTGCCGACCGTGGCGTCCAGCGCCTCGGCGTCCAGCGCCGCGACGAAGGCGCGCACGTCCGCGACGGTCGCCTCGACACCCGTGGCGGTCTCGCTGAGGCGCGACACGAGGGCGGCGGCGTCCTCGAAGGCCTGCGCCACCTGCGCCTCGGAATTCGCCAGCGTCTGCGTGAAGGTCTCGACGTTCGCGACCGAGCGCGCCACGCTCTCGGAATCCACAGCGGCGACGATGTCGTTGACGTTGCGCGACAGCTCGTCGAGCGAATCCGCCAGCGGCCCGATGCGGCCCGCCGCCTCGCCGACCTGCTCCAGGAAGCGGTCGATCGCCGGTGCGTTCTCCGCCAGCGCCCGCGAGAACGCCTCGACGTTCTGCACCGTGGAGGCGATGGCCTGGTCGTTCTCGGCGACCAGCTCGTCGAAGCGGTCGAACACGTCGGAAGCGCGCCGGGCGATGTTGCGGGCGCTCTCGATCAGGTCCTGGAAGTCGGAGGGCTCGGCGACGATGGTGGGCCGCCCGGGCTCCGGATGCGGCAGGAGGGACTCGGCCTCGCGGCTGCCGCCGGAGAGCGCGACCGAGGCGATGCCCGTGAGGCCCTGGAACTCGAGCCGCGCCGTCGTGTCCTGCCGCAGGGGCACGGTCGGGTCGACCGTGACGCGGGCGACGACCAGGCTCGGGCGCTCCTCCGAGATCGCCAGGTTGGTGACCTCGCCCACGCGGATGCCGTTGAAGTTCACCGACGCGCCCCGCGAGAGCCCCGCCACCGAGCCCTCGAAGACGATGTCGATCTCCGCCCGCTCGCCGGCGCTCTCGCTGACCGCGAACCAGTACACGAACAGGAACGCCGCGGCGACGACGAGGAGGGTGAAGAGCCCGATGACGGCGTAGTTGGCACGCGTTTCCATGCTTGTCCCTCACGCGCTCTCGGTCGCGGCCGCGCGCGCGCGCTTGCCGTGGAAGTAGGATCTCAGCCAGGGGTGCTCCGAGGCGAGCATGGTCTCGATCGGCCCCTCCGCGATCACACGCTGCTCGGCGAGCGCCGCGATGCGGTCGCAGACCGTGAACAGGCTGTCGAGGTCGTGGGTGACCATGTACACGGTCAGCCCCAGCGTGTCGCGCAAGGTGACGATCAGGTCGTCGAAGTCGGCGGCGCCGATCGGGTCGAGACCCGAGGTCGGCTCGTCCAGGAAGACGATGTCCGGATCGAGCGCGAGCGCCCGGGCCAGCGCCGCGCGCTTGATCATGCCCCCCGAGAGCTCGGAGGGGAACTTGTCCGCCGCGTCCGGCTTCAGGCCGACCATCTCGATCTTGAGCATGGCGAGGTCGTCCATCATCGCCTGGCTCAGGTCCCGATGCTCGCGCATCGGCATCTGCACGTTCTGCTTGACCGTGAGGCCGGAGAACAGCGCGCCGTTCTGGAACAGCACGCCCCAGCGCGTCTCCATCTCGCGGCGATCGCGCGCGGAGAGGCCCCTGCGGTCGCGCCCGAAGATGTCGATCGAGCCCGCGCGCGTCGGCAGGAGGCCGAGGATCGCGCGGGTGAGGACGGACTTGCCCGTGCCGGACCCGCCGACGAAGCCGAGGATCTCGCCGCGGAAGACGTCGAGATCGAGATCCTTGAAGATCGTCTTCTCGCCGAAGCCGACCTCGAGCCCGCGCACGCGGATGATGCGCTCGCGGCCTTCCGGCGAGGGGGCGAGGTCGTCGATGCGGCGGGGCTCGTCCATGGCCTCAGAAGTCCACGGCGGCGAAGAACATGGCGAACAGGCCGTCGAGCACGATGACCATGAAGATCGCCTTGACCACCGAGGCGGTGACGTGCTGGCCGAGCGACTCGGCCGAGCCCTTGACGGCGAGCCCCTCGATGCAGGCGATCACGCCGATGATGAGCGCCATGAACGGCGCCTTGATCAGCCCGACGAGGAAGGTCGAGAGGTCGATCGCCTCGCGCAGCCGCGCCACGAACACGTCCGGCGCGACGTCGCCGTAGACCCAGGCGACGAGGCCTCCGCCGACGATGGCCGATATCGAGGCGCAGAAGGCCAGGAGCGGCAGGCTGATGACGAGCCCGAGCAGCCGCGGCACGACCAGCACCTCGATCGGGTCGAGCCCCATCACCCGCAGCGCATCGATCTCCTCGCGCATCTTCATCGCGCCGATCTCCGCCGTGAAGGCGGAGCCCGAGCGGCCGGCGACCATGATGGCGGAGAGCAGCACGCCCAGCTCGCGCAGCACGAGGATGCCGATCAGGTCGACGGCGAAGGTCGCCGCGCCGAACTGGCGCAGCTGGAAGATGCCCTGCTGGGCGATGATCGCGCCGACGACGAAGGAGATCAGCAGGATGATCGGCAGGCCGCGCAGGGCGATCTGGTCGATCTGGTTGACGAGCGCCGTCCCGCGGAACGTCCAGGGACGCAGCACGACCCGCGCCGCCGCGGCCATCACCTCGCCCAGGAAGACGATGCCCGAGACGAGGTCGCGCCCCGCCTCGACCATCACCCGGCCGACGTCGACGAGGAAATCGACGAAGGGCGAGGTGCGCGGCCGGTCGGGAAGCTCGAGCCCGGCGCGGGACACCTCGTCGAGGAGCGCGGCGTGCGCGGTCGCGGCGCCGCGGATGCGCGGCTCGCGGCCCGCGGCGGTGAGCGCGCGGCGGGCGCGCTCGATCGCCACGGCGCCGGCGGTGTCGAGGCGGGTCACGCCGGAGAGGTCGAGCGTCGGCGCGTCCTTGCCGCGCGCGGTCTCGACGAGGGCCTGCGCCGCGCGCTCGAGCGCCGCGCCGAAGGCCGCCGTCCAGTCTCCCGAGAGGGCGAGCGTCCCCTCCGCGGCGTCCGCCTGCGGAGCCGGCCGGCGCTCCTCCTCGGGAGCCGTCGCCTGGGGCGCGTCGGTCGCGGACACGTGGCTCGACCCGTCAATCGCCAATACGCATGATGCACGGGTGATAGCGCGGTCGGGCTTCCCGGTCGAGGCCGCTCGGTCTATTCCTGGTGCATGATGCACCGAAGCCTCACCGTCGCGGCCGAATCCTTCCCGATCGCCGGCCGATTCACCATCTCCCGCGGCTCGCGTACGGAGGCTGTCGTCGTCCTCGTCACGATCGGGCAGGACGGCGCGCTCGGACGCGGCGAATGCGTGCCCTACGCCCGCTACGGCGAGAGCGTCGAGAGCGTGATCGCGCAGATCGAGTCGATCCGCGCGGCGCTGGAAGCCGGCATGAGCCGCGAGGCGCTCCAGGAGGCGCTGCCGGCAGGCGCGGCGCGCAACGCCGTGGACTGCGCGCTGTGGGACCTCGACGCGAAACGCTCCGGCGTGCCCGCCGCCGTCACCGCGGGCGTCGACCGGCTGCGTCCGGCGACGACGGCCTACACGATCTCGCTCGACACGTCCGAGGCGATGGAGGAAGCCGCCGCCAAGGCGTCCGCGCGCCCGATCCTGAAGATCAAGCTCGGCGCGCCCGACGGCGACCGCGACCGCATCGCCGCCGTGCGCCGCGGCGCGCCGGAGGCGACGCTGATCGCCGACGCCAACGAGGGCTGGAGCGTCGAGACGCTGCCCGGGCTGATGGCCGCCTGCGCCGATGCCGGCTTCGCCCTCGTCGAGCAGCCGCTCCACGCCTCGGTGGACGAGGCGCTGCGCGGCATCGACCGGCCCGTGCCCCTGTGCGCCGACGAGAGCGCCCACGACCGCGGCAGCCTCGCGCGGCTCGACGGGCTCTACGACCTCGTCAACATCAAGCTCGACAAGACCGGCGGCCTCACCGAGGCGCTCGCGCTCGCGGAGTCCGCGCAGGCGCGCGGGATGGGGATCTTCGTCGGCTGCATGCTGGCGACCTCTCTCGCGATGGCGCCGGCGATGCTGCTCGCGCCGCGGGCGCGCTTCGTCGACCTCGACGGCCCGCTGCTGCTGGCGCGGGACCGCGAGCACGCCCTGCGCTTCGACGGATCGCTGGTGCATCCGCCAGAGCGCGCGCTCTGGGGCTGAGGGCGGGGCTCGCTCGTGGCGGGCGCCTTGCGGATCGTCGCCCGCGCCGCTCTTATGGGCGCCAATCACGAGACTTCGAGGAGACGCCGATGAGCGAGTTCTACGACGCGCGCGACACGCAGGACCACGCCGCGCGGGAGGGCGACCTGTTCGCGCGGCTGCCAGCGGTGCTCGAGGCCGCCCTGCGCGCGCCGGGATGGCGCAAGCACCTCGGCGACGTGGACCCCGCCGCGGTGACGAGCCGCGCCGCGCTGGCGCGGCTGCCGGTGATGCGCAAGTCCGACCTGCCGCGCCTGCAGAGGGAGAGCCCGCCCTTCGGCGGCTTCCTGCCCGACGGCACCAGCGGCCTGCCGCACCTGTTCACCTCGCCGGGGCCGATCTACGAGCCGGAAGGGGCGGGGTCCGACCCGTGGCGCGCCGCCCGCGGCCTGCATGCCATCGGCCTGCGACCGGGCGACATCGTGCTCAACACCTTCTCCTATCACCTGACGCCGGGCGGCTTCATCATGGACTCGGGTGCCCGCGCGCTCGGCTGCTCCGTGATCCCGGCCGGCCCCGGCAACACCGAGGCGCAGCTCGACCTCGTCGAGACGCTGCGCCCCGTCGCCTATGCCGGCACGCCGGACTTCCTCAAGATCCTGCTCGACGCCGCCGCCGAGAAGGGGCGCGACGCCTCCTCGATCCGCAAGGCGGCGGTCTCCGGCGCCGCCTTCCCGAAATCGCTGCAGGACGAGCTCGCCTCGCGCGGCATCGTCGCCCGCCAGGCTTACGCCACCGCCGACGTCGGCTTCGTCGCCTACGAGACCGAGGCCGGGGAGGGGATGATGGTCAATGAGGACCTCATCCTCGAGATCGTCGGGCCGGACGGCGCGCCGGTTGCGCCGGGCGAGGTCGGCGAGGTGGTGGTGACCACGCTCGAGCCGCGCCACCCCGTCATCCGCCTCGCGCTCGGCGACCTCACCGCGGCGCTCGTCGCGCCGAGCCCGTGCGGGCGTACGGGCCTGCGCATCAAGGGCTGGATGGGCCGCGCCGACCAGACCACCAAGGTCAAGGGCATGTTCGTGCGCCCCGAGCAGGTCGCCGAGATCGCCCGCCGTCACCCTGAGATCGGCCGGGCCCGCCTCGTCGTGCGCCGCGTCGGCGAGAGCGACGCGATGACCCTCGACGCCGAGACCGGCACGGCCACGCCGGCGCTGAAGCAGGCGCTCGAGGACACGGTGCGCGCGGTGCTGAAGCTGCGCGGCGAGGTCGCCCTCGTCGCTCCCGGCAGCCTGCCCGAGGACGGCAAGGTGATCGCCGACGAGCGCCCGATCGGCTGACGCTGCGGGCGCGGCCTGCCCAATTTTCGTGCGGACGGGCGCGATCTCCCCCTTTTCTCGCGAGGGTTCGCCGCCTATCTTGGTCGAAGTCGAAACAAGCGAAAGGAGGTGGTCCAGTGTCTCTTTGTCAGCGCTGTCACCTCGCCGGGGCTGCCCGCTGAGGTCTTCGGACTTCTGACTGGCCTCACGCGTGAGCACCTCGGTGCTTAGCACGGCGAGACATCGTAGAGCCCGCCGGGAGGGAGACCTCCCGGCGGGCTTTTATGTGCCGTGGCACTCGATGGTCATGCGGCGGCGTAGCGGCGCGCCTCACGGTCGGGAACGGGGTCGCCGGCTTTCCAGATCCAGCGGACGTGATCGCCGAAACGCGCGACGCCGCGCAGCTGCGCTAACGGAACGGCGGTCGGCGCGGTGAGAGCCACCAGAGCGTCGTGGCGCGTCGTCTTGGGAGGATAAAGCCGCCCGCTGCGGGCTCGGGCCAGCACCTCGGCGGGCGTGACGACCTGATCGGGGCGCCGCGAGGTGAGAGTCACGGCGCCATAGCCGACGAGATGCGCCGGGATCGCGCCGAGGCCGAGCCGGTACGCGGCGGCGAGCCGATGATGCCCGTCCAGGACGGCGCGTGCCTCGCACTCGACGAGGATCGGGTCCGTCCAGACGCCCGCGCGCAGGATGGCCTCCGCGACCGCGAGCACGTGGTCAGGCTCGGTCTCCTCGGTGGGCCTAAGGGTGTCAACGGGGAGTATCGGAATGCTCGTCGTCATGCGGGTCCTCCTTGGCCGTTCCCTACCCGATGCGTCAGGCGCCCGCCGCAGGCTCGGCGGCGGTTTCGGTGATCCCCGTGACGCGCTCGAAGCGGAGCAGCATCAGCGCCGCTGCGGTGTATAGACCGATACACAAGCCCCACCACGCACCGACGGCGCCGTGATCCGCCGCGAGCCACCACGCCGCCGGGATGCCGACGCCCCAATAGGCAACGATCGCGACGATGGCCGTGGCGCGCGAATCCTTGAGACCGCGCAAGGCGCCCATGGCCACGTTCTGCGCTCCGTCGGCCCACTGGAAGGCGGCGGCGATCAGAAGGAGGGTGCCCGCCAGCGCGACCACGTCCTGGCTGGCGTCGTCGGCGCGGCCGACGAACATCGCCGCGAGGGGCTCGCCGAACCCGGCGAACACAGCCGCGGTCACGCTCGTCACGGTGATGGTGAGAAGCAGCGCCTCGCGTCCGCGGCGGCGCGCCTCGGCGAGATTGCCGGCGCCCGCGGCTTGGCCGACACGGACGGACGCCGCATGCGAGAGCCCGACGATGACCATGAACGCGACGTAGACGAGTTGATTGCCGATCGTATGCGCGGCGAGCGCGATCTCCCCGGAGCGCCCGACGATCAAGGCGACCATCGTGAACAGCCCGGCTTCGACGCCGTAGGTCAGTCCGATCGGCAGCCCGAGCCGCAGCGTCTCGCTCGTGCGCGGTACGCGCCACGGCCGGGCGCTGCGGCGCGGCAGCATCTCGGGCAATCGCTTGCGGCACCACACCCAGGCCGCACCCGCCATAACCAAGTAGGTGGCGGCCGTCGCCGCGCCCGTCCAGGCGGCGCCGAAGCCGGCGCGCTGCGCGTCGTCCATGCCGACCGTCAGCCAGATCAGGGGCATGTTCAAGAGAGACTTCGTTGCGACGGCGGCGATGGTGATCGCGGTAATCGGGCCGGGGCGGCCGAGCCCGACTGTCAAGCCGCGCAGCACCGTCAGGAGGAGGCTCGGCACGAGCCCCAGGGATGCCCAGGACAGGTAGATCGCCGCTGTCGCCGCGACGGCGGGCGCCTGCCCCGTCGCGCGCAGCGCGGCTTCCCCCGCGCGCAAGGCGACGAGCATCGTCGCGAGACCGAGCCCCAGCGCGACGACGGCCCCTCCCGCCACGGCCGCGCGCACCTCGTCGGGCCGGCCGGCACCGTGCGCAAAGGCGACGATGTTGCCGGTAGCCATCAGCACGCCGACGCAGGTGATGTTCACGAGCGAGAAGATCGAGGCGCCGAGCCCTCCTCCAGCGAGGGCCTGCGTGCCCAGATAACCGAAGGTGATCGTGTCGATCAGCGCCAGAGCGACGGTCGCCACCTGGGCGATCATCAAGGGCACTGCGAGGCGCAGTGTCGCCGCGAGCGCCGCCGGCGTCGATCGACCGTCAAGCTGCGACATCGGCGCTCTCCTCGCGCCGCACGGGGGCGAGGACCGTCGCGAGGTCCGTCTCGACCGTCGTCGAGAGCAGCCCGCGGGCGCTCATCCAGTCGTCGTCGAAGACTGTGTCGAGATAGCGCTCGCCGCCGTCGCCCACGATCGCCACCATGAGGCCGCGTCCGTGAAGGCGGCTGAGGCGCTCCGCCGCCGCGTAGACGACGCCGCCGGCGGAACCGCCGATCAGCAACGCGAAGCGCCTTGCGAGGAACCGGCAGGTGTTGAACGCGGCGACGTCCGACACCGTGCAGCCCTCGTCGATCAGGCTGAAATCGACGATGTCGCCGAGCGGCACCCCGGGCGGAACGCCCGTCCCCGACTGGTAGAAGGGAGCGCCGGAGCCGCCGAAGACGATCGAGCCTCGCGGCTCGACGCCGATCACCCGAGCGGTTGATCCGCGACGGCGAAGGCCGCGTGCAAGGCCGCACAGGGAGCCGCCCGTGCCGACCGCCCCCGCCACCGCGTCCACCGGACCGAGCTGCGCGAGCAGGTCCACGGCCAGAGTTTCGTCGTAGCCGGACGGATTGGCGGCGTTCTCATGCTGGGCCATCAGGACGGCGCCGGGCAGCGCGCCGGCGAGGTCGGCGGCAACGGATTCGCGCTCGGCCGTCGAGACCTTCGCCTCCGGTCGCTCCGGCCCGACCACGTGGAGATGAGCAGGGTCGTCATCTCGAGTTCCTCCAGTGCTCGAACGCCGGCGACGATGCGCGAGCCGCGCGAGCGGTTCATCATTAATTGCACAAATTGAGTTTGAACGACTTTTGAGTAATAGTACGGCTGCAAATTGAGAAGGGCTCAAGCATGAGGCGTCGCCTGCTTCCGCTCTCGGCGCTCCGTGCCTTCGAGGTCGCCGCGCGCCGCGGCAGCATCAAGGAGGCGGCCCGGGAGCTGGGCGTCACAGACAGCGCCATCAGCCGAAAGGTCGGCGATCTCGAGACGCTCGTCGGAGGTGCGTTGTTCGTCAGGTCGGGACGCGGATTGAAGCTCACGGAGGCCGGCGCCGAGCTCTCCGTGGCTCTCACGAGCGCTCTCGACGCGATCAGCGCATCGCTCGAAGTCGCGAAGGAAAACGTCGGAGCGGGCTCCGCGGTGCACTTGGGGCCAAGACGAACCCTGCGCATCAAGGCCGTTACCACGCTCGCGGCGCGGATCCTGCTGCCGCGCATCGGCGCCTTTGAGCGCGCCCATCCGGGCATGGAAATCGTCTTGAGCGTCGCCGAGACCACCGGCACCGCGGTGACCGATCAGGTTGACCTCGTCCTGTCCTACACGCGAGAGGCGCCGGCGGAGCGCGCCCATGTGCTTCTCCGGGACGAAGCCGAGCCGCTGGCCTCCTCGCAGACGGTCGAGCTGCTCGGCGCCGATCTTCGACCGGCTCGGCTCCTGCGGCGGGCGCGCCTTCTCGGCGCGACGCCGACCTGGTGGGACTGGCGCGCCTGGGCGCAGGCGCAGCGCGTCGCGTGGCCGCCGGCCGTTTCGCTCATGACCTTCGAGACCGATGATCTCGCCATCCAGGCGGCGGTGGCCGGCGCCGGCATCGTGCTGGCGGACCCGCGCCTCGCCGGGCGCGACCTCGCCGAGGGACGGCTCATGCGTGTCCTGCCGCGCTGCCAGCCGACGCCGATGGGCTGGTATGTGGCGTCCGAACGCGGACCCGGCGACGAGGCGAGCGCGGCCTTCCTCGCCTGGCTGCGGGGGAGCCTCGACGAGCCCGTCGCCGACGCGCCGTTGTAGCCGGCTCGGTCCTCAGCCCTCGGCCTTCCGCTCCCGCACCCTGCGCACCACCACCGGGATCAGCGCCAGCACGGCGAGGCCCACCAGCGCGGTGATCACCTCCGGCGTCAGCACGCCGCGGGCGGAGAGCTCGCCGCCCTGGGCGATCACGCTCTCGAAGCCCGCGCCCACCGAGGCGAAGACGAAGGCGCCCGGCACGATGCCGATCAGCGTCGCGACGACGTAGGTGCGCAGGCTCACGCCGAGGAAGGCGGGGGCGAGGTTGACCACGAAGAACGGGAATACCGGCACCAGCCGCAGGAACAGCAGGTAGTTGAACGCATCCTTGCGGAAGCCCTCCGCCATGCGCGCGATCGCCCCGCCGGCTTTCTCGCGGAGCATGTCGCCGAGCGCGGTCCGCGCGATGAGGAAGACGCCGGTCGCCCCGATCGTCGCGCCCACCACCGCGAAGCCGGTGCCGGCGAAGACGCCGAACAGGAAGCCGCCGGTCATGGTCAGCACCGCGCCGCCGGGCAGCGAGGCCGCCACCACGATCGCGTAGACCGCCACGTAGACGAGCGCGGCGACGACGAAGCCGTCCGCCACGAAGGCCTGGAGGCGCTCGGAATTGGCTCGCAGCGTCTCGAAGGAGACGTAGTCGTCGAGCCCCAGCGCGAAGGCGCCGGCGATCGCAGCGACGAGCGCGGCGAGGGGGCCGAAGCGCCGCAGCACCCCGCGTGCTGGCTTCGCCGCGGGGCGCGGGTCGGCGGAGGTCTCGTCGTGGGTGTCCTGCATCGCGGTCATCGTGCCTTCTCCCGTGTCGACGCTCGTTCGCGCCGACACGGGGCTTGTAACGCGTCGCGCCATCACGGCGCGGTCACGACTTCGCGGGCGCGGCGTGACCGAGGAAGGCGGCGATCGCGGGATCGCGCGCCGGATCGAGGGCGACGCGGGGCGCATCCTGCACGAGGACGCGGCCCCGCGCCACGAAGGCGAGCGTATCGGCACGATCGAGCACGTCCCCGGGCGTGTGGATCGTGATCAGGACGGTGATGTCGCGCGCCCGGCGCAGGTCGTCGACGATGGCGATCATCTCGCGCCTCAGCCCGGGATCGAGGGCGCCGAAGGGCTCGTCGAGCAGGAGCAGCGGCTTCCTCGAGACGAGCGCGCGCGCCAGCGCCACGCGCTGGCGCTGGCCGCCGGAGAGCTGCTCCGGCCGGCGCGCCTCGAGCCCGGCGAGGTCGACGGCCGCGAGCGCCTCCGCCACCCGCGCGCGATCGGGCTCGGCGAGGCGCAGCGACGGGCGGATGCCGAGCGCGACGTTCTGCGCCGCCGTGAGATGGGCGAACAGGTTGTTGTCCTGGAACATCATCGCCACCGGCCGCGCCGCCGGCGCGAGCGGCAGGAGGTCGACTCCGTCGAAGGCGAGCCGCCCGGAGATCGGCGTCTCGAAGCCGGCGATCATCGACAGGAGCGTCGTCTTGCCCCCGCCCGACGGCCCGACGATCGCGAGCATCGCGCCGGCGGGGACCTCCAGCGCGTAGAGCGCCTCGAAACCGGGATAGGTGAGGCGGCAGGCGTCCACGATCAGCATCGGGCCATCCGTGTGGCGAAGGCGGAGAGCGCGAAGGCGGCCGCGACCAGCAGCAGCCCGATCGCCGCCGCCTCGTCGAGCCGGTAGGCGCCGAGGCGCTCGTAGAGCAGGTAGGGTACCGTCCGCAGGGTGCCGCCGCCGAACAGCGCCACGATGCCGAAATCGCCGAAGGAGAGCGCGGCCGAGAAGGCGAAGGCGCCGGCGAGCGGGCGGCGCAGCATCGGCCAGTCGACGATCGCGAGCCGGCGCAGGCCCGACAGGCCGAGCAGCGCCGCCAGCCGGCCATAGCGCTCGGCGCTCGTCGCCAGCGCCGGCGCCACGAAGCGGTAGGCGAAGGGGAGCGCGCCGATGGCGTTGACGAGGGGCAGCAGCACGAAGCCAGCCTCCGTCGGCCCCACCCGTCCGCGCAGCAGCAGGAACAGCCCCGCCGTCAGCGCGAAGGGCGGGATCGCGAGCACCAGCGCCGGCAGGACGTCGTAGGCCGCCGCGAGCCGTCCGCGCCGGCGCGCCCGCGCCGCCCGTGCCGCGCCGGCCAGCGCCGTCGCCATGGCGCAGGCGAGTGTGGCGGAGACGAACGCGATCGCGGCGCTCGTCAGCGCCGCGCCGACGAGGTCGGCGTCGAGCACGCGCGGCAGCGCGCCCAGCCCCTGGAGCGTCGCGGCCAGCAGCGGCAGCACGAGGGCGGCGCCGGCGGCGAGGATGACGACGTCGAGACGGCGCAGCCGCGGATCGGCGGCGTCCGGCCGCGCGACGGGCAGGCGCTCGGTCGGCGCGACGGGCGCGCGCGTCACCGCCCAATGCAGCGCGAGGGTCAGCGACAGGCAGACGGCGAGCTGCAGCCCCGCGAGCATCGCCGCGCGGGCGAAGTCGAGCTCGACGCGCAGCGCGGAGAAGATCGCCACCTCGAGCGTCGCCTTGCCCGGCCCGCCGCCGAGCGTCAGCACGATGGCGAAGCTCGTGAAGCACAGGAGGAAGACGAGCCCCGCGAGACCGGGCGTCTCCCGCTTCAGGATCGGCCAGTCGAGATGGGCGAAGGTCGCACGCGGGCCGAAGCCGAGGATCGCCGCGAGCCGCCAGTGCTCCGCCGGCGCCCGTGCCAGCGCGTCGAGGAAGACGCGGGCGGCGAGCGCGGCGTTGAGGAAGACGTGGGCGAGGAGGATGCCCGGCCAGCCGAAGGGGTCGGGCCGCGCCTCGAGCCCGATCGCGGCGGCGGCCGCCGCGAGCCAGCCCGAGCGCCCGTAGACCGCGACGACCGAGAACACGACGACGATCGCCGGCATCACCGCCGCCGCACCGAGTGCGGCCAGCGCGAGCTCGCGCCCGGGGAAGCGCCGCCGCGCCAGCGCCAGCGCCAGGGCGGCGCCGAGGCCCAGCGAGAGCGCGGTCGAGAGCGCCGCCTGCGCCAGCGAGAAGACGAGGATGCGCCGCAGGTAGGCGTCGAGCGCCAGCACGCTCGGCCGGTCCTGCGCCGCCGCGATCAGCGCCCCGAAGGCCAGCGCCGCGAGCCCCGCCAGCGCGAGCGCGACGAGCGCGCCCGGATGCGGGGCACGCAGCGCGAGCGCGCGGCTCACCGCGTCGTCGCCTCGAGCCAGGTGTCGATCAGCGCCCGGCGCTCGGCGGAGACCCGCTCGGGGTCGAACAGGAAAGCCTCGCCGGGCTCGATCAGCCCCTCGAAGCTCTCCGGAAGCCCGTTCTCGGGCACGCGCGCCGGGTACATCCAGTTGCCCTCCGGGATCAGGCTCTGGAAGCCGTCGTCGAGCATGAAGCGCAGGAAGTCGCGGGCGAGCTCGGGCGTGTCCGTCGTCGTCGTCGCCGCGGCGATCTCGACGTGGAGATAATGTCCCTCGGCGAAGCGGGCCGCCTCGTAGCGGGTCTCGTCCTCGACGGAGCGGTGGTAGGCGGGCGAGGTCGAGTAGGACAGCACCATGTCCGCCTCGCCCTCCAGGAAGAGCCCGTAGGCCTCCGACCAGCCGGTGGTGAAGGTCGCGACCCGCGGTGTCAGCGCCTCCCAGGCGTCCGCCAGCCCGTCGCCGAACACGGCACTCGACCAGAGCAGCAGCCCGAAGCCGGGGGCGCTGGTGCGCGGGTCCTGCAGCACGACGCGCGGGCCGTCGGGGTCGGTGAAGAGAGCCTCCAGGCTCTGCGGCGGGCTCGCGAGCCGGGTCGTGTCGTAGACGAAGGCGAGGTAGCCCCAGTCGTAGGGCAGGAAGGTCTCGTCACCCCAGGCCACGGGCATGTCCAGCGCGCCGGGCTCGATGCCGTGCGGCGCGAACAGGCCGAGCGTACGGGCCTCGCCGGCGCGGTTCATGTCGAGCCCGAGCACGACGTCCGCCTGGGTCGTGGCGCCCTCGAGCCGCAGGCGACCCATCAGCGAGCCCGCGTCGTCCACCGTCACCCATGCGAGATCGCAGCCCCCGCACGCCCCGCAGCGCTCCCGCGTCGCCTCGCCCGGTCCGTAGCGGCCGACGAAGGAGGAATAGGTGTAGACGGTGAGCGTCGGCCGCTCCTGGGCCACGGCGGCGGACGGCAGCGCGCCGAGGGACGCGCCGAGCGCGGTGCCCAGGACGGTGCCGAGCACGGGCGCGGCGATACGAAGGCGGGCGGGGGCAAGGGTGAGGGTCTGCATCGGCGGCTCCGGTTCGCGAGAGCCGGGGCGCAACGGGCGACGATGTGCGGGAGGGGCCACCCGACGGGCCTTTCGCTCATCCCTACGCCGGTACGACCCGGATCAGGTTCGACGGGTTGGCGCGCCACGCGCCTCTCAGCTCCGTGCGGAGCACCCCGTGAGACACTCTCCGTCTAGACGTCCGAGGCCGGCGACGCAAGCGGCACCGAGACCGGCCGGCCGCGCGCTGGATCGCTCGGGACGCCCCCCTCAGGTGAGCGATACGGTGCGCCGTCGGCGGGCGAGGAACCAGGCCATACCGAAGGTCCAGGCCAGGACGATCGCCGCGATCGCGCGTTCGTAGAGCCCGTCCCAGCGGGTCGGCACGAAGAAGAAGATCGGTGCCAGCACGATCCAGGCGGCGCAGACGCCCGCGTCGAACCGGCCCCAGGCGCGGCTCGCGCGATAGAGGCCCGGTGCCAGCAGCAGCGTCGTAAGCGCGAACAGGAACCCGAGCGCGTAGACCAGCTCCAGGTGGAAGACCAAGCCGCCGGGCTCGCGATCACCGTACTCGTCGTGCACGGCGATGGTCGCGACGTCGAGGGCGACGAGCGCGAGGCAGAGCACGCCGGCGAGCCAGGCGCGACCGTCGGCGATGCGCGAGAGCCCCCAGGCCAGGGCCGCGAGGCCGATGGCGAAGGTGACGAGACCTGCGTCCTGGATCCAGGCGAGGCGGCCGGCCGCGAGATCCGAGATCGAGTCGCCGACCGGGTCGTAGCCCGGAACGACCGCGGAGCCGACGACGTCGGTGACGATCAGGACACTCGCGCAGGCGGCCGCGACCGCTCCTGTCCAGGCGACGGAGGGCTGCGCATGTCGAGATGGATTCATGAGGTGAAGGCGCTCCGGCGGGTTCGCGTCGTGCGGTCAACGCGCGAGCTCCGGAAGCGTTGCGGGTCCAGGCGCACGGGCGCCGTCCTCGAGCGCGGGGAAGGCCGCGCAGCGCATGTTGCCCTTCCGCAACATGTTAAATCGTTTCTCGCCTGCGGTGTGGATATGCTGCCGTAATCGACAGCCGCCTACTTGCCTCCAGAATGGGCATGCGCTACCATTCAGAACGTGGAGTTGCCTGCATGCATCCCCACGTAGCCCGGAAACGGGCTCCCTTCTTGGGCGTTTCCTCCCTAGACTCAGGGCCGCATCCGCGGCCCATTTTTTTGGCCACGGCGGGTGCCCTCGTCTCGGCGCGAGGCACGCTATCCTAGCAGTTTCCCGGAATCAAGAGGTGCGCTCACGCGCGAGGCGCCGAGACGGCTCAATCTCGTGCCGAGGCGGAGAGCTCGTCCGCGATTCGGCGGGCGAGGGCGGATCGCGCCTCCTCCGGCAGCGATCGCCACAGCGCCTGAGCCTGTGCGGTATCCGCCTCGGCACCCGCGATCAGGGCGGCGAGTGACCGCCGGTCGAGCACGGGGGCGTCGCGGACCTCACGGGCGTCTCGGGCGGCCGACGCCGTCGGCATCTCCGGCGGCGCGCGCGGCGCGAGCGCATCCGCGCCGTCCTGATGCACCGGCGAGAACCAGAAGATCGTGGCGATGACGACGAGCGCGCGTGCGAGCGGCATGACGGCGTGTCCCCGGCTGTCGCCTCCTGGTTGGCCTCGCGCGGGTGAAGAGAGCGTTGCCGCGCCGGCGCCGTTCGCGGACATGGTGAATGCCCATGCCCATGCCGATGCACGCGCCGATTCTCGACGCGCCGCGGACCCGCCGGCGTTAACCACACGTTCGGCATATCGCGGTGCCGCGCGGGGTCGGACCCGTTCGCCTTAGGTTTCGTTTAAGCGGGGGCTGCGACAGTCCCCGCCAACGAGGACAGGGAGCGGCGCAAGTGCCGTCGAAGGCGGACGTGTTCGGGTCCATCAGCGTTCGAACGATTGAGACGCGCCTTGGCGAGCTCGTGCACGAGCGGGCCCGCGGCGACGCGTCCGAGCGCGATCGGCACGCCCGCTTCATCGTCTCGCGCGTGCTGATGGGTGCGGCGGCGCTGGTCCTCGCGCCGATCTATCTCGCTTTGCGCGGTCCCGCCTCGCCGCAGGAGTACGTCGCCTTCCTCTTTCTGGCCTCGCCGCTCCTCGCGGGGGTGACCCTCGCCCGAACCGGTCGCCTGACGCTGGCGCACACCATCTCCGCCATCGGCTTCGCCGGCCTGATCGTCTGCTTCGCCAGCGCCTCGGGTGGGCTCGCCTCCGCGGCCACGATCTGGCTCGTCGCGGTGCCGCTCGAGGCGCTCGTCACCGGCACCCGCCGTACGGCCGTCAACGCCACCATCGTCGCCATTCTCGCGGTGATCGCGCTCGCGGTGCTCGACATCATGGGCGCGCCGGCGCACACGATCCCCTGGCCGGCGACACTCTCGGCGCCGATCTTCGCGCTGTTCGCCATCGCTCATGCGGGCTCGCTCGTCCTCGCCGTGTCGCGCGCACGGGACGCCAATGCCGACGCCATGCGCCGGCGCGACGCTCGCGATCGCTCGCTCCTTCAGGTGATCGACGACCTCGTCGTCTGGCACGACGTGCACGGCCACGTGCTCTCCGCCAGCGCCGCCGCGATGAAGCTCGTCGGCGCCCCTTCGACGGCGCTGGAGGATCGTGGGCTGTTCTCCCGCGTGCACCTGCAGGACCGGCCCGCCTACCTCAAGGCGCTCAGCGACGCGGCCGCCGGCTCGGCGCCGGTCACCGCGCAGTTCAGGCTACACTATGGCGACGCGCTCGGCGGCGAGGCCGGACGCGTGGTCTGGACGGAGATGCGTGCCTATCGGGTCGAGACGGCGGACGACCGCGCCAAGGTCGTCTCGATCCTGCGCGACGTCACCGCCCAGAAGAGCCACGAGTGCGACCTCGAGCGGTCCCGCCGGGAGGCCGAGCGCGCGGGCGCCATGAAGGCGCGCTTCCTCGCCACCGTCAGCCACGAGCTGCGTACGCCGCTGAACGCCATCATCGGCTTCTCGGAGATCCTCTCCACCGACACGATGGCCGGGGTCGGGCTCGAGCAGCGCCGGGGCTACGCCAAGATCATCCACGATTCCGGGCACCACCTGCTCGAGGTGGTCAACTCGCTCCTCGACATGTCTCAGATCGAGACCGGGAACTTCGAGTTCTCCCCCGCGCCCTTCGACATCGCGCCGCTGGTCGAGGGCTGCATCGACCTGATGCGCCTCAAGGCCGAGGCCGCGGGGGTGCGGCTCGGCTTCACCGTCGATCCCGGCATGCCGGAGCTCGTCGCCGACCGCCGCGCCTGCCGGCAGATCCTGATCAACCTCGTCTCCAACGCGGTCAAGTTCACGCCCGAGGGCGGGCGGGTCCAGGTCGCGATCAAGCGTCGCTGCGGCATGATGGCGATCGTCGTCTCCGACACCGGCATCGGCGTTCCCGAGGCGGCGCTCGGCAAGCTCGGGGACCCGTTCTTCCAGGTGCACGCCGCCTACGACCGTCCCCACGAGGGTACGGGGCTCGGTCTCTCGGTCGTGCGCGGGCTCGTGGGCCTGCACGGCGGGGCGCTCTCCATCGAGAGCGCGCCGGGCGAGGGCATGACCGTGACCGTGGAGCTGCCGCTGTTCGGCCGCTCGGCCAAGCACGGCCGCGAGAGCGGGCAGGGCGCCGCTCCGATCCCGATCACGGTGCGGCCGCGCGGACGCGCGGCCGGTACCGGCCAGGCCCGGCCGCAGCCGGCTCCCCCGCAGCAAGCGGTCCCGGCCCCGCCCGAGGGGTCCGACAACGAGGAGTTCAAGCGCACGCCCTGCGGTCATTTCGGCCCGTTCCGGCCGCCACACCCCCCTGCG
>JBNPEA010000103.1:0-8845 GCA_051117315.1 Salinarimonas sp. | reverse complement strand
TAAAATTGCCGGCTGCGGGTTAAGGCCCGGTGAACGGTGCGGCGCGAAACCGGTCGAGGACAGCGATGCCCACGCGCAATAAGCCACTCGTCTGCGTGACCCGCAAGCTGCCCGACGTCGTCGAGACGCGCATGCGCGAGCTCTTCGACACGCGGCTGAACCTCGCGGACGCACCGCTCTCCGCCGCCGAGCTGGTCTCGGCGATGCGCGAGGCGGACGTGCTCGTCCCCACCATCACCGACGAGATCGACGCCGCGATCCTCGCCCAGGCCGGCGAGAACCTGAAGCTGATCGCCAATTTCGGCAACGGCGTCGACAACATCGACGTCGGCGCGGCGCTCTCGCGCGGCATCACCGTCACCAATACGCCCGGCGTCCTCACCGAGGACACCGCCGACATGACGATGGCGCTGATCCTCGCCGTGGCGCGCCGCGTCGCCGAGGGCGCGCGGGTGATCCCGGAGGAGCGTTTCGAGGGCTGGTCCCCCACCTGGATGCTCGGCCACCGCATCACCGGCAAGCGGCTCGGCATCATCGGCATGGGGCGCATCGGCACCGCGCTGGCCCGCCGCGCCAAGGCCTTCGGCCTGTCGATCCACTACCACAATCGCCGCCGCGTCCCGGCGGCGCTGGAGGAGGAGCTCGAGGCGACCTGGTGGGATTCGCTCGACCAGATGCTGGCGCGGATGGACGTGGTCTCCGTCAACTGCCCGCACACGCCGGCGACCTACCACCTCCTGTCGGCGCGACACCTGCGTCTGCTGCGCCCGGAGGCGATCATCGTCAACACCGCCCGCGGCGAGATCATCGACGAGAACGCCATGGCGCGCCTGATCGAGCAGGGCGCCATCGCCGGCGCGGGGCTCGACGTGTTCGAGCACGAGCCCGCGGTCAACCCGCGCCTGATCAAGCTCGCCCGCCAGGGCAAGGTGGTGCTGATGCCGCACATGGGCTCGGCCACCTTCGAGGGCCGCATCGACATGGGCGAGAAGGTCATCGTCAACATCCGCACCTTCATGGACGGCCACCGCCCGCCGGACCGCGTGCTGCCGTCGATGCTGTGAGGCGGTCTTCCGCAGCGAGCGTCCCGGGTGCGTCACGACGTGCTGTCCCAGAGGACGGCATTCAGGAGCGTGCGGATTCCTTCGGGCGGTGACGACGAGGGCGACCGATGCCGGGCCGCTCCGCCATCACACTTGAAGACGTGCTATCACCTGTCTTACTCTGATGGCGTCGAAGTCATTCCTCGGAGGGCGCCATCATGGCCGCCGTCACAATTCGCAACCTCTCCGACGAGACCCATCGCGCCCTGAAAGTCCGCGCGGCCAAGCACAATCGCAGCACAGAGGCGGAGATGCGCGCCATCCTCGAGGCCGCCGTGCGTCCCGAGGGCCGTTTGCTCCTGGGCACCGCCTTGTCGGACGTCAGCCGAGAGATGGGTCTCACGAACGCCGATATCGAGGCTCTCGAGCAAGCCCTCGAACTGGTTCGAGAGAGGCGTCCCGCCGAGCCCATGACGTTCGAATGACGGGATGCTCCGCATGGTCCTGCTGGACACCAACGTCGTCTCCGAGGCGGTCAAGCCCGAACCTCACCCATCGGTCCGCGCCTGGCTCGATGCTCAGTCGGCCGAGACGTTGTTCCTGGCCAGCATCACCGTCGCCGAGCTTCTGTTCGGCATCGGCGCCCTGCCGGACGGCCGGCGAAAGCACATGCTGGCCGCGCGGATCGATCGCTTGCTGGCCGAGTTCGCCGGGCGCGTCCTGCCATTCGATACGTCGGCAGCGCGGTTCTATGCCGATCTCGCCGTCAAGGCGCGCGCCGCCGGGATGGGCTTTCCCACACCGGACGGCTACATCGCAGCGATCGCCGCTGCCCATGGGTTCGCCGTCGCGTCGCGCGACACGAGCGCGTTCAACGCCGCAGGACTGATGGTGATCGATCCCTGGCTCTGATGTCGCGTTCCCACAATTAGCCGATCGAGGAACGGGAGCCCGCGCCAAGCTCCGCGAGGAGATGGCCGCGATCTTCGCCGCGCGACCATACTCTCGCCCATCCTCACGTCCGCCGCCCGGCCCGCAGCAGACGCATCGCGTTGAGCGTCACCAGCACGGTCGCGCCGGTGTCGGCGAGGATCGCCGGCCACAGTCCGGTGATGCCCAGCAGCGTCGTCACCAGCAGCACCGCCTTCAGGCCGAGCGCCGCGGCGATGTTCTGGCGGATGTTGGCCAGCGTGTCGCGGGAGAGGCGGATCATCCGGGCGACATCGCCGACGCGGCCCTCGAGCGCCGCCGCGTCGCCGGTCTCGAGCGCCACGTCCGTGCCGCCGCCCATGGCGATGCCGACATCGGCCGCCGCGAGCGCGGGGGCGTCGTTGATGCCGTCGCCGACCTTGGCGACGATGCGGCCGGCGGCCTTCATCTCCTCGACGATGCGCATCTTGTCCTGCGGCATCAGCTCGGCTCGCGCTTCGATGCCCAGCAGGTCGGCCACCCGCGCCGCCGTCGCCGCGTTGTCGCCGGTGAGCATGACGGGCTTCACGCCGAGCCGCTCCAGAGCGCGCAGGCCCGCCTCGGCGTCGGCGCGCGGCTCGTCGCGCACGGCGATCAGCCCGGCGGGCCGCTCGGCGACGAGGAGCACGACGACGGTCTTGCCCTCCGCCTCCAGGGTCGCGATGCGCGCGCGCACCGCTTCGTCCAGCGGCGTGATGGCCGCCGCCGCCTTCGGCGCGCCGAGGAAGAGCGCGCGACGGTTCAGCCGTCCCTTCACGCCCTTGCCGCCGAGCGCCATCACGCCGACGGCCGGCGTGACGGCGACGCCGTCGTCCCGCGCCCGGTCGAGGACGGCGCGGGCGATCGGATGGGCGGAGGCGGCCTCGAGCGCCGCTGCGTCCGCCAGCACGTCCGCCGCCGTCCCCGCGAGCGGCACCACGTCGGTGACCACGGGCCGGCCCCGGGTGAGCGTGCCGGTCTTGTCGATGGCGACCGCGTCGACGCGCCCGAGCATCTCCAGCACCGCGCCGCCCTTGATCAGCAGCCCCCGCCGCGCGCCGGCGGCGAGGCCGGCCGCGATGGCCGCGGGCGTCGAGATGACCAGCGCGCAGGGGCAGCCGATCAGCAGGATCGCCAGGCCCTTGTAGACCCATTCTCCCCACGGCTCTCCAGCGACGAGCGGCGGCAGCGTCGCCACCAGCGCGGCGACGACGAGGACGGCGGGCGTGTAGACCCGCGCGAAGCGATCGATCAGCCGCTGCGTCGGTGCCTTCGCCTCCTGGGCCTCCTCGACGAGGCGCACGATGCGCGCGATCGTGCTGTCCTGCGGCTCCGCGCCGACGCGCACGCGCAGCGCCGCGTCCGCGACGATGGTGCCGGCGAACACGCCCGCGCCCGGTCCCTTCTCCCGGGGCACGCTCTCGCCGGTGACCGGCGCCTCGTCGACGGCGCCCTCGCCCGCGACGACGGTGCCGTCGGCGGGGATGCGGTCGCCCGGGCGCACGAGGATGACGTCGCCCGGTGCCAGCGCGTCCGCCGGGACGGTGCGGGTCGTGCCGTCGGCCGCCTCGAGCAGCGCCGTCTTCGGGACGAGCGCCGCCAGCGATCGGATGCCGGCCCGCGCGCGGCCGGCGGCGACGCCTTCCAGGAGCTCGCCCACGAGGAAGAGCAGCACCACGATCGCCGCTTCCTCGGTCTCGCCGATGATCACCGCACCGACGGCGGCGACGCTCATCAGGCTCTCGATGGTGAAGGGCGAGCCGGCACGGGCGGCGGAGAGGGCGCGCCGGGCGATCGGCACGAGGCCGATCAGCATGGCGAGCGCGTAGAGGACGTCCGCCTGCCCCGGCAGGGCCGTGGCGAGGGCGGCGGCCAGCGCGAGGCCGGCCGCGCTCGCCAGCGCCAGCCGCGCCTTGGGCGTGCGCCACCAGGGCGGCTCGTCGGCGGGCTTCGTCGCGGCCTCGATCGGTGCGAGACCGAAGCCGAGCGCGCGCACGGCGGCCTCGACGTCGGCCCGCACGGCGCCGGGCGCCCGCAGCCGCAGCGTGCCCGCGGTCGTGCTCACGGCGACGTCGCCGACGCCGTCGACGCGCGCCAGTGCGGTCTCGATCTTGCGCGCGCAGGAGGCGCAATCCATGCCCTCGACCCGGTAGCGCAGCGTCTCGTCCATGATCCCTCGTCCTCGATCCCTCGTCCTCGATCCCCGGACTCGTTGATCCGACTCGCGTCGCAGGCTAATGCCTCTAGCGACTGGAGCTTCAAGAGGGTCGCGACGATGGTTCTGTCGATCGGGGATCTGTCCCGCCGCACCGGCGTGAAGGTGCCGACGATACGCTACTACGAGAGCATCGGCCTCCTTCCGGAGCCCGCGCGCAGCGCGGGCGGGCAGCGCCGCTACGACGCGACGCATCTCGCTCGGCTCGGCTTCGTGCGCCATGCCCGCGATCTCGGCTTCGAGATCGAGGCGATCCGCGAGCTCCTCGCCATGGCGGCGGACCCCGGGCGGGCCTGCGGCGAGGCGCACGCCATCACCCGCGCCCACCTCGCCGACGTCGAGGACCGGATCGCGCGGCTCGCGGCCCTGCGCGACGAGCTGCGGTCCATGCTCGCCTGCGCCAACGACACCGTGGCGCAGTGCCGCATCATCGAGGTCCTCGCCGACCACGAGCAGTGCCTGCACGCGCGGCACTGAGGTTCGTCAGCGGCGCGCCGAATCGTCATATCGGAGAACGCGAACGCCCCGCCGTCCTTCCGGACGGCGGGGCGTTCGTGATCGACGGGAAGCGCGCGTCTGCCGCTCAGCTGGCGAGGCGGCCGCGGATCTGGCCGAGCCCGTCGCGCAGGAAGCGCTCGCCCTCGGGGCCGCTCGCCTGCTGGCGCAGAACGGTCTCTGAGGCGGAGACGGCGGACGCGATGGCGGCGTCGCGGACCTCGATCATCGCCTGCTGCTCGGCGGCGGCGATCTTGTCCTCGGCGGCCTTGGTGCGCCGCGCCACGAAGGCGTTCAGCCGCTCCTCGGCCTCGACCTGGATGCGCTCGGCCTCCTCGCGGGCGGCCATGACGATCGCCTCTGCCTCCTTCTCGGCGTTGGCGCGCTTGACCTCGTACTCGCGCAGCAGCGACTCGGCGTCCGCGCGCAGGCGCCGCGCCTCGTCGAGCTCGGCGGCGATGCGCTCGCCGCGCTTGTCGAGGGCCGCGCCCATGCGGTGGAACACCTTGTAGTGCCACAAGAGCCAGATCAGCGCGATCGTCGAAAGCGCCTGCCAGAAGTAGGTGGAGCCGAAGATGTCCATCTCGCTCTCCTCAGCCCGCGGCCTGGCCGTCGAGCGCCGCCGACACGGTGCCCGGCGCCGGCGCCTGCCCGGTGATGCGCTCCACGATCGCCTGCGCCGTCTCCTCCGCGATGGTGCGGACGTTGGTCATGGCCTCCGCCTTGCGGGCGGAGATCTGCGCCTCGGCGGCGGCGAGCCGCTCCGCGAGATCGTCCTCGAGCGCCTTGCGCTTGGCGTCGGCGTCCGCCTGCATGGCGTCGCGGGTCTTGGACGCGATCGCCTGGGCGTTGGCCTTGGCCGAGGCGAGCGCCTCGTCGTAGGCGGTGCCGGCCGTCTCCGCGTCCCGCTTCGCCGTCGCGGCGGCGTCGAGATCGCGCGCGACGGTGACGTCGCGGGTCTCCACGATGCCGTGGAAGCGCGGCACGATCACGCGGTTCATCACGTAGTAGAGCAGCCCGAACGCGATCGCGAGCCAGATCAGCTGCGACGGGAAGGTGCTCGTCTCGAAAGGCGGGAATGCGCTGCCGCCGTTTGCGACGGCCTCGCCCGCTACCTCCGTGGGAGATGCCATGGCGTCAACGCCCTTTCAAAGCGTCTGCCGGGCGCGGATGGCCCGGCGCGACACGTGCCGTCTGGAGAGGCGGCCTCCCGCGGGCGGGAGGCCCCGAACCACGCCGCCGCTTACGCGACGAAGAGGAGGACCAGCGCCACGACCAGGCAGAAGATGCCCAGGCCCTCGGCCAGCGCCGCGCCGATGAACGCGCGGGCGAACTGGCCGTCGGACGCCGACGGGTTGCGCAGGGCGCCGGAGAGGAAGTTGCCGAAGATGTTGCCCACGCCCATGGCGGCGAGGCCCATCCCGATGCAGGCCAGGCCGGCGCCGAGGTACTTGTACGCGTCGGCCGACAGGGCCAGGGTTTCGGGATCCATTGTCTACTCCTCGAGATGTGAAGCGTGGTTGGGGGTTGGGACGAGTACGCCGATCCGCCTCAGTGTCCGGGATGCAGCGCGTCGTTGAGGTAGATGCAGGTGAGCACCGCGAAGACATAGGCCTGCAGCGCGGCGACGAAGATCTCGAAGCCGACCATGGCGAACGTCATCAGCAGGGGCAGGGGCGCGAGCACGGCGACGAGACCGCCGGCGCCGAGCAGCGAGACGATGAAGGTGGCGAACACATTCAGCGCGATGTGCCCCGCCAGCATGTTGGCGAAAAGGCGCAGGCTCAAGCTGATCGGACGCGACAGGAAGGAGATCACCTCGATCAGGGTGATGAAGGGCAGGAGCCAGCCGGGCACACCCGACGGCACGAACAGCCCGAGGAAGTGCGTCCCGTGCTTGACGAAGCCGTAGATCACCACCGTGCCGATCACCAGCATCGCCAGCGCGAAGGTGACGATGATGTGGCTCGTGATGGTGAAGGCGGTCGGCACCATCCCGACGAGGTTGCCGACGAGCACGAACAGGAAGAGCGAGAAGACGAGGGGGAAGAACTTCATCCCCTCCTTGCCGGTCGCATCGCGCAGCATGTTGGCGACGAACTCGTAGAGCGTCTCGCCGAAGGACTGCCATCGGCCCGGGATCAGGGCGACGTTGCGCGTCGCCACGCTCATCACGCCGAGGATGAGGCCCACCACGATCAGCATGTAGAGGCCGGAATTGGTGAACGCGATGGGCGCGTCCCCGATCGTGCCGAAGCTGACGATCTCCTTGATCTCGAACTGCTCGACCGGGCTCGCCATCGTGTTCCAGTCCTCGTTCAGCGCCGATCCTCGGCGGGTCCCGGCCTCAGCGGGCGCCGTCGCCCGGCCCGCGCCGCTCGTCGCCCGGGGACCTACCCGAGCGCGGCGTGCGATTCAACTCCCCCGCGGCACGCATGATGTTCAGCATGCCCGCAGCGAAGCCGAGAACGAGCCCGACGATCATCCCCCACGGCGACGTGCCGGCGACCTGGTCCAGCGCCCAGCCGACACCGGTCCCCGCGAAGATGCCCGCGATGAACTCCGCGGAAAAGCGCAGCGCCTTTCCGAGGCCGGACATGTCGGACGCCGCTCGGGAACCGGCCCGCGCGTCGCTATCGCGCTTCGAGCGGGCATCGCCCAGGCGCGTGTCGAGACGGCGGAGCCTCGCGGACAGGTCGGCCTCGTCACCGGTGCCCGACCCCTCGTCGCCCTCGTCGTTCCGCCCTGTGGGATCACCCATGATCGTGCCAGCGCGGACCGTGAGAACGAGAAAGGCCAAGCCCCTGAAGCCGGGCGCACCATATGTGCGGGTCTCCCCCCTGTCAAGGACGCTCGCACCTGCGTTAAACCTCTGAAATGAAAGAGCAAAACACCGATCTGGAGAGAATCGCCGCGCGCGCCCGCGCGCCTCAGGAGGCTTCCGCCAGCCGCTCGGCGCGCTCCAGGTCCACCGACACCAGCTGCGACACGCCGCGCTCGGCCATGGTGACGCCGAACAGCCGATCCATCCGCGCCATGGTGATCGGGTTGTGGGTGATGACGAGGAAGCGCGTCCTCGTCGAGCCCGCCATGCCGTCGAGCAAGTCGCAGTAGCGCTCGACATTGGCGTCGTCGAGCGGCGCGTCCACCTCGTCGAGCACGCAGATCGGCGAGGGATTGGTCAGGAACACCGCGAAGATCAGCGCCGTGGCGGTGAGCGCCTGCTCGCCGCCGGAGAGGAGCGTCATCGTCTGCGGCTTCTTGCCCGGAGGGCGCGCCAGGATCTCGAGGCCGGCCTCCAGCGGATCGTCCGAGTCGACGAGCGTCAGCTGCGCCGTGCCGCCGCCGAACAGCGTCGTGAACAACGTCTCGAAATGCCCGTTCACCACGGCGAAGGCGGCGAGCAGCCGCTCGCGGCCCTCCTTGTTGAGGCTCGCCACCGCGCCGCGCAGCCGGCGGATCGCCTCGACGAGGTCGTCGCGCTCGGCCGCCAGCGAGGCCTTGCGGGTCTCGACCTCGGCGAGCTCGTCCTCGGCGCGCAGGTTCACCGCGCCGAGCCGCTCGCGATCGCCCTTGAGCGAGAGCAGCGCCGCCTCCGTCGCCGTCTGCTCCGGCAGGTCGTCCCCCGGCTCGATGCCGGCGAGCGCGTGGAGACCGGCGACGTCGGTCTCGAACCCGTCACGGATCGCCTGGAGAAAGGCCGCGAGGCGCACCTCCTGCGCCTCGCGGCGGGCCTCGGCGCCGGCCGACGCCTCGCGCGCGGCGGAGAGCGCGTCGAGCGCGGCGCGGGCGTCGCGATCGGCCTGCGCCGATAGGCGCTCGCCTTCGGCGAGCCGGTCGGCAGCCTCGCGGCGGCCGGCCTCGGCGCTCTCGATCTCGGCCATCAGCCGGCGGCGGCGCAGGGCGAAGTCGTCGGGCGCCTCGCGCAGGGTCTCGAGCTCGTCGCGGGTCGTATCGAGCCGCTCGGCGATCTCCTCCACGCTCTCGCGGGCGCGGGCGTCGCGGTCGCGCCAGGAGGCGATCTCGGAGACGAGCGCGGCCCGGCGCTCGGCGGCGCGCCCGGCCTCGCGGACCAGCCCCTGGAGCGTGGCCCGCCGCCCGGCGGCCTCGGCCCGCCCCCCGGCGACGCGGGCCCGCCCCCCGG
>JBNPEA010000027.1:0-40452 GCA_051117315.1 Salinarimonas sp. | reverse complement strand
CCCGCCCGTGAGCTGGCCCACGGCCTCCATCTTCTGGGCCTGGCGCAGCTCCTGCTCCATGCGCTGGCCCGTGGTGAGATCGCGGATGAAGCCGGTGAACAGCCGCGCGCCGTCGATCTCCACCTCGCCCACCGAGAGTTCGATCGGAAAGACGCTGCCGTCCTTGCGGCGCGCCGTGGCGATGCGTCCCGTGCCGATGATGTGCCGCTCCCTCGTGCGCCGGTAGCGGGCGAGATAGCCGTCGTGCTCCTCGCGATAGGGGTGTGGCATCAGGATCTTGACGTTGCGCCCGATCACCTCGCGAGCGCGATAGCCGAACAGCCGCTCCGCCGTTCGGCTGAAGTTCTCGATCATGCCGTGTTCGTCGATCAGGATGATGGAAACCGGTGCCGTGTCGAGGATCGAACGCAGGCGCGCCGCACAAGACCCGACGTCGGCCTCCTCGAATACGGGCGCCGTGCGCCCGCCGGTCTCTTCTTCGTTCGCCATCGCGCGTGCTCCGGCTGTTCTTTCCGGCACCGTGGGCGGTCCGGACGGGCTCCGGAGCGCCGTCGGACGCTTCTCCTGAGCAGACTAACGCGCCCGCGGTGATCCGGGAGCGTCGTCGCGCGTGATAATGCGCGCCGAAATGTGACGAAATGTGACACCCCATCCCTCCGCCGCCTTCGGAAGACCGTGAAGGCCCGTGCTCGCAACGGTTTTCGCTCGCCCGGCATCCCGCGGCGCCCATGCGGTAGACGGGCGACGTCTGGGACCCGCCACGCTAAGCTGGCCGTTTCCACCATGCGGCTCGCGTGCGTGGCCGTGTCTCCGGAGTCTCCCCCGATGCCCGACAGCCCCACCCAGCCGCCCGACGGCGCCGACGACGCTCTCGCGGCCGCTTTTCGCGGCCGGCCGGCGGAGAGGCTCCCGTCCGGCCGCGCCTTCGCGCGGGAGGGCGAAGCGGCTGCGGACGTCTTCCTCGTGGAGGCGGGGATCGGCCGCATCCAGCGCATCCTGCGCGACGGGCGGCGCGCCATCGGCGCGTTCCTGTTCCCGGGAGACGTCTTCGGCCTCGCGCTCGAGGAGACCTACGCCTTCACCGGCGAAGCCGTGCAGCCGCTCGTGCTGCGCCGGGTGCCCCGCGCGCGGCTGTACGAGCGGGCCGCCGCGGACCGAGTGCTCCAGCACGGCATCGTCGCTCGCCTGCGCGACGAGCTCGCGATCGCTCAGGCGCGCGCGCTCGTGTCCCTGCATCACTCGGCGGCGGAGCGTCTCGCGGGCTTCGTCGTGGCGCTCGCGGCGCGCCAAGGGATCGCCCTCCGCCCCGACGCAGTCGTCCCGGTCCCGATGCCGCGTGCCGACGTCGCCGATCATCTCGGCGTCACCGTCGAGACCGTCTGCCGGACGCTGGCGAAGCTCCGGGAGGAGGGCGTGATGCGGCTCGACGGGTCGGCGCGGGTGGTCGTGCTCGATCCCGAGGCGCTGCGTCGACGCGCCGGCTGCGTGCCGTCGGTGTCCTCGCAACGGCGCGCGCGGCCCGCGGCAGGGCTCGGCCTGTGGCTCCCCGCCGGGACGGTCCACTGAAGCGCCGGGGCGCGCGCCTCAGCCGGCCTCCTCGTAGAGGGCCTGCGCCTCGGTGGCGGGCCCCCGCCGCTCCCCGAGATCGAGGACGCGGATCGCGGTCGTGACGTGCGGGGCGGCGACGGTGAGGACGTCGCCCACGGCGACGCCTTTGGCCGGGTTCGTCTGACGCTGGCCGTTGACGCGCACGTGTCCGCTCTCGACGAGCTTCGCGGAGTGCGTGCGGGGGCGCGCGAACCGCGCGGCCCAGAGCCACTTGTCGAGGCGCTGGCGATCCTCCCGCACGGGTTCAGGCGCTCGCTCGCGTCATGACCTCTCCGTCACGGCCCCGGTCGACGTCGGGAATGCGGGCGACGACCCGCGGATCACTTCTTCTCCTCGAGCTGCGCCTTCAGGGCGGCGAGCTTGGCGAAGGGCGAGTCCGGATCGGCCTGCTTCTCGCGCCGGGGCGGACGACCCGGCTGGGGCGCGCCGCCACCGCGGTCCTTGCCGCCGCCGCGCGGGCTGTCCGCGCCTCGGAAGACGTCCTTGCGGCCGCCGGATCCGCCACCCGGTCCACCACCCTTGCCGCCGAACTTCCCGTTGGGCTTGCCCTCGCCGCGACCCTGCCCGCGGCCCTCGTTCCTGCCGTGGCCGCCTTCGGCCCGGCGTTGTTCCTGGCCGGGCTCGCCACCACGCTGGCCGCCGCGCTGGCCCGGAGCCTGCGCGCCGTCCCGGCGCGGGCCGCGGCCCTCGCGACCCGGGCGTCCGCCCTGGCGTGCCGAACGGCCGCGACCGTCGCGCCGACCCTGGCGCCAGACGACGATCGTCTCCGGCGCTTCCGCCTCGCTCGCCTCGGCTCCCGCGTCCGGCACATCGGCGACGACCGGCTCGCTCGCGGTCTCGAGCGCGGCCGTGGAGACCTCCGCCACGGCGGCGGCGGGCCCTTCCGAGGGCTCTTCCGAAGCCGTTTCGGAGGGCGTCTCGGCAGGCGCCGTCTCCTCGGCGGGCTCGGCGGGGATCTCGGGAGAACTCTCGGCGGGGATCTCGGCCGGCGTCTCCGCAGCCGTCTCGACCTGCGTAGCGTCGGCGATGGCCGCCTCGGCCGGCGTCTCGGGAACGGCGGCGTCGGCCTGCGGCGGGGCCTCGGCAGGCGCCGGCACGTCGGGCGCGCTCGCTTCGCCCGGCTCGGCCGGGCTCGCCTCGGCGCCGTCGCCGGCGGCCTCGACCGCGATCTCCACGCCGGCCTGCGCCTGCGCCGCCTCGACCGCAGCCGCCTCGACCGCGGCCGGTTCTTCCCCGGTCGGTTCTTCCCCGGTCGGTTCATCGGCCGTCGGCTCGGCCGCCGGCGCGTCGGTCGCGGCCGGTGCGACGGGCGTCGTCGGCGCCGGCTTCAGGATCACGGAGGTGATCGCCGGACCCGCCCGCTCCTCGGAGACGTAGCCGAGCGAGCGCAGGATCTGGGCGAAGTCCTCGCCGGCGCAGCCGACGAGGGACGTCATCGCCACGGTGCCGACGAAGGCGTCGCCCTCGGCGGCGCCCGTCGGCGGCTCGCCGCGGGTCTGGCCCGGGACGTAGGCCATGGCGGGGCGGATCAGGTCGGCGAGACGCTCGAGGATGTCGACGCGCACCGCCCGCCCGCCGCAGACACGAAAGCCCGCCGCGCGGTAGAGGCCCTTGGCCACCTCCGTGTCGACCGGGATCGAGGTGCGCCCGGAGGAGGCCAACGCCGCGATCTCGTCGATGCCCTTCTGGTCGAGCCCGCCGTTCTTGAGCGCCCACAGCTGCGCCGCGAGCGTGCGCGGGGCGGGCTTCATCAGGGCGGGAAGGTAGAGGTGGTAGGCGCCGAAGCGCACGCCCTTCTGGCGCAGCGCCGAGCGGGCCTGCTGGTCGAGGCCGCGCACTTCCTGGAGCACGCGCGCGCGCTCCAGAACGCCGAGCGACTCGGCGATCTGGAAGGCGACGCCCCGGGCGATGCCGGCGAGATCCGGCGGCTCCTCGAGGTCGAGCAGCGGGCCGAGCGTGCGCACGACGTGGGCCTTCAGCCAGGCCTGCAGCCGCGCCTCCACCTTTTCCAGCGCGGCGCCGGTGAGGTGCTCGTCGGCGACGAGGCGGATGCGCGGCTCGAAGACCTTCTCGCCCGGCTCGAGCCTGGCGACCGGCTCGCCCTGCCAGCGGATGGTGCCGTCGTTCGACAGGACGAAGGTCGTGTCCGCCGCCGTCGAGAACCGGTCGGCGCGCGCCTCGATCTCGCTCGCGAGGCCCTTGACCGCTGCGTTGCGCAGGGTCTTGGCCTCGTCGCTCGAGGCGCCCGGGTCCGGCACGAAGACGAAGCCGGACAGCCGTCCGACGTGCTGTCCCTCGACGCTCACGTCACCGCTCGCCGAAATTTCCGCTTCAAGCATCGCGTTCTCTCTCAAGCGCCGCATCAGCACGCTGGTCCGCCGATCCACGAACCGGCTGGCCAGCCGCTCGTGCAGCGCATCCGACAGCTTGTCCTCTACCCCACGCGCCACGCTCTGCCAATGCTCCGGATCGCGCAACCAGTCCGGCCGATTGGCGACGAACGTCCAGGTGCGGACCTGCGCGATCCGCGCGGACAGAACGTCGATGTCCCCGTCGACGCGGTCGAGCAGCGAGATGTGGCGACGAAACCAATCGTCGGGAACGGCGCCGTCACGCATCAGGAAGAGGTATATGGCCGAGACCAGGTCGGCGTGGCTCTGCGGCGACACCTTGCGATAATCGGGTACCTGGCAGACGTCCCACAGCCGCTCGACCGCGGTGCGCCCTGCCGCGTGGTGGCGCACCGAATCGTCGCGCGCCAGGATCTCGAGCGCCGCCACGTCCTCGGCCATCGGCGCGCGGGTGAGGCCGTGCTCGTTCGGCGGCTCCGCCAGCGTGCGCTGGAGCGCCTCCAGCGAGCGGAAGTCGAGCTCGGGATTGCGCCATTGCAGGATCCGGGCGGGCTCGAACTTGTGCCCCTCGACCGCCTCGACGATCTCGACCTCGAACGGGTCGCAGCGCCCCGATGTCCCGAACGTGCCGTCGTTGAGATGGCGCCCGGCGCGCCCGGCGATCTGGCCGATCTCGGCCGGGTTGAGCTTGCGGAAGCGGAAGCCGTCGAACTTGCGGTCGGCGGCGAAGGCGACGTGGTCGACGTCGAGGTTGAGCCCCATGCCGATGGCGTCGGTGGCGACGAGATAGTCGACGTCGCCGGACTGGTAGAGCGCGACCTGGGCGTTGCGGGTGCGCGGCGAGAGGGCGCCGAGCACCACCGCCGCGCCCCCGCGCTGGCGCCGGATCAGCTCGGCGATGGCGTAGACCTCCTCCGCCGAGAAGGCGACGATGGCGGAGCGCGCCGGCAGGCGCGAGAGCTTCTTCTGGCCGGCGAAGGTCAGCTGCGAGAGCCGTGGGCGGGTCGTGACGTGCACGCCCGGGATCAGGGCACGCACCAGCGGCTCCATGGTCGACGAGCCGATGAGCAGTGTCTCCTCGCGACCGCGCTGGTTGAGCAGGCGATCGGTGAAGACGTGGCCGCGGTCGAGGTCGGCGGCGAGCTGGATCTCGTCGATCGCCACGAAGGCGAGGTCGAGATCCCGCGGCATCGCCTCGGCGGTGCAGATCCAGTAGCGCGGGTGCCTGGGCTTGATCTTCTCCTCGCCGGTGACGAGGGCGACCGCGTCCGGCCCCACGCGCTCCACGACGCGGCCGTAGACCTCCCGCGCGAGCAGCCGCAGCGGCAGCCCGATCATGCCGGACGAGTGGCCGAGCATCCGCTCGATGGCGAGATGCGTCTTGCCCGTGTTGGTCGGGCCGAGGACCGCGGTCACGCCGCGCGAGCGGGCCTGCGGCGGAAGGGTGAGGCGGGGCATCGGGCGGGCGGCTGGACCTGAGGGGACGGTGCGCGGCGGGACGGGGGATCCGAGGCCGGCCGTCAGGAACGGGCGTCGAACGAAACGGGGGCGAATCGGCGATTCCACCGGAATCCGGATTCGTTCTCGCGAGCGCGTCTGGCTCGCCTCCCCATATGGGGTCGGCTGCCGCCATTCCTAGAACGGATCGCGGGCGAGCGCGAGGGGCCCTTGCGCCATCGCTCGCCCCTTGCCTTGCCCCGCCCCTCCGCGAGGCGTAAGACGCGAGCCGCCAACAACGGAGATCCCATGATGCGGCCCTCGAAGCGCGCGCCCGACGAGATGCGCCCCGTCACCCTCGAGCGTGGCGTCGTGCGCTATGCGGAAGGGTCGTGCATGGTCACCTTCGGCGAGACCAAGGTGCTGTGCGCCGCCTCGCTGGAGGAGCGCGGGCCCGGCTGGCTGCGCGGCACCGGCAAGGGCTGGGTGACGGCGGAATATTCCATGCTGCCCCGCGCCACGCACGAGCGCACCCGCCGCGAGGTGAATGCCGGCAAGCCCTCGGGCCGGACCCAGGAGATCCAGCGCCTGATCGGCCGCTCGCTGCGCGCGGTGGTCGACCTGCACGCGGTGGGCGAGCGCCAGATCGTGGTGGATTGCGACGTGATCCAGGCCGACGGCGGCACGCGCACGGCCTCGATCACCGGCGCCTGGGTGGCGCTGCACGAGTGCTTCCAGTGGATGATGAAGCGCTCGATCATCTCGGTGAACCCGCTGCGCGACCACGTCGCGGCGGTCTCCTGCGGCATCCACCAGGGCAAGCCCGTCATCGACCTCGACTACGCCGAGGATTCCGCGGCGGAGACGGACGCGAACTTCGTCATCACCGGCACCGGCGGGATCGTCGAGGTGCAGGGCACCGCCGAGGTGAAGCCCTTCTCCGAGGAGGAGTTCATCGGCCTGCTGCGCCTCGCGCAGGCGGGCGTGACCTCTCTGGTCGAGAAGCAGAAGCAGGCGATCGCCTGATGGAGGACGCCATGGCGCACCGCCGGCTCCAAGGATCCGCGATCATCGCGACCCACAACCAGGGCAAGCTGCGCGAGATGCGCGAGCTGCTCGCGCCCTTCGGCGTCGAGGCGACCTCCGTGGGCGAGCGCGGGCTGCCGGTGCCCGACGAGACCGGCACCATGTTCTCCGAGAATGCCGCGATCAAGGCGCACGCGGCCGCGCGGGCCACGGGGCTGCCGGCCATCGCCGACGACAGCGGCATCTGCGTGCTCGCGCTCGACGGCGCGCCGGGCCTGTTCTCGGCGGACTGGTCGGTGGACCGGGACTTCGGCCCCGCCATGGAGCGGGTGAAGCGCGAGCTCGACGCGCGGGAGGCGGCGGACAGGACGGCGTGGTTCGTCTGCGCCCTCGTCGTCGCCTGGCCCGACGGGCACGAGGAGCTGTTCGAGGGGCGCTGCCCGGGCGCCATCGTCTGGCCACCGCGGGGCGCGGCCGGCTTCGGCTACGACCCGATCTTCCTGCCCGACGGCGAGAGCCGCACCTTCGGCGAGATGACGGCCCAGGAGAAGCACGGCATCGACTGGGACGAGCCGGGAAGCGGCCTGTCGCACCGCGCCCGCGCTTTCCGCAAGCTCGCCGGCGCGATCCTCGGCCCGCGCCGCGAGGGGTAGCGCCATGGCGCTCGCGCCCGACGAGATCGCCCGCTACGCCCGCCACCTCGTCCTCCAGGACGTCGGCGGCCCCGGCCAGGGGAAGCTGAAGGCGGCGCGGGTCCTGGTGATCGGCGCCGGAGGGCTCGGCGCGCCGCTGATCCAGTACCTCGCGGCGGCGGGCGTCGGCACGATCGGGATCGTCGACGACGACGTCGTCGACCTCGGCAACCTGCAGCGCCAGGTGATCCACGCCACGCCCGATGTCGGCCGCCCCAAGGTCGAGAGCGCCGCGGACGCCGTCGCCCGCCTCAATCCGCACGTGGCGGTGGAGCCGCACCGGCTGCGGATCGATGCGGGCAACGCCCGCGCCCTCGTCGCCCGCTACGACCTCGTCGCCGACGGGTCCGACAACTTCGCCACGCGCTACGCCGTCTCCGACGCCTGCTTCCACGAGGCGCGGCCCCTCGTCACCGCGGCGCTCGGCCAGTTCGACGGGACGCTGACCACGATCCGCGCCCACGAGCGCGGGCCGGACGGACGGCCGAACCCGACCTACCGCTGCCTCTTTCCCGACGCCCCGCCGCCGGGCGCGATCCCGACCTGCGCCGAGGCGGGCGTGCTCGGCGCGCTCGCGGGCGTGATGGGCTCGATGATGGCGATGGAGGTGGTGCGCGAGATCGTCGGCTTCGGCGAGGGGCTCGTCGGGCGGCTGGTGATGCTGGACGCCCGTGCCTTGCGATTCGAGACCCTGCGCTACGGCTGGGATCCGGGCAACCCGCTGAGCGGCACGGCCCGAGGGGGCGCCGCCGGCTGACGACAACCGGCGCGCCGGCTTCTTCGTGGAGCATCAGCCGATCCACCAACCGGATACCGCTCGGTGGGATGATGCTCTAGAACGAAGCGATGCGCACCGCCTCCTCACGCCGCTGGCCGTTGACGTTCCTGCTGCCGCTGGGGGTGTCGATCACGATGTTCGCCGTCGCGGTGGGGACGACGCAGATCGGCCTCGCCTTCCTCGAGAGCCGCGAGGTGCGTGCGCTCGAGGCCAAGGCCACGATCTTCCTCAACGCGCTCGCGGGCGTGATCGCCCCGCGCCTCGACGCCGGGGAGGCGGCGGTGGCCGATCTCCTCGACGATCCGCTCGCCTTCCGCGAGACGCTGGCCGAGGAGAGCCTCGTCGCGCGCTGGCACGGGCCGGACGGCGTGGTGCGCGCCGTCTCCCGCGGCGATCCCGGCGGCGTCGACATGGCGCAGGCGCTCGCCGCCATCGCGCGGGCGCCGCCGGGCACGGTGCTCTTCACCCGGGCCGAGCCCGGCACCCGCGCGATCATCGCGCGCGCCTACGAGGTCGATGGCGCGCGGCTCGAGCTGGTCGCGGCGCTCGACGCGCGAGACATCGTGGCCGAGCTCTCCCGCAACGAGGCGTGGGCTATCGTCATCGATCTCGTGCTCGCCAGCATCGCCGCCCTCCTGACCTTCGTCATCACCCGCCGGGCCGTGGCGCCGCTCGACGCGCTCGCCCGCGAGCTGGTGACGCAGGACGGGTCGCGCGGCGATCTGAAGGTGGCGGCGCGCCCGGCCAGCGCCGAGATCTCGCGCCTGCGCGACGCCATCACCACGCGGCTCGAGGCGGAGGAGGCGCGCACCCAGGCGCTCGCCGACCTCGGCGAGAAGGAGCGCGACGCGCTGCTGGCCAAGCTCGCCGCCGGCCTCGCCCACGAGGTCCGCAACCCGCTGGCCGGGCTGCTCAACGCCGTCTCGACCCTGCGCCGCTTCGGGGACAAGCCGGAGGTGCGCGCCGACACGCTCGACCTGATCGAGCGCGGGCTGCGCTCGATCGAGCGGGTCGCCGACGCCATGCTCTCGACCTACCGCCCGGCGCCCGGGCGGATGCGCTTCTCGCGCGAGGACTTGATGGACATCCAGCTCCTCGTCGCGCCCGAGGCGCGCCGGCGGCACGTGGCGCTGGAATGGGCGGTGGCGGACATGCGACCGATCGCGGCGGACACCGACGCGCTGCGCCAGATCCTGCTCAACCTCTTGCTCAACGCCTGCAAGGCCTCGCCGGAGCACGGGCGCGTCGGGCTCGCCGTCGAGCAGGACGCAGGCGAGACGCGCTTCCTCGTCTCCGATTCGGGCCAGGGCATGCCCGACGACGTCCTCGCCTTCGTGGCCCAGGGCCGAGGAACGACGCCGCTGACCAAGGGCAAGGGGCTCGGCCTGTGGATGGTTTCCCGGCTGATCGACGACCTCGGCGGCCAGATCCGGGTCGAGAGCCGCACGGGCGAGGGGACCCGGGTGCTCGTGCGGCTGCCGAGCGGCCCCATATCCGAAGGCGAGGCCGAGACCGCGGAGGCGACGTCGTGAGCGGGCGCGCGCTGATCCTCGTGATCGAGGACGACGAGATCCTGGGCGCCTCCCTCCAGCAGCGGCTGACGCTGGAGGGCTGGCACGTGCGCTGGGCGCAGTCCGCCGCGCAGGCGCTCGCCGCCATCGCGCGCCAGACGCCCGACGCCGTGATGTGCGACATCCGCCTGCCCGACGGTGACGGCGAGAGCCTGATGCGCGACGTCTTCGCCCGCGCCGGCGCCGTGCCGACGATCTTCATGACGGCGTATGGCGGGATCGACCAGGCCGTGCGGCTCGTGCGCATGGGCGCGCGCGACTACGTGACGAAGCCCTTCGAGCTCGACGAGGTGGTGGACAAGCTGCGCGCCGCGAGCGGTGGCGCGCCCGCGTCGGCGGCGAGCGCCGACCCGTTCGCCTCTTTCGGCCTCTCGCCGGCGACCGCGGGGACGCGGCGCACGCTGGAGCGTGTCGCCGACGTCGACCTGCCCGTGCTCCTCGCCGGCGAGACCGGCACGGGCAAGGAGGTCGCCGCGCGCTTCCTGCATGCGGCGAGCCGGCGCGCGGCGGGCCCCTTCGTCGCCGTGAACTGCGCGGCCCTGGCGCCGGAGCTCGTCGACTCGGCGCTGTTCGGGCACGAGAAGGGCGCCTTCACCGGCGCCCACGAGCGCCGGCTCGGCCTCGCCGAGACGGCGGGGGAGGGGACGCTGTTCCTCGACGAGATCGGAGAGCTCGACGCTGCGCTGCAGGCGAAGCTGCTGCGGCTCGTGCAGGAGCGCGAGCTGATGCGGGTGGGCGGCGTGCGGCCGATCGCCTTCGGCGCGCGGCTCGTCTGCGCGACGCATCGCGACCTCGAGGCCGAGGTGGCGCGCGGCGCCTTCCGCGAGGACCTCTGGTACCGGATCAACGTCGTCACCATCCGCATCTCGGCCCTGCGGGAGCGGCCCGACGAGATCGCGCCGCTGCTCGAGCGCTTCGTCGCGGGGGCCGGCCCGCGCCTGCGCGATGCCCGCATCGCGATCGCGCCCGAGGCGCTGGCCGCCGCCCGGGCCTACGACTGGCCGGGCAACGTGCGCGAGCTGAAGAACCGTGTCGAGCGCGCGGTGGCGCTGTGCGAGGGCGACGTCATCGGCGCGCCCGACCTCTTCCCCGACGCCCGGCCGAAGCCGCCGCCGGCCGGATCGTCCACGCCCGCGAGCGCGCCGGCTGCGGCCGAGGGCCTGACGCTGGCCGAGGTTCGCGAGGCGGCGGAGAAGGCGCACATCGAGGTGGTGCTCCGCGCCACCGGCAACGGCATCCAGGAGACCGCCCAGCGGCTGGGCGTCTCGCGCACGACGCTGTGGGAGAAGATGCGGCGGCTGGGGATATCGGTGGAGTGAGGCACTCCGCTGTCACCCCGGGTCGCGAAGCGGGCCCGGGGCCCAGGTCCGCCGAGGGTTCTTGCAGCGGCACGGCAGCGCGCGTCCACGAATGCTGCCGGAGGCCGTTCCCGCCGCGGCGCGGGCGCGCCGCTCGACGGACACCTGTGGTTCTGGGTCCCGGACTTGCTTCGCAATCCGGGATGACAACCGTCACGCCGTCGCCCCCGCCTTCAAGAGCGTGTAATCGATCGCGTCCGTGAGCGCCTCGAACGAGGCGTCGATGATGTTGGGGGAGACGCCCACCGTGGTGAAGCGGCTGCCCTCGCCGTCGCGGAACTCCACCAGCACGCGGGTGGCGGCGTCGGTGCCGCCCTGGAAGATGCGCACCTTGAAGTCGATCAGCTCGAGGTGCTCGATCAGCTCCTGGTAGCGGCCGAGATCCTTGCGGAGGGCGACGTCGAGCGCGTTGACGGGGCCGTTGCCCTCCGCCGCCGAGATCCGCGTCTCGCCGCCGACCCGCACCTTGACGATCGCCTCCGCCACCGTGGTGAGCTGGCCCCGCGCGTTCCAGCGGCGCTCGACGTTCACCGAGTAGCGCTCCACGTCGAAGTAGTCGGGCACCTCGCCCATCACCCGCTTCACCAGGAGGTAGAACGACGCGTCCGCGCCCTCGTAGGCATAGCCGAGGGACTCCTTCTCCTTGAGGATGGTGAGCATGCGGGTGAGCCGCGGGTCGTCCTTCTCGAGGTCGAGGCCGAGCCGCTCGAGCTCCGCGCGCAGGTTGGACTTGCCGCCCTGGTCGGAGACCAGCACCCGGCGCAGGTTACCCACCGCCTCCGGGGCGACGTGCTCGTAGGTCTTCGGGTCCTTGAGCACCGCCGAGGCGTGGATGCCGGCCTTGGTGGCGAAGGCGCTCGCGCCGACGAAAGGCGCGTGGCGGTTGGGCTGGCGGTTGAGCAGCTCGTCGATCGCCCGCGACACCGGGGTGAGCCGCGCCAGCGCCTCCGGCGAGACACCGGTCGCGTAGCGCTCGGCGAAATGCGGCTTGAGCGCCAGCGTGCCGATGAGGGTGACCAGGTTGGCGTTGCCGCAGCGCTCGCCGAGGCCGTTCAGCGTGCCCTGGATCTGGCGCGCGCCGGCCTCGATGGCGGCCAGCGAGTTGGCGACGGCGCAGCCGCAATCGTCGTGGGCGTGGATGCCGAGGCGATCCCCCGGCACGATCTCGGCGACGCGCGCCACGATCCGCGCCACCTCCGCCGGGAGCGTGCCGCCGTTGGTGTCGCACAGCACGACCCAGCGCGCGCCGGCCTCGGACGCCGTGCGCGCGCAGGCGAGCGCGTAGTCGGGGTTCGCCTTGTAGCCGTCGAAGAAGTGCTCGCAATCGACCATCGCCTCGCGCCCGCGGGCGACGGCCGCCTGCACGCTCTCGCGGATCGAGGCCAGGTTCTCCTCAGGCTCGATCTCGAGCGCCACGCGCACGTGGTAGTCCCAGGCCTTGGCGACGAAGCAGATCGCGTCCGCCTCGGCCTCGAGCAGCGCCGCGATGCCCGGATCGTTCGCCGCCGAGCGCCCGGCGCGCTTGGTCATGCCGAAGGCCGTGAAGCGGGCGTTCGTCGTGCGCTTCTCGCGGAAGAGCTCGGTGTCGAGCGGGTTCGCCCCGGGATAACCGCCCTCGACATAGTCGACCCCGAGCGCGTCGAGATGGCGGGCCACCGCGATCTTGTCGGCGAGCGAGAAGTCGACGCCGGTGGTCTGGGCGCCGTCGCGCAGCGTCGTGTCGAACAGGTGGATGCGCGCGGTCATGAGGGTTTTCCTCCGCCGCCCGCGGGCGGCTCCATCGACTTCGTCATCGTGGTGTTGGCGAGCCACTGGCCCGCGCGATGCACGGTGTTGCGCTGCTGGGGCGCGTAGCCGCGATCCATGAAGAAGGGCAGGGCGGTGTCCGATGCCTCGACGGTGAGCACCTTCGTGCCGCGGGCTGCGGCGAGCCGCTCCAGCGCGTCGACGAGCGTGGTGGCGACGCCGCGCCCGGCCGTGTCGGGCGCGACGTAGAGCATATCGAGCCTCTCGTTGCCCGCGAGCGCGGCGAAGCCCACGACCTCGCCCTCGTCGGTGGCGACGATGGTGAGCGCGTTGCCCAGCCGCGCGCCGAAGGCCTCGAGATCGTCGGTGAGGGAGGCCCACGCCTCCTGCTGGCCGGGATCGTAGTCGTCGCCGGTGAGCGCCTCGACGGCGTCGCGGAAGATCTGCGCGCAGGTCGCGACGTCGGCGGGCAGGAGCGGGCGCAGCGCGGCGGCCGGACGGCGGGTCATGGGCGGGCGCTCCGGGTCGGAGCGGCGCGAGCGATGAAAGGTGCGACGCAGTTCCCCTCTCCCTCGTGGAGAGGGGCTAGGGGTGTGGGGCGTCGTGCAGCGTGGTTCGGCATCAGGGCGAGACGAAGCGGCAGCGCAGGGCTCCATCCACGACGAAGTAGTTCTGCACGCCCCACACCCCCGGCCCCTCTCCGCGAGGGAGAGGGGAGAGCCGGCATCGGCGTCTCGCGTCTCATCGCGACGGCTCCCAGTGCGTGTCGTCCTTCGTATCCTTCAGCGTCACACCCATGCCGGTCAGTAGTTCGCGCAGGCGGTCGCTTTCCGCCCAGTCCTTCGCAGCGCGCGCGGCCTTGCGTCGGTCGACGAGCTGCTGGATTTGCTCCCTTGATAATCCTCCGGAACCTTCGATCCGGTAGCTTAGGTCGCCCAGCGGATTGATCGTGACGCTCACTCCGTCGCTCTGAAGGACTGAGACGAGCGCCGTGATCGCCGCAGCTGAGGAGTTTGCACTTGCGACTGCAAATTGATAAATCAGGTCGCGCTGCTGCGGTGTCGCTATCCGTGCCCCATCACCGACAAGAGGCGGATTCCTGACGAGGAGCCCGAGCTTCTCGAACCGCAGCAAGCCTAGAAACTCGCAACTCTCCAACAGGTCCACCGCAGCCGACAGGTCGCGCTCCTTCTTCACGCGTGCGAAAAGCTCGCGGAGTGCCGCGAGCGCGGCAGGCGTGTTGAGGTCGTCGGCGAGCGCATCGACGATCGCCTTGGTTGGCAGTGGCGTGTCCGTCCCACTTGCGTTGCGACGCTTGCGCCGCTCGAAATCCAGGCCTGCGTCGGCTCGCAGTCGCAGCGCCTCTGCCCAGGACGACAGCTCATCCCAGGTTTCCTCCAGCCCCCGCACCGTCCAGTCGATCGGCTGGCGGTAGTGCGTCTTGAGCATGGCGAGGCGCGCCACCTCGCCCGGCCAGTCCTTCAGGACGTCGGCGATCGTGACGAAGTTGCCGAGCGACTTCGACATCTTCTCCCCCTCGACCTGGAGGAAGCCGTTGTGCATCCAGACGTTGGCCATGCGGGGGATGCCGAAGGCGCAGCAGGTCTGGGCGACCTCGTTCTCGTGGTGGGGGAAGACGAGATCGATGCCGCCGCCGTGGATGTCGAAGGTCTCGGCCTGCGCATCCGTGCAGGCGAGGCGCCCGGCGAAGGCGTCGACGAGGTGCTTCCACGCCATGGCCGAGCACTCGATGTGCCAGCCCGGGCGGCCGAGCCCGTCGATGCCCGCCGGGGACGGCCAGCCGGGCTCGCCCGGCGAGGAGGGCTTCCACAGCACGAAATCCATCTCGTCGCGCTTGTAGGAGGCGACGTCGACGCGGGCGCCGGCGACCATCTCGTCGAGAGAGCGGCGCGCCAGCGAGCCGTAGGCCGGCACGCCCTCGACCCGCGCCATGGCCGGCACCGAGAACAGCACGTGCCCGTCCGCCACGTAGGCGACGCCGCGCGCGACCAGGCGCTCGATGATGGCGCGCATCTCCTCGATGTGGTCGGTCGCTCGCGGCTCGACGTCGGGCCGCAGGCAGCCGAGCGCCGCCACGTCCGCCTCGAACTGTGCCGCGGTGCGCGCGGTGACGCGCCGGATCGCCTCGTTCAAGGGCAGATCGGGATGGTCGCGGGCGGCGCGCGCGTTGATCTTGTCGTCGACGTCCGTGATGTTGCGCACGTAGGTGACGTGCGCCGCCCCGTAGACGTGCCGCAACAGGCGGTAGAGCACGTCGAACACGATCACCGGGCGCGCGTTGCCGATATGCGCCTCGTCGTAGACCGTGGGGCCGCAGACGTACATGCGCACCCGCGCCGGATCGATCGGCCGGAACGGCTCCTTCTCGTGCGTGCGCGTGTTGTAGAGGACGAGCGTCGCCGCGCGATCCTCAGCGCCGCGCACTCTCGCGTCCTTCTCCGGCATCTCATCCTCCGCGGGTCCCGCCGACGAGGCGGCGCGCCGATTGTGCATGCGACATCCTCCGGTGCCGCCGGCTAGAGGAGATGTCGACCTGTCGTGAGGACGTGACGGCTCCGGCCAGCGGGTGAGCGCTAGCGACAAATGGAAATGGCGATGGTGCGCGCCGTCTGCATCCATCCTGATTGCCTTCTTCGCGGAAATCAGTCAAGACGCCGCCGCGCGGGTGACGGCGGAACCCGGCGGCGGCTCGTGCCTTAACGAAGCGCAAACCCCGCTGCGTCAATCTGCGGCATCGCCCTGCCTTCTGATCGAAAGCTTGCCACCATGCGTCGCGTGCTCGCCCTCATCGCGTTCATGGCGCTCGGCGCCGCGCTCTCCGTGTCGTTCATGCTCGTCCCCACCGAGGCCTCGCGGGCGTCCGCTGAGACGGGCGAGTTCGCCATTCCCGCCGCGGAGGGCTACGGCGCCACGAACTGCCTCGTGCAGGGCGAGGCCTGCGGTGCGGTCATCGCGCAATCCTGGTGCAATGCCCACGGCTTCTCCCGTGCCGTCCGCTTCGGCGCGGACACGACCGGCGCGCTCGCCATCTCCTGCGCGCGCTGAGGCGCCGCGGGGGAGCTCTCAGCGCCGGACGAGAAAAGGGCGCGGTCGCCGAAGCAGCCGCGCCCTCAGGTGCCGGCCCGTGGGGGCAGAATGAGCCGGTTGGGGAGCCAACGTCGGCGCTCCGGCGCGGTTCCGCCGGCCGCAGCGTTTTTTCGAAGATATTTTTCGAGTGGATCTCGGCGGACCTCGGGCCGATCGGTCGCCCCGTTCTTTCCGCGCTCGCGCCCCGCGCCGCGCGGCCGGCGTGCCTTCCGGTCGCAGGAACCAGCCGAGCGACCCGACGTTTGCCCCGGAATTCCGCACGTGCCGGCATCGGAACCGCTTGCCGCACCGTCGTCTTTTCGAGGCCGTCCGGGACGGCCCTGCCCACGGGACGCTTCGCGATGCCGACCGATCCCACCTCCATCGACGTCCTGCTGAGCCCGAAGATGACGCTCGTCGTCGACATCTTCCGAGCGCTCGGCGATTGCGAGGCGTCCTACGACGTCGCGGTGATCGACACGCTCGAGCACCGTCTCACCGGTGCGACCGACGGCCAGACCGCCCGCGCAGTCGTCTCCGACGCCCTGCTCCTCGGGTTCGCGCTGCGCAACCAGCGCACCGATGCGGGCTCGCCACATCCGGGCTGGGAGATGAACGCCGTCGGCGCGCGCCGGGCCAGCGTGCACGAATGCGCGACCCTCGCGCTCATCGCCGCGAGCAAGGCGGGCGAGACGCCGCTCGCCACCCGCGCGGCGCGTCAGCTCGCCGTGGCGCTGAACCCGACGGTGTCGTCGCTGGCGCGGGACATGGGCGTGCGGCTGGAGGGCGCGGGGCTGCGGGTGCAGAGCCGCGACTGGGCGCCGCTGATCGAGGTGTACTCGGCGCGGCCGCCGCACGAGGATCGGGACGGCCGGCGCAGCGCGGTGCGTTCCTGAGGGTCCCGGCGCGAGGGCCCCGACGCCCGAGGGCGGCCGGCGCCCGCTTGCTCACCCGCGACAGCGACAAGAACGGGCCGCCTCACGGCGGCCCTTTCTCGCTGGAGCGTCGCTCCCCGTCACGCCGGCTCGGCGGGTCGCTGGACGGTGGAGGACTGGCCCCCCTTCCGCCCCGCCTCCGACGCCAGCTCCCGGTTCTGCGAGAAGGACCGCTTGGAGGCCGGCACGCTCTGGCCGCCCTTGCTCGCGATCTCTCTCTGCTTCTCCGGGCTCATCGACGCGAAGCCCCGCTTCGACGCAGACTTGCCAATCGCCATGTTCGCCTCCTCGGGCCTCTGCTTGGACGCGATCTCAACCGACAGGCTCGGGAGGGGTTCCCATGGCACGATCGCGCCCTAAGGCCGTTCTCGACGCGAGACCGGCCGGCGGCGCGACCGCGCGGCGCCGGAACCCCGCGCGCGACGCTCACGTTCCGCTCTCTCGAAACACGCCCGGCGAGCACGGCCGAAGCGCATGCCGTCCTATCGTCGGCGACCCGGCCGTGCCGCCAGATCCAGGAGACCCGCCTCATGGCACGTCACGCGCACAGCGCCGCGCAGATCTCCCCGCCCGCCCCCCGTATCGGCCGCCTGGCGGCCGCCGCGGTTCTCGCCGGGGCGCTCGCCGCCTGCTCGCCCTACGGCCCGGGGGCGGCGACCGGGTCCATCGTCGGGAATGGGGCCCTGCTCGAGCGGGAGGCCGTCCAGGAGCGGGTCGCCTGCGAGTACGATCCGCTCTACGGCCGCGACGTCTGCTACCGCTACTGAGCCCGCCATCCGTCGCGCCAGACCATCCATCGAGCCAGGAGGCAGCGATGACCAACAAGGACATGGTCAAGTCGGCCGATCCGGCCAAGGCGAAGTCGCCGGCCGCAGATCGGGCGCGGGAGGAGAGGGAGCGATCCACGCCGCGCGTGGGCCTCGCCGGGGAGCAGTTTCCCGAGGATGCGGATCCGCAGGATTCCAACCAGCTGAAGCCGATGATCAACGCCCGCTCGAAGCCGGGCCTGCGGCGCGAGTGACGTTCACCCCGCGCGCGCCGGCAGGCGGGTCCGCGCCGCCTCGATCCGCCCCGCCGCGATCGCGCCCGCCAGGCCGATCGTCGTCGCGCCGAGCATGACGACCATCAGCGACGGAGGCCAGCGGGTGACGAGGTCGCCGACCACGAAGGCGGCGAGCGCCCCCGTCCCGAGCTGGGCCGAGCCCGCGAGCCCCGCCGCGGTGCCCGCCAGGTCCGGCCGGACCGAGAGCGCGGCGGCGGTGGCGCCGGGGATCGAGAGCCCGTTCGCCATCGCGTTGAGGGTCAGCGGCAGGAACAGGGTCGCCGGCGTCCAGGGGACGAGCAGGCTCGGGCCGAGGAGCGCGAAGGCGAGGGCGATCGCCGTCGAGAGGACGGAGCAGGCGGTGCCGATCAGGATCAGCCGCTCGGTGCCGATGCGCCGGCTGAAGCGCCCGGTGAGGAAGTTTCCCGCCATGTAGCCGCCGGCGCTGAGGATGAAATAGGCGCCGTACACGTCTGCCGGGCGCCCCATCGTCTCCACCACGACATAGGGCGCGCCGGCGATGAAGCCGAAGAAGGCCGCCGAGGTGAAGGCCAGCGCGATCGTGTAGGACAGGAACAGCCGGTCCGACAGCAGCGCCGGGAAGCCGCGCAGCGTCGTCAGGATCGACGAGGTGGCGCTGCGCGGCGCGGTCTCGCCCAGCAGCAGCACGGTCGCGACGCCGACGCCCGCGGCGAGGACCGCGGTGGCCACGAAGATCGCCCGCCAGCCGAATCGCTCGTCGAGGAAGCCGCCGAAGAGCGGGGCGACCATCGGCGAGACCACCATCGCCATGGTGATGTAGCCGATCAGGCTGGCGCTCTCGTCCTTGGAGGCGGTGTCGCGCACCACCGCGCGGGCGAGCGCGAAGCAGGTGCCGCCGCCCGCCGCCTGGATGGCGCGGGCGACGATCAGGGTCTCGATCCCCGTCGCCGCCGCGCCGAGCAGCGAGCCCGCCAGGAACAGGGCCGCGCCTGCGAGGATGCAGGGGCGCCGCCCGATCCGGTCCGAGATCGGCCCGACGAAGAGTTGCGTCGCCGCCACGGCGACGAGGTAGATCGTCAGCGTCAGCTGGACCGTGGCGTAGTCGACCTGCAGCGCCCGCGAGAGGCCGGGCGTGGCGGGGGCGAGGACGTTGAGCGCGAAGGGCTGCAGCGCCGAGATCGCGACGAGGATGGCGAGCGGCGGGCGCGGGGCGGGCTTCATGGCGCGTGCCTCATGGCGACGGCCCTCCGGGCTCGGCGGCGGGCGCCTCCAGCGCCGCGATGCGGCGCACCCGCTCGCGATGCCAGGCATAGAGGCCGGCGCCGACGACGAGGGCGAAGCCGGCGAGCGCGATCGCGTCCGGGAAGTCGCCGAAGACGGCGAAGCCGATCACCAGCGCGAACGCGACGGAGGCATAGCGGAAGGGGGAGACGACGGAGATGTCGGCGCGGCGGAATGCCAGGACGACGGCGATGTTGCCGCAGCCGTAGAGCACGGCGGCGGCGACGAGAATGAGGCTCTCGGCGCGCAGGATCGGCTGCCAGGCCTCGCCCGCCACGGTGCCGATGATCGGGCCGACGACGGCGACGGTCAGCGTCGTCGTGAAGACGACGACGATCGAGGGCGTGTCGGCGTGGATCATGCGGGTCATCAGATCGCGCACGGCGACCAGCACCGCCGCGGCGAGCGCCAGCAGCGCGCTCGCGTCGAAGCCTGCGGTGCCCGGGCGCACGATCAGCAGCACGCCGGCGAAGCCGACGAGGATCGCCACCCAGCGCCGCCAGCCCACGCGCTCGAGCCCGAGCACGACGAGGAGCAGGGTCACGATGATCGGCGTCGCCTGCAGGATCGCCGTGAGGTCGGCCAGCGGCGCCCGTGCGAGCGCCGTGATGAACAGGAAGGAGATCAACGCCTCGAGCAGCGCCCGGCCGGCGACGAACGGCTGCGCCAGGGTGGTGAGCTTGCGGGCCTCGCCGAGGGCGACGACGAGCCCGAGGACGACCACGGTGGTGATCAGGCCGCGCACCGCGAGCATCTGGCCGGTGGGGAAGGCCTCCGAGGCGAGCTTCATCATCGCGTCGTTGACGACGAACAGGCCCATGCCGACCAGCATCGCGAGGATGCCGCTGCGGTTTTCCGTCGAGGAGGCCGAGGCGAGCAAATGACGAGGTCCGTCGTGGAACGGTGCGGATCGCACCCCGACCACGGAGGTAGAGGCTTCGTGCGCGCCCGTCGACCCATTCGCAGCCTTCAATCGCGCCGTTTCGAGCTTGGCGTCCCGTCACCATGGGCGGACGGCCGGCCGGTGCGGTGCCCCAATCAACAGCAGCCGTTTAGCCATGCCTTAAGATTATAGTTCCATCATCCGCTGACGTAACTGGAGTGGGGTGAGCCGTGCTCGGATTCCTCAAGGCTGCGACATCGACCGCGGAACGAGTCGACGCCGAGAACGGCGCCACGAGCCGGAAGATCGCAGACGCCGCGTTGGACACGCCCGTCCCCGCCGCCGGTCTCGATGGCGAGATCGTCGACGTGCTCGAGGCCGACGTGATGCGCGCCATCGACGGTGTCGCCGGCGCCATCGAGGCGGCGAGCGGCGCCGCCAGCGCGGCAAAGGACGGCCTCGCACGCATCGGCGAGGAGATGCACGGCTTCGCCGGAGCGAGCGACGCCGCCGGCGTGGAAACCCGGGCGCTCGCCGAGGTGACCGAGCGCCTCGCCGGAACAGTAGCGACGATCGACGGCGCGGTCGGCGACGCCGACGGCCGCATCGGCGACGCGGTCGGCTTCGCGCGCGAGGCGAACGGCCTGATCGGGGCGCTCTCGCAGGCGACTCGCGAGATCGTCTCCATCGTCGACACGATCTCGACCGTGGCGCGCCAGACGAACCTGCTCGCGCTCAACGCCACCATCGAAGCCGCCCGTGCCGGGCGGGCCGGCAAGGGCTTCTCCGTCGTCGCCGCCGAGGTGAAGTCGCTCTCGGTCGAGACCGGCAATGCCGCCGGCGACATCCGCAGCCGCATCGACGCCCTGCGCGAGAGCGCCGAGTCCTCGATCGCGGCCGTGGAGCGCGTGGCGCAGGCGATCGAGGCCGTGCAGCCCGTGTTCCGCACCGTACGCGAGACCGTCGGCGAGCAGAACCGCGCCATCGAGGAAGCCGCCGCCCGCGCCGGAGAGGCATCCGCCCGCGTCGGCGAGGTCGGCGAGCGGGCCCGCGGCATCGAGGCCGCGGCGGCCGAGGCCGCCGTGCGCGCCGAGGCGGCCCGTGCGGAATCCGCCCGCGCCGAGGACGGCGCCAAGGGCCTCGCCCGGCGCTTCGTCGCCGTGGTGCGCCAGAGCGAGATCGGCGAGCGCCGCGCTCACGACCGCTTCCCGGTCGAGCGCCGCGCCCGGCTCTCCGGCGCCGGGCTCGACGCGGTGACGAAGACGATCGATCTCTCGCTCGGCGGTGCGCTCGTCGCCGCGCCCGCCCGCCACGGCCTCGCGCCGGAGGCACGGCTCGCCCTGGAGATCGAGGGGATCGGCGCGGTGCCGGCCCGGGTCGCGGGCGTGAGCGCGATGGGCGTGCACTGCGCCTTCGAGAAGCCCGACGCCGCCGTGCAGCAGCGCATCGCCGCCGCGATCGCCGCGATCGAGGAGGAGTACCGCCCGCTCATCGAGCGTGCCCAGCAGGGCGCCGCGCGCATCATCGCGACGATGGAGGAGGCGCTCGCGTCGCGGCGGCTCACGCGCGAGCAGCTGTTCGACGTGGATTATCGCCCGGTCCCGGGCACGAACCCGCAGCAATACGAGACCGCGGCGCGGCCGATCCTGTCGCAGATCCTGCCCGGCATCATGGAGCCGATGCTGGCGAGCGACCCGCGCATGGCGTTCTGCCTCGCGATCGACCGCAACGGCTACATCCCCGTCCACAACAAGCTCTACGCGCAGCCGCAGCGGCCGGACGACCCTGTCTGGAACGCCGCCAATTGCCGCGACCGGCGCATCTTCGACGACCGTGCCGGCATCGCCGCCGCGCGCTCGACGCGTCCGTTCCTGATCCAGGCCTACTCGCGCGACATGGGCGGCGGCAAGCTCGTGATGATGCGCGAGGTGGATGCGCCGATCCGCGTCGCGGGGCGGCACTGGGGCGGCTTCCGCACGGCCTACAAGCTCTGACGCCCGAGCCTCACGGCAGCTCGTCGACCTGTGTCGTCGGCCCGCGGATCGCCTCCGCGGCGGGGTCGACGACGATGTCTCATCCGATGTGCACAGCAGTACGGTGTTCTGAAAGCCGAGTTTGTTTGCCCAGTGATCAATTCACTGCTTGCACCAGATGATTCTCGCCACGTATTCGGCCTCGGCCAGGGGAAGGCTACGCTCGCTGCCGTCGGCGAGGCCCCTCAGCTCCAGCGTGCGCACGGTGCGCCGCACCAGCTCGCGGGCGCTGACGGTGCCGCTGGCGTCGCGCACCAGCACCCGGTCGCCCTTGCGCACGCCGGCGGTCGGCGAGACGATCAGGACGTCGCCGTCGCGGTAGACCGGAGCGTGGGCGCTGCCCGCCACCTCCACCGCGAACACCCGCTCCGCGCCGACGTCGGGAAACTCGATCTCGCTCCAGTTCGCGCCGCAGGGCATGCCGTCGGGCGCGAAGTGCGGCGGCGCGCCGGCGTCGAGCCAGCCGACGAGGGGAACCGTCGCGCCCTGGCTCACCTCCCCCGGCTCGATCAGGGCCACCAGCTCGCCGAGGCTCGCGCCGGTGGCGTTCAGCACCTTCGCGATCGATTCCGTCGAGGGCCAGCGCTCGCGCCCGTCGGGGCTCACGCGCTTGGAGCGGTTGAAGCTCGTCGCGTCGAGCCCTGCGCGCCGCGCGAGGCCCGAGGCCGTCAGGCCGTAACGCTCCGCGAGCCGATCGATCGCCGTCCATATCTGGCCATGCGTCAGCATGGACACTCCCTCACACCTGTGACCGCAGACCCAACCTAGGAAATCACCCGGGCATCGGGGGGGTAAACACGGGGGTCGTGAGCGGTTCCATGAGAGAGGGCGCGCGCGGGAACGCCGCCGCGTCACCGGCTTGCCCCGCAGGCGCGCGCGGCGTAGACCGACGCCGTCCGCCCAGGACGCATCGCCCGCGATAGAGAGACGCCCGGAGAGACGCCATGACGCCCGTCGCATCGACCGGGGACGCGCTCGTCTACAAGATCGCGCCCCGCAGCCTGTGGGAGGAGGCGCGCGCCGCCGGCGTCTTCGCCGGAGCCCCGGTCGACCTCGCCGACGGCTTCATCCACTTCTCGACGGCGGCGCAGGCCCGCGAGACCGCGCGGCGGCACTTCGCCGGCCGGGACGATCTCCTTCTGCTGGCCGTCGACGCACGCGCGCTCGGCCCGGCGCTGGCCTGGGAGCCCTCGCGGGGTGGCGACCTGTTCCCGCACCTCTACGGCCCGCTGCCGCTCGCAGCCGTCGTCTCCGTGGCGCCGCTGCCGATCGGGGCGGACGGTGCGCACGACTTCTCGGGCCTCGTACCGGACGTGCCCGCATGATCCGCGGCGCCTTCCCGGTCCTGCGCCCGCTGCTGCATCGGCTCGACCCCGAGGCGGCGCACGCGCTCACCATCCGCAGCCTCGCTGCCGCGCCGCCGCTGCGGCCCGCCCCCGACGATCCGCGCCTCTCGGTGTCGGCGATGGGTCTTTCCTTCCCCAACCCCGTCGGCCTCGCCGCCGGCTACGACAAGCGGTGCGAGGTGCCCGACCGGCTGCTCGCGCTGGGCTTCGGCTTCGTCGAGCTCGGCGGCGTGACGCCGCTGCCGCAGCCCGGCAACCCGCGCCCGCGGGTGTTCCGCCTGGCTCACGACGGGGCCGTGATCAACCGCTTCGGGCTGAACTCCGACGGCCTCGCCCGCTGCCGCGCGCGGCTGGAGCGCCGCCGCGGGAGGCCGGGGATCGTGGGCGTCAATCTCGGGGCCAACAAGGAGAGCGCCGACCGGATCGCCGACTACGCGACGCTGGTCGCCGGCCTCGCCGGGCTCGCCGACTTCCTCACCATCAACGTCTCCTCGCCCAACACGGCGGGGCTGCGCGACCTGCAGGGCGAGGAGTTCCTCGACACGCTGCTCGCGCGCGCGATCGAGGCGCGCGATACGGCGGACGCGGCGGGCGCGAGCCGCACGCGGCTCCTCCTGAAGATCGCGCCGGATCTCGCCGAGGATGCGCTCGACGCGATCACGGCGACGGCTCTGCGGCGCGGTATCGACGGGCTCGTGGTTTCCAACACGACGGTCGCCCGCCCCGCGGGCCTGCACGACGCCCGCCTCGCGGGCGAGGCCGGGGGGCTCTCGGGGCGCCCGCTCTTTGCGCTCTCGACGCGCGTCCTGGCGCAGGTGCGGCTTCGCGTCGGCGACGCCGTGCCGCTCGTGGGCGTGGGCGGGGTGGATTCGGCCGAGGCCGCGTGGGCCAAGATCGAGGCGGGGGCGAGCCTGGTGCAGCTCTACACGGCGCTGATCTACGAAGGGCCGGGGCTCGTCCCCGACATCAAGCAGGGCCTGCTCGAGAAGCTCTCGGCGGAAGGGCTCGCGAGCCTCGCGCCCGTCATCGGGCGGCGCGCGGCGGAGCTCGCACGCTGAGGCGGGATCAGCGACCGCTGCGCCAGGTGATGGCCGCGTGCGGCAGGAGGGCGAGCGCCACGAGCGCCGCCGCCGCGAGGCTCTGCACCGCCGTCAGCGGCCATATCGGCCAGTCGCCCACGGGCACGCCGAGCGCGGTCGGCGCCGCGACGACGACGGCGGCGAACCAGAGCGCGACGAGCCGCGCGAGGCCGCCCAGCGTCGCGCGCAGGCCGAGCGTCGCCCGCGCCCGCGCGATCCAGGCGGCGAGGCCCAGCCCCGCGGCGAAGACGAGGGCGGAGACGAGGGCGCCGACGGGATAGGCGATCGCCAGCGGCGTGCCCTGCAGGAAGGCGATCCCGCCGGTGAAGTACGCCGCCCGGATCACCAGCCCGCCGAAGGTCGGGTATAGCGCCGGGACCAGCACGAGCGCCAGCGCGATCGGCACGAGCGCCAGCCGCAGGAACCGGCTCGGCCCCGGCGGGATCAGCGCGAGCAGCACCACGCGCACGCCGGCATAGACGACGAGGAAGGGCGCCAGCGGAAAGCGCTCAACGAAATAGCCGAAGGCGAAGGGCTCGAGCGGCGTGCCGATCAGCCCGCGGGCATGCACACCCGCGAGCCCGGCGACGAGCGCCGCCAGCGCCGCGACGGCGAGGGGCACGAGCGCCAGGGCCGCCCGCGCCCCGGCATCGCGCTCGCCGACGGGGCCGGCGAGCGGCGCGCGGGCATCCGAGGCCTGCATCTCAGGAGAGCGCGTTGCAGAAGCGCTGGATGCGGCCGCAGGCGTCCTCCAGCAGCGCATTCGAGGTGGCGTAGGACACCCGGAAGTTCGGCCCGAGCCCGAAGGCCGAGCCGTGGACCGCGGCGACGCCCTCCGCCTCGAGCAGCTCGGTGACGAAATCCTCGTCCGTCTCGATCACCTTGCCCGAGGGGGCCTTGAGCCCGATCGCCTTGCGGCAGGACGGGTAGACGTAGAATGCGCCCTCCGGCACCGGGCACTCGAGCAGGCTCGTCTGGTTGAGCATGGAGACGACGAGGTCGCGGCGCGTCTCGAAGGCAGCGCGGAAGGTCGCGAGATGGTCCTGCGGCCCGTCGAGCGCCTCCACCGCCGCCCATTGCGAGATCGTCGAAGCGCCGGAGGTCTGCTGGCCCTGCACGAAGTCCATGGCCTTGATCAGGTGCTCGGGACCCGCCGCGTAGCCGATGCGCCAGCCGGTCATGGCGTAGGCCTTGGAGACGCCGTTCATCGTCAGCGTGCGCTCGTACAGGCCGGGCTCGACCTGGGCCGGGGTGACGAAGGTGAAGTCGCCGTAGACGAGGTGCTCGTACATGTCGTCGGTGAGCACCCAGACGTGCGGGTGTCGCATCAGGACGTCGGTGAGCGCCTTCATCTCGGCACGGGAATAGGCGGCGCCGGACGGATTCGAGGGCGAGTTGAACAGCACCCACTTGGTCTTGGGCGTGATCGCCGCCTCGAGATCCCGGGGCTGGAGCTTGAAGGCGCGCTCGAGCGTCGTGTCGACGAAGACCGGCGTGCCGCCGCACAGCGCCACCATCTCGGGGTAGGAGACCCAGTAGGGCCGCGGCACGATGACCTCGTCGCCCGGGTTCAGGGTGGCGAGCAGCGCGTTGTAGATCACCTGCTTGCCGCCGGTGCACACGATCGTCTGGCTCGGCTCGTAGGAGAGCCCGTTCTCGCGGGCGAACTTCGTCGCGATCGCGCGGCGCAGCGCCGGGATGCCGGAGACGGGCGGGTACTTGGTCTCGCCGCGGCGGATCGCGGCGATCGCCGCCTTCTTGATGTTGTCGGGCGTGTCGAAGTCGGGCTCGCCGACCGAGAGGCCGATGACGTCGCGCCCCGCCGCGCGCAGATCGCGCGCCTTCTGCGTGACGACGATCGTCGCCGACGGCTTGATGCGCGAGAGGGCGTCGGACAGAAAGCCCATGTCGGAAGACTCCTGAGAATGGATCGAGCCGGCGTGCCGGAAGCGGCGCGGACGGTAGAGCCGCGCCCCCGTGCAGGCAAGAGCGGCGGCGCGCACCGCGCGCGGGGCGCCCCTGCGATCGCGGGTGATTCGCGCCGGCTGCCCGATTCGAGGCGTCCGGTCCAGCTTTCGGCGCCGTATCGGGCCCGATCGGGCGGGGATGGGGCGATTTGCCGCAGAATTCACGGCGACTGGGCGGCGCATCCGGAAAAGTTCGTAGGATTCCCGTCCGTCAGCGCGACGGGCGCGGCTTCGGGCCGATGCAGCACACAGCTACGCTTTCGGCGCCTCGATCTAGATGAGCCGGCAGGATCGACCCCTCGAGTGCGGCTATAATCGGTCGAAAGTGACCAAATATTCGCGCTTCACCTCGGAAAGTCGATCGTCGTTTAAATCGATTATACCCCATCGCGCCGTAAATAGCTGCACGTCGAGTACGGAAAAAATCTACGTAGTATACCCGAGACCGTTGCGCCGCATGCATTTCACCGCATGGCGCGCGTCGTTCGGATCGCTTGCGGCCCGCGCTGCGGGGCATCAAATTCGGGATGACGAACGGCGTCGGGGCCGGGCCCGGGTTTCGGGCGACTGAGGTGCCACGGCGCGGTCCGGCCGCAGACGAGGGACGTCATGGCGACGATCATGCGCGATGAGCAAGGGATGTCCGGTGACGCGCGCGACGCGGGCGCGCAGGACGTCGAGCCGCAGCTGCGGCGCGCCGACCCGGCCTGGCCGGGCTTTCGCGCGGCGCGGCTGATCACCTCCATGAAGGTGCGCGGCGACGCGCGCTCGACGATGGTGCTCGCCTTCCTCATCATCGCCGCGACCGTCGCGGTGCTCGGTGCCGCCCATGTGGGCACCCTCGCGCAGGACCTGCAGGGCCTGCTCGGATTCAGCCTGCGCGCCAGCGAATCCGTCCACTGACTGCCCGCCGATACCGGCGCCCTCGCGCGCATGATCGCATCCCGTCGATTGTCCCGCGCCGGGGACGACATAGATCTCGTCGGCAGACGTCACGCCGCTCGACGAGGTCCCCCATGCCGAGGCACGCCCGCCGTTCCCCGATCAGCATCGCAGCCCAGAGGCGTTCGCGCGCCGCCGTCGTCCTCGCCGCCGGCCTCCTTTCCGCCGGGCTCCTCGCCGCGTCGTCGGCGCCGCTCGCGGCGCAGGAGCGCGTCGAGACGGCCGCCGGGCCGATGTGGCTCGAGAGCGTGGCGCAGGGGCTCGTCCACCCGTGGGGGATCGCCGCGCTGCCGCAGGGCGGCTTCCTCGTCACCGAGCGGCCCGGACGCCTGCGCCACGTGCGCGCCGACGGCGCGGTCTCGCCGCCGCTCGTGGGCGTCCCCGCCGTCGCCGACACCGGCCAGGGCGGGCTCCTCGACGTGACGCTCGCGCCGGATTTCGCGACGAGCCGGGAGGTCTACCTCACCTTCGCCGAGAACCGCGACGGCGGGGCCGCCACCTCCCTCGCGCGCGGGCGGCTGAACGCGGGCCTGACCGCGCTCGAAGACGTCGAGATCCTGTTCCGGGCGCAGCCCGCCCTGCGAGGCGGGCGGCATTTCGGCTCGCGGGTCGTCGTCGCACCCGACGGCGAGAGCCTGTTCGTCACGCTCGGCGACCGCGGCGCCGACGCCAGCGCGCAGGACCTGATGCAGCATCACGGCAAGGTCGTGCGCCTGACCCGAGACGGAGCCCCCTTCCCGGGCAACCCCTTTCTCGACCGCGACGACGCGCTGCCGGAGATCTGGTCCTACGGCCATCGCAACCCGCAGGGCGCGGCGCTGGAGCCGGGCACCGGCCGGCTCTTCACCGCCGAGATGGGCCCGCGCGGCGGCGACGAGATCAACGCGCCGCAGCCCGGCGTGAACTTCGGCTGGCCGCTCGTTTCCGACGGGAGCCAGTACAGCGGCATCCCGATCCCGAACCACACGACCGACACGGGCCTCGAGCCGCCGCTCTGGGGCTGGGTCCCCTCCTTCTCGCCCTCGGGCATCGCCTTCTACGACGGCGAGCTGATCCCCGCCTGGCGCGGCGACCTCGTCGTCGGCGCGCTCTCCGGCCAGGCGCTGGCGCGGCTCGACGTCGAGAGCGGGCGCGTCGTGTCCGAGGAGATCATCCCGCTCGGACGCCGCATCCGTGCGGTGACCGAGGGCGCCGACGGCGCGCTCTACCTCCTCGTCGACGACGACCGCGGCGCGCTGCTGCGGCTGGCTCCGGCCGGGGCGGGGTGATAGGGGTCGCGTCCCGCAACGCCCGCCGAGCGGCCCCGCCGCGCTCTCCCCCGGAGCCCACCGCATGGATCCCGTTTCCCAGATCGCGCTCGGCGCCGCCGTCGGGCACGCCGTCGCCGGCCGCCGGCTCGGCGGCCTCGCCGCCGCCGGCGGCGCGCTCGGCGGCCTGGTCCCGGATCTCGACGTGATCTGGTCCGGCTGGGGCCGGGATTCCATCGCCTACTGGGAGCTGCACCGGGGCGTCACACATTCCCTGTTCTTCGGGCCGGTGGTCGGCACCGCGCTCGGCTGGGCGAGCGCGACGCTCCACGCCCGGCGCCGCGCGGCGAAGGCCCGGCCGACGGCGGGCCTGACCTCGGCCTGGATCGCCGTGTGGGTCGGTGCGCTGTTCACGCACCCGCTGCTCGACACGGCGACGATCTACGGCACGCAGCTCCTCGCACCCTTCTCGGACCTGCGCTTCGCCCTGCCGGCGCTGCCCATCATCGACCCGGTCTACACGCTGCCGCTGCTGGTCGCGCTCGCCCTCGCCGCCGTCCTCGGCTGGCGCAGCCGGGGCGCGAAGCGCGCCACGGTCGCCGCGCTCCTCGCGACGACGCTCTACGCCGGGCTCGGCCTGTGGGCGAACGAGCGCGCCGAGGCGATCGCGCTCGCGGACACGGCGCTCGGCGCGCGTGCGCCGGCCGAGGTGCGGGTGACGACCACCTTCCTCACCCCCTGGCTGAGGCGCGTGACCACCGTGGAGGAGGACGCCCGGCACGTGGGCTTCGTCTCGATCTTCGCCCCGGACCGGCCGATCCGCTGGTCCGCGCTGCCCAAGGACCCGCGCGCCGAGGCGCTGGCGGAGCAGGCGCTCGCCACCGAGCAGGGCCGGCGCTACCGCCTCTTCGCCACCGGCACGCTCCACCCGCACGTCGTGTCGCGGGAAAGCGGGGAGTACCTGCGCCTCGGCGACGCGCGCTACGGCTTCCCGAACGGGACGCTCGGCGGGATGTGGGGCGTCGAATGGCCGATCCGCGACGGCGCGATCGTCGCGGGCACGGCCGAGCGCTACATGGTTCCGCGCGCGGCGGACCTCGCCGACCTCGACGACCTCCTGCGCGCGAGCTTCGGCGGCGAGACGACGCTGTTCTGAGGCGGGGGCAGAGGGCGGCGACGCAGGCGGGAAGATCGGCGGGCAAGATCGGCAGGACCCGCCTTGCGGCGGCGAAAAATCGTTCATACACTTAGGCTTGGACAGAGAGCAAGATCGGCAGGAAATGATCGAGACGCCCGCCCCGATCGAGCCCTGCTTCTTCGAGGAGTCCGTCCCGCGGGTACTGGCGGATCTCGCGAGCGAGATCCAGAGCGAGGCTACGACGCTCGGGCGCGGCCTGCATCCGGATGCGGCCGCCGAGCTGGCCGAGTTCGTGCGGGTGATGAACTGCTACTACTCGAACCTGATCGAAGGGCACGACACCCGCCCGAAGGACATCGAGCGCGCCCTGGCCGGAGCGGAGCTCGACCCGGAGCGTCGTCCCCTCGCCTTGGAGGCGCGAGCGCATGTCGTCGTCCATCGCGAGATCGACGTGGCGCATGCCGCCGGCACCCTCGAATCGCCGACCTCGATCGCGACGATCGCCTGGATCCACCGACGCTTCTACGAGGAGATGCCGGACGAGTTCCGCAGCACGCGAGGCCCCGGCGGGCGCGTTCTCTCGATCGTGCCGGGCCGGTTCCGCTCCGAGGCTCGAGAAGATGTCGAGGTCGGCCGCCACATGCCTCCATCGTCCAGCCGGGTCGTGGATTTCATGGCGCATTTCGAGCGCCGGTTCGCCGCGGCGGAGCGGTGGCCGAGCATGCGCATCATCGCCATCGCGGCCGCTCATCATCGGCTGAACTACATCCACCCCTTCGTCGACGGCAACGGGCGCGTGAGCCGGCTGATGGCGCACGCGATGGGCCTGCGCGCCGGGATCGGCGGGGCGGGGCTGTGGTCGGTCTCGCGCGGCCTCGCCAGGGGCCTCGTCGACCGCGGCGAGTACAAGCGTATGATGGACCATGCCGACAGCCCCCGTCGCGGCGATCTCGACGGGCGCGGCAACCTCTCCGAGGCCGCGCTCAAGGACTTCTGCGAGTGGTTCCTCGCGGTGGTGCTCGACCAGATCCGCTTCACGGGTGCTGCGTTCAGGCTCGACACGCTGGAGGAGCGCTACCGACGGCTCCTGCGCGATCTCGGCTTCGACGAGCGTGCGGAGGACCTCGCGTCCGCGGTGCTCCGTTTCGGGGAGCTGGAGCGCGGCAAGGTGCACATCGTCCTCAGGACCCCCGAGCGGACGGCGCGCACCACCGTCTCGGCCCTGGTTGCGCAGGGCTTCCTCAAGTCTGCGACGCCCAAGGGACCCGTGCGGATCGCCTTCCCGATCGACTACAGGGATCGACTGTTCCCGGGCCTGTTCGCCGACGGCGCCATCGAGGCGCCCCCGCCACCCGTGATCGGCCGACGGCGCTGAGACCGCGGCGTCTGCGACACGGCCCGCAACCCACCTTCGCGGGCGTGGCGCTTCCACCCGGGCGCACCGCGGTGCTATGCGGGGTCACGACACGCAGCATCCGAAAGGACACCCCATGGATCTCGGCCTCAAAGGCAAGCGCGCCCTCGTCCTGTCCTCGAGCCGCGGCCTCGGCCGCGCCTGCGCCGAGGCGCTGGCGCGGGAGGGCGTCGAGGTGTTCATGACCGCGCGCAGCGGCGACAAGCTCGAGGCGACGAAGCAGGCGATCGAGGCGGCCGGCGGCACCGCCCACGCCTTCGCCGCCGACCTGACGACCCAGGCCGACGAGATCTTCGCCCAGGCGGAGCGCGCCATGGGCGGCATCGACGTGCTCGTGGCCAACACCGGCGGGCCGCCGGCGAAGATGGCGGTCGACGTCGCGGACGCGGACTGGACGCCGTATTTCGAGAGCATGGTCAAGCCGGTCTTCCGCCTCGCCGGCCTGTGCCTGCCCGGCATGCGCCAGCGCGGCTTCGGGCGGATCTTGACGATCGCCTCATCGGGCGTGATCCAGCCGATCCCGAACCTGGCGATGTCGAACACGCTGCGCGCGGCGATCGTCGGCTGGTCGAAGACGCTCGCCTCCGAGGTGGCGAAGGACGGCGTGACCGTCAACGTCGTGCTGCCCGGGCGCATCCGCACCGACCGCACGGCCGAGCTCGATGCCGCCAACGCCAAGCGACTCGGCAAGACGCCCGAGGAGGTCGAGGCGACGGCGCTCGCCACCATCCCCGCCGCCCGCTACGGCGACGTCTCCGAGTTCGGCGCCGTGGTCGCCTTCCTCGCCTCGGTGCCGGCGGCCTACGTCACCGGCTCGCTGATGCGGGTGGACGGCGGCGCGATCCGCTCGGTCTGAGCCGTGGGCGACGCCGCGGATCGATAAGGCTCCCTTAACCGGGCGTTCACCACACTCTGGCGGTGGTGGGCGCAGCATTCGACCCGGGGAGCCTCACGACCATGGTCTCGCGCGCGGAACGGTCGCTCGTCGGCGACTGGTGGTGGACGATCGACAAGGCGCTGATCGCGGCGCTCGGCGTGCTGATGACGTCGGGCGTGGTGCTGCTGATGGCGGGCGGGCCGCCGGTGGCCCAGCGGCTGGGGCTCGACACGTTCCACTTCGTCAATCGACAGGCGGTGTTCCTCGTCCCGGCCGTGCTGCTGATGCTGGCCGTGTCCTTCCTGACGCCGCGGCTCGTGCGCCGCGTCGCCCTCGTCGTCTACGTGGGCTCCCTCGCCCTCGTGCTGGCGGCCCTGGAATTCGGGCCGGAGATCAAGGGCGCGAACCGCTGGATCTACTTCGGGCCCTTCGGCCTGCAGCCCTCCGAGTTCCTCAAGCCGGCCTTCGTGATCCTCGCCGCCTGGGCCTTCTCGGAGAAGACGCGCTCGGACATGCCGGGGACGCCGCTCGCCATCCTGCTCCTGCCGCTGACCATCGTGCCGCTGATCCTGCAGCCGGACTTCGGCCAGACCATGCTCGTCACCATCGTCTGGGCCGGCCTGTTCTTCATCGCGGGGCTGCACTGGATCTGGGTGATCGGCCTCGGCGGCGCCGGCGCGCTCGGCATCTTCGCCGCCTACGAACTCCTGCCGCACGTGCGCGCCCGAATCGAGCGGTTCCTGTCGGGCGACGCGTCGGAGAGCTTCCAGGTCGAGACGGCGCTGCAGTCCTTCGCCTCGGGCGGCTGGTTCGGTCGTGGGCCGGGGGAGGGGACGGTCAAGCGCATCCTGCCGGACGCGCACACGGACTTCATCTTCGCGGTCACCGCCGAGGAGTTCGGCATCGCCGTGTGCCTCGCGATCGTTTCCGTCTACGCCTTCATCGTGCTGCGCGGCCTGCTGCTCGCCCACCGTGCGCAGGACGCGTTCTGCCGCATGGCGGTGGCGGGCCTCGTCTTGATGTTCGGGCTGCAGGCGTCCATCAACATGATGGTGAACCTGCACCTCGTCCCGGCCAAGGGCATGACCCTCCCGTTCATCTCCTACGGCGGCTCCTCGCTGCTCTCGCTGGCCCTGGCGACCGGCTTCCTGATCGCGCTGACCCGCCGGCGCCCGGCCGGCGCCTCGCGCGCCGAGGCCTATGGCGGGCACCTCGTGGAGCGGCCGGCATGACCGGGCGCGCGCCGCTGATCCTGATCTCGGCGGGCGGCACCGGCGGGCACCTGTTCCCGGCCGAGGCCCTCGCCCACGTGCTGCGCCGGCTCGGCCTGCGCGTCGTGCTCGTCACCGACGAGCGCGTCGGCGCGCTGGCGGAGAAGTTCCCGGCCGAGCGCGTGGTCTCGGTGCCCTCGGCGACGCCGTCGCGCCGCTCGCTGCGCGGCATGATCGATGCCGCCGGCCAGCTCTGGCGCGGCGTACGCGCCTCGCGGACGCTGATCAAGCAGCTCAAGCCCGCGGTCGTCGTCGGCTTCGGCGGCTATCCCACCGTCCCGCCGGTCGTCGCCGCCTGGACGCTCGGCGTCCCGCGGGCGATCCACGAGCAGAACGGCGTCGTCGGGCGTGCCAACAGGTTCCTCGCCCCGCGCGTCTCGATGATCGCCACCGGCTTTCCCGACGTGCGCGGCTTGCCGCGCGGTGTCCGGGCGGAGGTCGTGCACACGGGCAACCCGGTGCGCCAGACCGTGATCGACGCGGCGAAGACGCTCTACCCGGCGGCTCACAAGGGTGCGAAGCTGCGCCTCCTCGTCTTCGGCGGCAGCCAGGGCGCCAAGGTGATGTCCGACGTCGTGCCCGAGGCGGTGGCGAAGCTGCCGCCGGAATACCTCGCGCGGCTCGTGATCACCCAGCAGGCGCGCGAGGAGGACCTCGCGCGGGTCGTCTCGACCTATGGTGCGCTCGAGGCCCACGCGGAGGTGCGGCCGTTCTTCGCGGACCTGCCGCAGCGCATCGCCGACGCCCACCTCGTGATCGCCCGCTCCGGTGCCTCGACGGTGGCCGAGCTCGCCGCCATCGGCCGGCCCGCGATCCTGGTGCCGCTGCCCGGCGCCCTCGACCAGGACCAGGCGGCCAACGCCCGCACGCTGGCCGACGTCGGCGCCGCCCTCATGCTGCCGCAAACCGACTTCACCCCCGAGCGTCTCTCCGCGGAGCTGGCCGCGCGCTTCGACAACCCGGAGCGGCTCACCGAGGCGGCGATCAAGGCCAAGGCCGCCGGGCGAACCGACGCCGCCGAGCGCCTGGCCGCCGCGATCCTGGGGCTGGCGGGCATCGACCCGGCGCGCTATGCCGGCAAGCCGAAGGCCTGAGCCGCACGCCCGATCCGCACGTGTGCACACGCGAACCCGAGACCATCCCCATGAAGCTGCCTCCGAAGCTCGGCCCCATACATTTCATCGGCATCGGCGGCATCGGCATGTCCGGCATCGCCGAGGTGATGACCAATCTCGGATACAATGTGCAGGGCTCGGACGCCGGCGAGAACGCCAACGTCCTGCGCCTGCGCGAGAAGGGGGTCACGGTTCACGTCGGCCACGATGCCCGCCATCTCGGCGAGGCCGAGGTGGTGGTGGTCTCCACCGCCATCCGGCGCGACAATCCCGAGCTGATGGCCGCCCGCGAGGGGCGCCTGCCCGTCGTGCGCCGCGCCGAGATGCTGGCCGAGCTGATGCGGCTGAAGACCTGCATCGCGGTTGCCGGCACCCACGGCAAGACCACGACGACCTCCCTCGTCGCCACGCTGCTCGACGGGGCCGGCTTCGACCCGACCGTGATCAACGGCGGCATCATCAACGCCTACGGCACCAACGCCCGCATGGGCAAGGGCGACTGGATGGTGGTGGAGGCGGACGAGTCGGACGGCACCTTCCTGAAGCTGCCGGCGGACTACGCCATCGTCACCAACATCGATCCCGAGCATCTCGACCATTTCGGCAGCTTCGACGCGATCAAGGCCGCGTTTCGCTCCTTCATCGAGAACATCCCCTTCTACGGCTTCGCCGTGATGTGCACCGATCATCCCACGGTGCAGGACCTCGTCGGCCGCATCGAGGACCGGCGGATCGTCACCTACGGCCAGAACCCGCAGGCGGACGTGCGCCTGCTCGATCTCGACCTGTCGGGCGGGCAGGGGCGCTTCAACGTGCTGATCCGCGACCGCAAGAACGGCTCGGCCTGCGTCATCGACGACGTGGTCATGCCGATGCCGGGGCTGCACAACGCCCTCAACGCCACCGCCGCCCTCGCCGTGGCGCATGAGCTCGGCGTGCCGGGCGAGACGATCCGCGCGGCGCTCGCTCGCTTCGGCGGCGTGAAGCGGCGCTTCACCCGGGTCGGCACCTGGAACGGCGCGACCATCTTCGACGATTACGGCCATCATCCCGTGGAGATCGCCGCGGTGCTGCAGGCGGCGCGCGCCTCCACCTCGGGCAAGGTGATCGCCGTCGTGCAGCCGCACCGCTACACGCGGCTCCACGCGCTGTTCAACGACTTCTGCACCTGCTTCAACGACGCCGACGCCGTGATCGTCGCGCCGGTCTACGCCGCCGGCGAGGCGCCGATCGAGGGGGCGGACCGCGACGGGCTGGTTTCCGGGTTGAAGGCGCGCGGCCATCGCCGGGCGATCGCACTCGACGGTCCCGAGGACCTGGCTCGGGTGGTCGCTGAGATCGCGGGACCCGAGGACTTCGTCGTCTGCCTCGGGGCGGGCACGATCACGCAATGGGCCAACGCCCTGCCCGCGGCGCTCGCCGCGCGCGACGAGAGGGCCGCGTGAGCTTTCCCGACATCACGGGCGAGATCCGGGCCGCGGCCCCCGGGCTGCGCGGCCCCCTCGTCGCCAACGCGCCGACGGCGCCGCTGACCTGGTTCCGCGCCGGAGGCCCGGCCCAGGTCCTGTTCACGCCTGCCGACGAGGCGGATCTGGCGCATCTGCTGGAGGGGCTCGCGGGTGACGTGCCGGTGACGGTCGTCGGTCTCGGCTCGAACCTCCTCGTGCGCGACGGTGGCCTGCCGGGCGTGCTGGTGCGGCTCGGCAAGGGGCTCGCCGGCATCGCGGTCGAGGGCATGCGGGTCGAGGCGGGCGCGGGCGCCGCCGACGTCAAGGTCGCGCGCGCGGCGGCCGAGGCGGGGATCGACGGCCTCGCCTTCCTGCGCGGCATCCCCGGCGCGATCGGCGGCGCGCTCGCCATGAACGCGGGCGCCTACGGCGGCGAGGTGAAGGACGTGCTGGTCTCGGCGCGCGGTCTCGATCGTAAGGGCAGGGCGGTGTCCTTCGGCAACGCCGAGATGGGCTTCTCCTACCGGCATTGCGGCGTCGCCGAGGGCGTGATCTTCACGCGGGCGATCTTCGAGGGCCGCCCCGGCGAGCCCGAGGCGATCCTCGCCGCGATGACCGAGATCACCGAGAAGCGCTCCGCCACCCAGCCCGTGAGCACCCGCACCGGCGGCTCGACCTTCGCCAATCCCGGCGGGCCGGGCGCCGCGCCGAAGGCCTGGGAGCTGATCGACGCCGCCGGCTGCCGCGGCCTCACGCGGGGCGCGGCCCAGGTCTCGGAGCTGCACTGCAACTTCCTCGTCAACCACGGCGGCGCCACCGCCGCCGACATCGAGGCGCTCGGCGAGGAGGTCCGCCGGAGGGTGCGCGAGACGTCGGGGGTGGAGCTGCGGTGGGAGATCCGGCGGGTAGGGGGCGGGTGAGCCATGGTTCGAGACGGCTCGGCCCCTTCCCACACCCCGCAGACCCAGGTCGTCACCGATCTCGTGCTGGCGATATTCCGCGCCAACGGCGCCCTCATCGCGTCCGGGGACGCGCTCGTCGCGGATCTCGGGCTGACCAGTGCCCGCTGGCAGGTGCTCGGTGCGGTGACGCTCGCGGGGCGGCCGCTCACCGTGGCGCAGGCGGCGCGACGGATGGGGCTGTCGCGCCAAGCGGTGCAGCGGGTCGCCAACGATCTCGCCGACGTCGGCCTCGTCGTCTACACCGACAATCCCGACCACAAGCGCGCCAAGCTGATCACGCTCACCCCGGAAGGGGAAGCCGCCTACGGGGCCGCCGATCGGCGCTGGATGGCCTGGGCGCGCGGCCTCGGCGAGGGGTTCGACCAGGCGGATCTCGCCCGTGCGGCCGAGATCGTGCGCACGATCGCCGCGCGGGCCGAGACCGGGGGGGAGATCGGGGGGTGATCACCCCCGCTGCGCCCGCCGCGCCGGGTGCAGGCGCCCGGTCATCGTCAGGCCGTCGCGCATGTTGAGCGACAGGAGCGCGATGTTCACGGCGCCCGCGACGAGCTCCAGCCCCTGCAGCGCGTAGAACAGGCTCCCGAAGCTGCCGTCCGCGGCGAGCCGGTCGAGCGCGACGGCGCAGGGCACGAGCACCAGGATGCCGTTCATCGCGATGAACGGCATGCGCCGCTTCTTGGCTGCCGCGAGCCCGCCCGTCGCCTTGCCGCCCAGGCGCATGCCGGTGGCGCCGGCGATCGCGAGCGCGGGGATCAGCAGGGCGAGACCCCACAGGACGGCGCGCTTCACGGCGGCGATGGCCGCAGGCGAGCCGGCGAGCTCGACGACGATGCTGCTCGTCCAGAAGGCGAGAATGGCGACGAGCGCGAGGCTCGCAGCGGCGGCGTGGATGCGGGTGATGATCTTGCGGGGCATGGCGGCCTCCTCCTGCTTCGATGGCCTCATGCTCCCATAATGACAACATATTGTCTATCTGGACAGAACCGGATGCGCGCGCGGGTCGGACTCGGCCGCCCCCGGCGAGCGGCGGATCAGGCCCGCTCGGACGGACGCTCCGGTTCCTGCGCCGCTTCCGGCTTCGGCGCCGACAGCGTCGACCATTGCGATCCGGTGCCGGTGGGCGGCAGCGTCTCCTCGGTCGCGCGATCGTGCAGGATGTGCGCCTTGGCGATCATGTAGGCGGTGATCGGGGCGGCCAGGAACAGGAAGATGGTGATCAGGAGCTCGTGCAGCGACAGGAAGCCGCGCACCGCCCAGGCGTTGATCATCGAGGCGATCAGGATCGCGCCGATGCCCAGCGTGGTCGCCTTGGTCGGCCCGTGCAGCCGACGCATCATGTCCGGCAGCTTCGCGAGCCCGATCGAGCCCACGAGCAGGAAGAAGGCGCCGATGACGAGCAGCGCGGCGGTCAGGAGCTCGATCGCGAAAGCCATCATTTCCTCACTCGATCACGTTGCCGCGCAGCACGAACTTGCAGAACGCCACCGTCGACAGGAAGCCGACCATGGCGACGAGCAGCGCCGCCTCGAAGTAGACGTCGGTGGCGTACCAGATCCCGATCATCACGATGAGCGCGATGGCGTTGATCACCATCGTGTCGAGCGCCAGCACCCGGTCGAGGATGTCCGGCCCCATCGCCAGGCGGTAGACGTTGAGCCCGATCGCGATCGCGATGGCGCCGATGCAGACGAGGGCGGCCGTCTCGATCATTCGAAGATCTCCTTCAGGCGCCGCTCGTAGCGCTGCTTGATCTGCGCGACGGTCCCCTCGGGATCGTCCGTCTCGAGGCAATGCACGAGCAGCGACCGCCCGCAGGCGGACAGGTCGGCCGACACGGTGCCCGGCGTCATCGTGATCGTGCCGGCGAGCACGCTCACCGCCTCGGGTGTCCGCAGCTCGAGCGGCACGACGACGAAGCGCGAGCGCAGGCTGTCCCCCCGGCGGAAGAGCACGAGATAGGCGACCTGCAGGTTCGAGACGACGATGTCCCACATCACGATCGCCATGTAGGCCAGGATCTTGAGCGGGTGGCGCACGCGCGGCCGGCCCGGCCAGTACGGCCCGGTGAAGAGCGGCACCAGCACGCCGATGATCAGCCCGAGCACCAGCGCGCCGAGCGAGAACTCGTTCACGAGCAGCAGCCAGATGCCGGTGATCACGAAGGTGAGCAGGGGATGGGGCAGGATGCGCGACATCAGCGGCTCCATTCCGGGACGACGGCCGGGTCGAACACGGCGGCGACGTAGCCGGCGGGATCGAGGATCTGCCGCGCGGTCGCCTCGAAGGTCGCGGTGACCGGGCCGGCGAGGAGGACGAGGAGGACCGCCGCGGCCAGGAGCGCGTAGACGCTCACGCGCATCATCGGCGTCTCGACCCGCGGCGTGTCGGACTCGCGCTCCGGCGGGGGCGCGGCAGCGACGAGCCCGCCGGCGACGGCCTGCGCCTTCCAGAACACGGTGGAGCCCGCCCGCGCGAAGCCGATCACGACGACGAGGGAGGTGACGAGGACGAGCGCCCAGATCCACGGCCCGTAGGTGGAGGCGCGCGCGGCATCGAGGATCAGGAGCTTGCCGATGAAGCCCGAGAACGGCGGCAGGCCGGCCATGGCGATCGCCGCGACGAAGAACAGGCCCGAGACGAGCGCATCGTTCGTGATCGGCGGCGCCGTGCGCAGGGCGTCTCCGGCCACGCCGCGGCGGCGGGTCACCATGTCGGCGATGAGGAAGAGCACGGCCGCCGCGACAGTCGAGTGGACCGCGTAGTAGAGCGCCGCGGTCAGGCCCTCGACGTCGAACAGGCCGAGCGCGATCAGCAGCGAGCCCATCGACCACACGACGGAGAAGGCGACGAGGTCGACGAGCCGGCGCGTCGCCAGCACGCCCAGCGCGCCGACGACGAGCGTCACCAGCGCGGCGGGGATGATCCAGGGTTCGGCCACGAAGGCGACCGGGCCGGCCTCGCCGCCGAAGACCATGGCGTTCATGCGGATGATCGAATAGGCGCCGACCTTGGTCATGATGGCGAAGATGGCGACCGCCGGCGCGGAGGCCGCGCCGTAGGTGGTCGGCAGCCACCAGTGCAGCGGCGCCAGCGACGACTTCAGCGCGAAGACCAGGAACAGGAGGAGCGCGCCCACCCGCAGCAGCGCCACGTCGTCGGCCGCGACCTCGCCCGCGCGCCGGGCGATGTCGGCCATGTTGAGCGTGCCGGTGGTGGCGTAGATCAGGCCCACCGCGAACAGGAAGAGCGTCGAGCCGATCAGGTTGATCGCCACGTAGTGGAAGCCCGCCTTCAGCCGGGCCGGGCCGCCGCCGTGCAGCATGAGCCCGTAGGAGGCGATCAGCATCACCTCGAAGAACACGAACAGGTTGAACGCATCCCCGGTGAGGAAGGCGCCCATGATGCCCATGAGCTGGAACTGGAACAGCGCGTGGAAATGCTTGCCCTTCGCGTCCCAGCCGCCGGACGCGTAGGCCACGACGACGAGCGCGAGGAAGCCGGTGAGCAGCACCATCAGCGCCGAGAGACGGTCGAGCACCAGGACGATGCCGAAGGGCGCCGGCCAGTTGCCGATCAGGTAGGGCCGTGTCTGCCCGTCGGAGGCCAGCGCGAAGAGGTAGACGCCGAGCGCCAGCAGCGCCGTGGTCGCGACGAAGGAGACGATGCGCTGCGCGCGCAGGTCCTCGCGCAGCGCCAGCACGATGAAGGCCGCCGTGAAGGCGGGCAGCAGGATCGGGGCGACGACCAGGTGGCTCATCAGGGTCATCCAGTGCGCTCGTCCTCGGCGCGCTCGTTCGCCGGCACCGTGTCGTCGCCGCTCGCCAGGAAGCCGCGCC
>JBNPEA010000155.1:0-8935 GCA_051117315.1 Salinarimonas sp. | reverse complement strand
GGCGGGCGGGCGTGGGCGGGTGGTCGGTGTGGGGCCGGGCGGCGCCGTCGTGGACCCGGTGCTGGCGGGCAGCGGCCTCCTGACCACCGGCTTCCCCGTCGTCGAGACCGGGAAGTTCATCGCCGAGGAGGAGATCCTGCGTCGGCGCGAGCTGCGCTCGCCGGTGGAGTCGCGGCGCTCGCTCACCAAGTTCGTCACCATCATCGTCATCGCCGCGAGCCCGGAGGCGCTGGTGATGGTGTTCAAGACGAGCCGCGCCAGCATCCCCGACGCCATCTACCCGGCGGCGCTCTTCATCGCCGCGATGTTCGCGCTCGTGGCGCTGGGCGGCTACCAATGGCTGTCGAGCCGCATCAACCCCGAGATCCCGCCCGGCGATCCGTCGGGCGAGGGGCGCTCAGGCGAGGGGCGCTCGGGCGAGGGGCGCTCGGGCCGGGCGCTCCAGGAGGACGCGAACGGCGACGGCGACCTCTGAGCACTTTCCGACCCCGCCGCCAATTCGCGCAGCCTCTCGCGCAGCCCGCGTCCAGACCGGTGAGCGGCATCGATACGCCTCCCGCTTCGTCGACTTTCGCCCCTTTCCTGCCGACGCCGACGCCACCTCCAGGCTCGATGCCTTGACGCACGACGACCCCGGGGGAGTCCGCCGCGCCCTTGCCCCCGTGCCTCACTTCCCCCGTGACCCCGGGCGCCGCTCGCCCTAATCTCCGGCGCGTCGCATCACGCCCGGAGCCCCCCATGACCGCCATCTCGAACCCGGAACCCATCGCCGCCGCCCCTCTCGGAGCCGGCGACACGCTGATCCTGGTCGATGGCTCGTCCTTCGTGTTCCGGGCCTTCTTCCAGTCCATGAACCAGGACGCGCGCTACAATTATCGCTCGGACGGCCTGCCGACCGGGGCCGTGCGGCTGTTCTGCGTCAAGCTCCTGCAATTCCTCAAGGACGGCGCCGCCGGCATGAAGCCGACGCATCTCGCCATCGTGCTCGACAAGTCCGAGGGCTCGTTCCGGCGCGAAGTCTATCCCGAGTACAAGGGCCATCGGCCGGATGCGCCCGACGACCTCAAGGCGCAGATGCCGCTGATGCGCCACGCGGTACGCGCCTTCGGCCTCGACCCGATCGAGCTCGAGCGCTACGAGGCCGACGACCTCATCGCCGCCTACGCCAAGGAGGCGGCGGCGCGGGGCGCGGACGTGCTGATCGTGTCGGCCGACAAGGACCTGATGCAGCTGGTGGGCCCGAAGGTGCGCTTCTTCGACTTCGAGAGCGGTATCAAGGGCAAGCCCGGCTACCGGCCCGAGCGCGATCTCGACGAGGCGGCGGTGACCGAGCGCTGGGGCGTGCCGCCCAAGCAGATCGCCGACGTGCTCGCCCTGATGGGCGACACCTCCGACAACGTGCCCGGCGTGCCCGGCATCGGGCAGAAGACGGCGGCGCAGCTCGTCTCCGAGTACGGCGACCTCGAGACGCTGCTGGCGCGCGCCTCCGAGATCAAGCAGCCCAAGCGCCGCGAGACGCTGATCGCCAACGCCGACGTGGCGCGGCTGTCCAAGCGCCTCGTCCTCCTCGACGACGCGGCGCCGATGCCGGTGCCGGTGGACGACCTGCGGCTCGGTACCTTCGACGCGCGCCGGCTGATCGCCTTCTTCAAGGCGATGGAGTTCACCACGGTGACGAAGCGCGTCGCCGCCGACTACGACCTCGACCTCAACGGCGTCGAGCCGGACGCGGCGCTGGCGCGCGCCGCCGGTGCGGCGGTCGCGGCCGAGGGCGCCGAGGCGCCCGGCGGGGAGGGCGCACCCGCGCACGACGTCGACGCGGACGCGACGCCCGCACGCGTCGTGGCGCTGCGCCTGAAGGAGGCGACCGAGGTCAAGGTCGATCGCGACGCCTACGAGCGCGTGACCACGCCGGAGCGGCTGCGGGCCTGGGTCGACGAGGCGACGGCGGTGGGCATCGTCGCCTTCGACACCGAGACGACCGCGCTCGAGGCGCACGCGGCCGACCTCGTCGGCGTCTCGCTCGCCACCGGCCCGAGCCGGGCCTGCTACGTGCCGCTGCAGCACCGCGACCCGGAGAGCGACCTGTTCTCGGGCACCGGCCTGCTGCCGGACCAGACCCCGATCGCCGAGGCGCTGGAGATCCTGCGGCCGATGCTGGAGGATCCGGGCGTCCTCAAGGTCGCCCACAACATGAAGTACGACTGGCTGGTGATGCAGCGCCACGGCGTCGAGGTGGCGCCCTTCGACGACACGATGCTGATGTCCTACGTGCTCGACGCGGGGCGCAACAACCACGGCATGGACGACCTCGCCCAGCGCCATCTCGGCCACACCTGCGTCGCCTATGCCGAGGTCGCGGGCTCCGGCAAGGCGCAGGTGTCGTTCGACCGTGTGCCGATCGACAGGGCGACGACCTACGCCGCCGAGGACGCGGACGTGACCCTGCGGCTGTGGCGGGTGCTCAAGCCGCGGCTCGTCACGGAGGGCAAGACGACCGTCTACGAGACGCTGGAGCGCCCGCTCCCCGCCGTCCTCGCCCGGATGGAGGGACGCGGCATCAAGGTCGATCGGCAAGTACTGAGCCGGCTATCATCCGACTTCGCGCAGACCATGGCGCGTCTCGAGGAGGAGATCCAGGAGGATGCCGGCGAGCGCTTCTCCGTGGGCAGCCCCAAGCAGATCGGCGAGATCCTGTTCGGCAAGCTCGGCCTGCCCGGCGGCAAGAAGACGCCGTCGGGCCAGTGGGCGACGCCTGCGGCGGCGCTGGAGGAGCTGGCCGAGGCGGGACATGAGTTGCCGGCTAAGATTCTCGAGTGGCGACAGGTCCAGAAGCTGAAGTCGACCTACTCGGATTCGCTCCCCGGCTACATGGACGCGGGCGGGCGCGTGCACACCTGCTTCTCCCTCGCGGCGACCACGACGGGCCGGCTTTCCTCCTCCGACCCCAACCTGCAGAACATCCCGGTGCGCACCGAGGCCGGCCGCAAGATCCGCACGGCCTTCATCGCCGAGCCCGGCCACCGCATCGTCTCGGCGGACTATTCCCAGATCGAGCTGCGGCTCCTCGCCCACATCGCCGACATCCCGCAGATGCAGGCGGCCTTCGCCGAGGGCATGGACATTCACGCGACGACGGCGTCCGAGATGTTCGGCGTGCCGCTCGACCAGATGACCTCGGACCTGCGCCGGCAGGCGAAGACCATCAACTTCGGGATCATCTACGGCATCTCCGCCTTCGGCCTCGCGGCGCGGCTCGGCATCCCGCAGGGCGACGCGGCCGCCTTCATCAAGCGCTATTTCGAGCGCTTCCCGGGCATCCGCACCTACATGGACGAGACCAAGGCCTTCTGCCGCGAGAACGGCTACGTGACGACGCTGTTCGGGCGGGTGTGCCACTACCCGGCGATCCGCGCCGGCAACCCGGCGGAGCGCGCCGGCGTCGAGCGCCAGGCGATCAACGCCCCGATCCAGGGCTCGGCGGCCGACATCATCCGCCGCGCCATGACCCGCATGGAGGATGCGCTCGGCGAGGCGAGGCTCTCCGCGCGCATGCTGCTGCAGGTCCACGACGAGCTCGTCTTCGAGGTGCCCGAGGACGAGGTCGAGGCCACCCTCCCGGTGGTGACCAGGGTCATGGAGGACGCGCCCCACCCTGCGCTGACGCTGAAGGTGCCGCTCGCGGTCGAGGCCAGGGCCGCGGCGAATTGGGAGGAGGCGCATTGAGGGGCGCTTCCGCCCCTCGGGGCGGGGACGGCCCGCGGAGCGGGCCAGGGGCGGGGTCCGTGGGCGCGTCTCCCCTCTCCCATCCGGGAGAGGGGAGACGCGCGGCGGCCGTCATCGGCGAAAACCCCTCTCCCATTCGGTAGAGGGCCCCCCCTCACAGCCCCTCGAACAGCGCGCTGGAGATGTAGCGCTCGGCGAAGGAACAGGCGAAGGTCACGATGGTCTTGCCCTTCATCTCGGGGCGCGACGCGATCTCCAGCGCCGCCGCGACGTTGGCGCCGGTCGAGATGCCGCCGGGAATGCCGTCGGCGCGGGCGAGCGCGCGGGAGGTGTCGAAGGCGGTCTGGTTGCCCACCGTCACCACCTCGTCGATGAGGCCGCGCTCCAGGATGTCCGGCACGAAGCCCGCGCCGATGCCCTGGATCTTGTGCGGGCCGGGCTGGCCGCCGGAGAGGACCGGGCTGTCCTCGGGCTCCACCGCGATCACCCGCACCTCGGGCTTGCGCGCCTTCAGCACCTGGCCGACGCCGGTGATCGAGCCGCCGGTGCCGACGGCCGAGACCAGCACGTCGACCTCGCCGTGGGTGTCGTTCCAGATCTCCTCGGCGGTGGTGACCCGGTGGATGAACGGGTTCGCCGGGTTGGAGAACTGCTGCGGGATCACCGCGCCGGGGATCCCATCGGCCAGCTCCCGGGCGCGGGCGACGGCGCCCTTCATGCCCTGCGGCCCGGGCGTCAGCTCGAGCTCGGCGCCGAGGAAGGCGAGCATCTTGCGCCGCTCGAGCGACATCGTCTCGGGCATGACCAGGATCAGCCGGTAGCCGCGGGCGGCCGCGACGAAGGCGAGCGCGATGCCGGTGTTGCCGGAGGTCGGCTCGATCAGCGTCGCGCCGGGCGCGATGCGGCCCTGCGCCTCGAGATCCTCGATCATCGAGACGCCGATGCGATCCTTCACCGACGCGATCGGGTTGAAGAACTCGAGCTTGAGCAGGATGTCGGCGTCGATGCCCCGCTCCTGCGGGAGGCGGGCGAGGCGCACCAGCGGCGTGTCGCCGATGGTCTGCGTGATGGAATCGTAGACTCGGCCGCGCCCGTGGGTGCGCGGCGTCTCGTCGGTGCGGGTCGGCTGGGCCATGGGAGCCTCCGTTGTCTCGGGTCGGCTCCCTTCTAGCCTATTTCACGTATGGTGTCGCGTTTGTTCTTTATTTCACGTCTCAGATGGTGAAATCCAGGGCGTCGTCGCTGCCCGCACCGATGCCGGTCATCCGGTCCGCCCGGGCGCACAGGTCGTCGACGGTGATCGCGTCGAGCTCGCCGAGGAAGGCCTCGCCGGCGTTCTTGACCACGGGGCCGACGACCTCGTCGACGAGCTGGCTCTCCGGCAGCGGCGGCAGGCCGTCCTCGCCGGTGACGCTCATCGCCGCGCGCACGATGTCACCCGCCGTGATCCGCCGGCGCTCCTTGGCCAGCTCGTAGCCGCCGCGCGGCCCGCGCACGCCCTTGAGGATGCCGTAGCGAACCAGCGCCTGGAGCACGGTCTCCAGGTGGCGGGGAGGCAGGTTGTGGCGCTGGGCCAGGACCTTCGCCGCCACCGGCGCCGGACGGGCGTGCAGCGCGATATCCACCACGGCGGCGATCGCGAGCAGCGAACGGCGAGACAACAGGATCATGACGGCGAACCCCCTCCTGCGGCCCCTCGGCCGCGCCTTCCTCCCGACCTCCCGGCCCTCACGCGCCGGTCGACCCGAACCCTCCGCCGGCGCGGGGCGTCTCCCCGAGCGCGGCAACCTCGACGAGCGTCGCCCGTGTGACTGGTGCGACGACCAATTGCGCGACACGCATGCCCCGGTCGATCCGGAACGGCGCGTCGCCAAGGTTCACCAGCAGCACCATCACCTCGCCGCGATAATCCGCGTCGATGGTGCCGGGCGCATTGAGAACGGTGATCCCGTGTCGCGCCGCGAGGCCCGACCGGGGCCGGACCTGCGCCTCGTAGCCCTCCGGCAGCTCGAACGCGAAGCCGGTCGGGACCAGGACCCTCTCGTGAATTCCCAGTTCGATATACGTATTATGACTGATCGCCGCCATGAGGTCGAGCCCCGCGGCACCGCTCGTCTCGTATTTCGGCAGCGAAAGGTCACTGCAATGGGGCAGGCGCCTGACGCGAATGGTCGCGGTCATGGCTGCGCCTCCCCGTCCTCGGCGCCGAGCAGGGCCGCGACGCGCTCCATGAGGCGACGAGCGACCTCGTCCTTGCCGGCGCGTGGCCAGCTCTCGACGCCGCCCGCGTCGACGAGATGCACGGCGTTGTGATCGCCGCCCATCACACCGCCGCCGGCGTCGGAGACGTCGTTGGCGACGACGAGGTCGCAGCCCTTGCGGGCGAGCTTCGCGCGGGCGTTGGCGATCACCTCGTCGGTCTCCGCCGCGAAGCCGACGACGAGCGCCGGCCGGCCGGCCGTGCGGCGCGCGACGCCTGCGAGGATGTCCGGGTTGAGCGCGAGCGCGAGAGGGGCCGGGGTGCCGCCGTCCTTCTTGAGCTTGGAGGGCTTCGCCTCCGCCGCGCGCCAGTCCGCCACCGCGGCGGCGAAGATCGCCGCGTCCGCCGGCAGCGCCGCCTCGACGGCCGCCAGCATCTCCCGGGCGGTCTCGACCCGCACGACGGCGACGCCGGGCGGATCGGGGATCGTCACCGGGCCGGCGACGAGGGTCACCCGCGCGCCGGTGGCGGCGGCCGCGGCGGCGATGGCGTGGCCCTGCTTGCCCGAGGAGCGGTTGGCGATGTAGCGCACCGGGTCGATCGGCTCGTGCGTCGGCCCCGACGTGACGAGCACGTGCCGTCCGGCCAGCGGCCCGGCGGGAGCGGCGAGGGCCGGGGCGAGGAGCGCGGCGAGCGCGTCGGCGATCTCCACGGGCTCCGCGAGCCGACCGGGTCCGCTCTCGGGCTCCGCCATCGCCCCCGCGTTCGGCCCGACGACGGCGACGCCGTCGGCGCGCAGCGTCTCGAGGTTGCGGCGCGTGGCGGGGTGGCGCCACATCGTCGGGTTCATCGCCGGCGCGATCAGGACGGGCGCGGTGGTGGCCAGCAGAACGGTGGTCGCGAGATCGTCCGCCTGGCCGCTCGCCATGCGCGCCATCAGGTTGGCGGTGGCCGGGGCGACCACGACCGCGTCCGCCTCCCGGGCGAGGCGGATGTGGCCGATCGCGGCCTCGTCCTCGCTGTCGAACAGGTCGGTGAAGGCACGCTCGCCCGACAGCGCCGCGGCGGCGAGCGGCGTGACGAAGCGCTGCGCGCCCGCGGTGAGCACGCAGCGGACCCGCGCCCCGCGCTCGCGCAGCCGGCGGATCAGGTCGAGCGCCTTGTAGGCGGCGATGCCGCCGCCGATGACGAGGAGGATGCGAGTGCCGTCGAGGGTCATGGGGGCCGGGTTCGGTCAGCGTCGACCGATCTCTAGCACGCCCGGGCACCAGGCTAAACGCGGCGCGGCGGCGGATGCGCGCAATTCGATCGATTCGGTTAAGCCGGCGCCGACCGTGCCGCGCGATTGAGCCTCTCTCAACCACGTTCGCTCACGCGGCGCTGGGTGACGACGGGCGATGACCCTCCTCGACGACTGAGAGGGGAGGCCCGACGCATGCAGCGTCTCACCATGATCCTGGTTCTCGCCGCCTGGTTCGCCTTCGCGCCCGCGTCGCTGCAGGCGCGCGAGCGCGTCGCCTTCGATCTCGACGTGCCCGCCGGCACGATCGTGGTGCGCGCCTCCGAGCGCGCGCTCTATCTCGACCTGGGCGACGGCACGGCGATCCGCTACCGCGTGGCGGTGCCGCGCTCCGACAAGATGTGGACCGGCTGGCGGCGCATCGACGGCAAGCACGTCGCCCCGGCCTGGATCCCGCCGCCGGACGTGCGCCGCGACCTGCCCCACCTGCCCGACCTGATTCCCGGCGGCCATCCGTCGAACCCGATGGGCGCGGCGGCGCTCACCCTCGACGACGGGCTCACCGCCATCCACGGCACGACCCGCACCATGCGCGCCTCCATCGGCTCGGCGGCGAGCTACGGCTGCATCCGCATGCGCGACGAGGACGTGCTCGACCTGATGCAACGGGTGCGGGTGGGGACGGCGGTGGTGATGGTGCGGTGAGGGGGGCGATTGTGAACCTCGCGGACGCTGCTTGCTCGCGCGCTCTTTCAGCTCTCGCCACTACCCCATTGCGGCTGCGCAATATGCCCGAGATCGTGTTGCTCCCGCGTCCACTCTCGGACATGCACGGTGCCATCCGTGAGCACCTCGATCACTTTGTTGGTGATATCCGATCTAGGGTCCAGAAGCAGATCGAGCGCCTTGGTGAAGAGCCTTAGCTGGTCGTCACGCTCGACGTTCGGAACGACGATGATGACACCGTTGTGCAGATCGTGCTTGAGGTACTCCTTGAGGAAATGTCGCCGATTATTGGTGGCGACGATAAAGTCGTTCTCGAGCGCGAAGGGGACTAGATTCCAGTCCTGCCAGCCGCCCTTCCCGATGTGCGCGGCATGGACGGCCGGTATTCCTCTGGCTTTGGCGAGTGCGACCAAGCCGACGCTCAGGCACTCATCGACAAGAATCGTGTCTCTCATCAGGAGTGTTGCGCTGGACCTGAGCGCCAAGCCGGTCCGTAGCGAAGCTCGGCCCATTGCTCGACTGCGGCGATCCCGTCGATCGGCAGCGTCGGATAGTCCTCGAAGACCTCGCGCGCGCTGCGTCCGGCGCGAAGATAGGCCACGATCGTGTCCGCCGGGATACGCGTGCCGCGGACGACGGGCTCGCCGCTCATGACGGACGGGTCGCTCACGACCTCTGCCCGTACCGCGGGCGTTTTCCTCAATGCGACCATGGCTCGACCTCATTTCTCCACAGTCATCATACCATTCGGTTCGTGGCGATCCAACACGACGCTCTCTGCCTCGCGCCACCCCTCACGCCGTCGCGAGCCGCCTCCCGCGCCGGAGCAGCAGCATCGCGATCACGCCCATGTTGACGAGGTTCCAGGCCAGCCCGTTGAGGAAGGCCATGGCGTAGTCGCCCGTCGCGTCGAAGATCGCGCCGGAGAGCCAGCCGCCGAAGGCCATGCCCAGGATCGTCGCCATCAGCACGAGGCCGACGCGCATGCCCGCCTCGGCCGGGGCGAAGTACTCGCGCACGACGATGGCGTAGCTCGGGACGAT
>JBNPEA010000041.1:0-8943 GCA_051117315.1 Salinarimonas sp. | reverse complement strand
CGCACATGAGCCGGGTCTATTTCGGCCTCTCCGGCTCGGACGCCAACGAGACCAACATCAAGCTCGTCTGGTACTACAACAACGTCCGCGGCCGGCCGCAGAAGAAGAAGATCGTCTCGCGCTGGCGCGGCTACCACGGCTCGGGGGTGATGACCGGCTCGCTCACCGGGCTCGAGCTGTTCCACAAGGCCTTCGACCTGCCGATGGCGCCGATCCTGCACACGCAGGCGCCCTACTGGTTCCGCCGGCCCGATCGCGACATGAGCGAGGAGGACTTCTCGGACTTCTGCGCCGCGGAGCTGGAGGCGCTGATCGAGCGCGAGGGTCCCGACACCATCGCCGCCTTCATCGGCGAGCCCCTGCTCGGCACCGGCGGCATCGTCCCGCCGCCGGCGGGCTACTGGGAGAAGATCCAGCCGATCCTGCGGCGCCACGACATCCTGCTCGTCGCCGACGAGGTGGTGACGGGCTTCGGCCGCCTCGGCACCATGTTCGGCTCGGAGCACTACGGCTTGCGGCCGGACCTGATCACCATCGCCAAGGGGCTGACCTCGGCCTATGCGCCGCTCTCGGGCTCGATCGTCGGGCAGGAGATGTGGGACGTCCTGGTTCAGGGCTCCGACGCGATGGGCCCTATCGGCCACGGCTGGACCTACTCGGCCCATCCGCTGTGCGCGGCCGCGGGCGTGGCGAACCTCTCGCTGATCGACGAGCTGGGCCTCGTCGACAATGCCCGCACGGTCGGCGCCCACCTGCGCGGCGCGCTGGCCGACGCGCTCGCCGGGCATCGCCACGTCGGCGAGGTACGCGGCGACGGGCTGCTGGCGGCGGTGGAGTTCGTCGCCGACAAGGACGCGCGCACCTTCTTCGACCCGCAGGCCAAGATCGGCCCACAGCTCGCCGCGGCGCTCGCGGCGCGGGGCGTCATCGCCCGCGCCATGCCGCAGGGCGACATCCTCGGCTTCGCGCCGCCGCTGTGCCTCACGCAGGCGGAAGCCGACGCGATCGTGTCCGCCGCCGCGGGCGCCGTGCGCGAGGTCCTCGGCTGAGGACCGCGAGACCGGCCGGCACGCTCAGTAGAGGCCGCCGGTTCCCCCGCCGATCGCCTGGAGGGCCTCCGGCGGCACCAGCTCGCCGGCGGCGCCGTCCGGGCCGTAGCCGACGATGGCGTAGTTGTCCGGCGGCGCGGTGCCGGGCTTGAACGCCTCGAGGATGACGTTCCCCTCCCCCGCCCCGGCCCGCAGCCCGCTCCCGGCATTGACCGGGATCAGCTTGATGCCCGGCGGCACGCGGAAGGGCGTCGCCGGCTCCTCGGCCAGCGCCATCTCCATGAAGTCGCCGAAGATCGGCGCCGCGTAGCCGCCGCCGGTGACCCCGCGGCCGAGCGGGCGCGGCTGGTCGAACCCGATGTAGACGCCGACCGTCAGGTCCGGCGAGAAGCCGACGAACCAGACGTCCTTGGCCTCGTTGGTCGTGCCGGTCTTGCCGGCCAGCGGCCTGCCGACCCGGCGCAGCGAGGTCGCCGTGCCGCGCTCCACCACGCCCTCGAGCATCGAGGTGACCTGGTAGGCGGTCAGCGGATCGAGCACCTGCTCGCGGTCGTCGACGAGCTGCGGCTCGTCCTGCCCCTGCCAGGCCTGCGCCTCGCATCCCACGCAGTCGCGCGTGTCGTGGCGGAAGATGGTGTCGCCGTGCCGGTCCTGGATGCGGTCGACCAGCGTCGGGCGGATGCGCTTGCCGCCGTTCACGAACATGGAATAGCCGGTGACCATGCGCAGCACGGTGGTCTCGCCGGCGCCGAGCGACATGGAGAGCACCGGCAGCATGTCGTCGACGACGCCGAACCGGCGTGCGTACTCGACCACGAGCGGCATGCCCACGTCCTGCGCGAGGCGCACCGTCATCAGGTTCTTCGAGCGCTCGATGCCGTAGCGCAGCGTGCGCGGGCCGGCGGGGCGGCCGTCGTAGTTCGTGGGCGACCACGCCTCCGCGCCGGCGGCCTGGATCGTGATCGGCTCGTCGAGCACGATCGAGGACGGGGTATAGCCGTTGTCGAGCGCGGCGGCGTAGACGAAGGGCTTGAACGAGGAGCCCGGCTGGCGCAGCGCCTGGGTGGCGCGGTTGAACTCGCTCTGATCGTAGGAGAAGCCGCCGACCATCGCCTTGACGCGGCCGGTGTGCGGATCCATCGCGACGATGGCGCCGGAGACCTGCGGCACCTGGCGCAGGCGGTAGGCGCCGTCGTCCCGCCGCTCGACGTAGATCACGTCGCCGACGTCGAGAGCGCCGTCGATGGACTGGCCGGTCCAGCGCACGCTCTCGGAGAGCAGGGTGCCGGTGACGCGCGCCGGGTCGACCTCCCCGGATATCGCCACGCTCGGCCGAAGGCCGACGCGGGCGCGGCCGTCCCCGATCTCGAGCACGACGGCGAGCTCCCAGGGCTGGACGTCCGCGAGCGGACGCACCCCGGCCAGAGCCACGCCCCAGTCCGAAGCGGAGGCGAGGTCGAGCGTCTCCACCGGCCCGCGCCAGCCGCCGCGCTCCTCGTCGTAGCGCACGAGCCCGTCGATCAGCGCCTTGCGCGCCATCGCCTGCATCTGCGGGTCGAGCGTCGTGCGGATCGACAGGCCGCCCTCGTAGAGCGTCTCGTCCCCGTAGCGCGAGGCGATCTGCCGGCGCGCCTCCTCGACGAAGTAGCCCGCGCCGAGCAGGTTCGGCGAGATCGAGCGCGTCGTCACCGCGAGCGGCTGCGCCTTGGCTTCCTGCGCCTGCGCCTCGGTGATGAAGCCGTTGTCGAGCATGCGGTCGATCACCCAGTTCCGGCGGCCGATCCCGGCCTCGCGCTCGCGGAATGGGTGATAGTTGTTGGGCGCCTTCGGCAGCGCGGCGAGGTAGGCCGATTCGGCGAGCGTCAGCTCGTGCACCGACTTGTCGAAATACTCGAGCGCGGCCGCCGCGACGCCGTGCAGGTTGCGTCCCGGGACGATCGTGCCGAGGAAGATCTCGTTGAGATAGAGCTCGAGGATCTGGTCCTTGCTGAACGCCGCCTCGATGCGCAGCGCGATCAGCGCCTCGCGGATCTTGCGCTCGTAGGTCTGCTCGCTCGTCAGGAGGAAGTTCTTCGCCACCTGCTGGGTGATGGTCGAGGCGCCCTGCGTCGTGCCCGTCGACAGGTTCGTCACGACGGCGCGGGCGATGCCCTCCGGGTCGATGCCGAGGTGCGAGTAGAAGTTCTTGTCCTCCGCGGAGAGGAAGGCGTTGACCACCTGGCGGGGGATCGTCCCGATCGGCAGGTAGAGCCGGCGCTCGTTGGCGTACTCGGCGACGAGGGTGCCGTCGGCCGCGTGGACGCGGCTCATCACGGCGGGCTCGTACTGCGCGAGCTGGGCGTGGTCCGGCAGGTCGCTGGAGAAATGCAGGTAGCCGATCGCCATCGCGGCCGCGCCGACCAGGAAGGCGACGAAGCCCGCGCTGAACAGGAGGCCGAAGAATCGCAGGACGATGCGCATGCAGGATCCGATCCGTCAGGGCCGGCGCCGCCCAGGCATGGCGCGCCGACCGATCTCGCGAAGACTACCCCATCCGGCCGCGCGGCGGAATCGCCGTGGCGGCACGTCTTCGATCGTGGCCCGAAAGACCAACGATCTATGGTGAAACTGCGGCGGCCTCGGCCCTGTCGCCCAGGCGCGGGGCGAAGAAGCGCTCGATCGCCTCGCCCATCGCCGCCGTGGTACGATCCTTCCAGGCCTCGGAGGTGAGCAGCGCGATGTCGCGGCGGCTCGACAGATAGCCGAGCTCGACGAGCACGGAGGGCACGTCGTAGGCGCGCAGCACGACGAACCCGGCCTGCCGGTGCGGATTCTTGTTGAGCCGCGCGACGCCCTCCATGTCCCGCACGAGCGTCGTCGCGAAGACGTGCGAGTAGCCGCGGGTCTCGCGGGCGGCGAGATCGCGCAGGATGTCCGCGACCTCGTCGCGCGCCTCCTGCGCCTCGAGCCCGGCGAGCGCGTCGGCGCTGTTCTCGCGGGCGGCGAGGGTCGCCGACGCCTGGTCCGAGGCGGTGTCGCCGTTGGTGTAGACCGTCAGGCCGCTCACCTGCGGGGCGGAGGACAGCGAATCGGCGTGGATCGACACGAACAGGTCCGCTTGCGCCCGCCGGGCGAAACCGACACGCTCCGTCAGCGGCACGAAGACGTCCGTCTCGCGGGTCATCAGCACGCGAAAGCGCCCGCTCTCGGCCAGCCGGTCGCGCAGGCTCATGGCGAAGGCGAGCACGACGTCCGCCTCGTGCACGCCGCCGGCGGCGACGGCGCCCGGGTCGATGCCCCCGTGGCCGGGGTCGATCACGATCGTGGGACGCTGATCGGCGAGCGCCGGGTCTGGCGCGATCGCCGGGCGCAGCGACGCGACGCGGAAGGCGCCCGCGTCGGCGGCGACGGCGGCGGCGAACGCGTCCGAATCGACCGGCGCGAGCGTCAGCGTGAGCAGGTGGGCTCCGTCGTCGCGGGCGGTGACGGCGACGTCCGCGACCCGCGCCGGGCCGGCGAGCGCGATCACGACCCGCGCCCGCTCCGGTGCGAACAGGCCCCAGCGCATCGAGGCGACGAGGCCGCCGGCGCGCGCGCGCTCCTCGGGGGGAACCTGGAAGTTGACGGCCGGCAGGTCGAGCACGATGCGTTCGGGACGGTCGATCGAGAAGATGCGCGGCTCGACCGGCGCATTCAGCGTGAACACGAGGCGCGTTTCGGCGCCCGCCTCCTCGATCGCGGCGGCGATGGCCACGATGTCCGCGGCGCGGGCGACCGTCGGCGCCACGGCCGCCACCGTCGCGGCGGCCAGCGCCACGAGCAGGAGCGCGCAGCGGGTCACGGCTCTCGTGCAGACCAGCGCTCCTGGCCGCGCCTCGCGCATCGCCCTCTCCTAGAACCGGATGCGCCGTCGAGCGTCGCGCGCACGACGGCCAGGCCGTCCTACCCGATAGGCGGGCGCTGGTTAACGATTCCCTGCTCCGCGCGGTTGCGCGGCGCCCGTGCGTGATTTTCGTGCAACACGAGTCTCCTGTCTTGCCAAAGGCCGCCGTGACTCAGTAATGGAAGAGACCCCGTCCGGCTTTGCCGAATCCGGCGGCGTCGCGCGGAGACGGCCTCATCGCCCTCCGCCGGCGCGCCGGGGCCCTCCGCGGAGCGGAGCGCCAGGACACCGAGATCCGGACGAAGGTCGCAAGGCTGCGGCGTCCGCCGCAGCGTCAGCGCGATGACCGGCATCGTCCGGCCCATCGAATTCGAAGAGGATCATCGGGCATGGACGCACGCGCGGGAACGGTACTCCTTCTCGTCGACGTGCTCATCCCCGCGCGCACTGCCGCCGCCGCACCGCTTTCCGCGGCCGGCGAGACCGGCTCGGCGCGCGCGACGCCCGATTCCAAGCTCGAGCCCACACGCAAACCCACGCGCCCCTCCACGGGGCGCCCAGCGGCGCGCGGCCCGACGTCCCCCTCACCCGACCCGACCCGCCGGACGCTGCGCCCACGTGCGCGCCCGGCGACGCGATCGCGGGGAGGAGACGCGGCGGCCGGCGCCATGTCGAGAGTTTTCAATGGCGAACAAGATGCTGATCGACGCCTCGCACCCGGAGGAGACCCGGGTCGTGGTCGTTCGCGGATCGAAGGTCGAGGAATTCGACTACGAATCCGCCAATCGCAGGCAGCTGCGCGGTAACATCTACCTGGCGAAGGTCACCCGGGTCGAGCCGTCGCTGCAGGCGGCCTTCGTCGACTACGGCGGCAACCGGCACGGCTTCCTCGCCTTCAGCGAGATCCACCCGGACTACTACCAGATCCCGGTCGCCGACCGTCAGGCGCTGATCGACGACGAGGCCCAGGTCGAGCGCGAGCGCGAGAACGAGGAGGAGAAGCGCTCCAAGCGTCGCTCCCGCTCGCGGAAGGCGAAGGCCGACGAGACCGCCTCCGAGGACGCCTCCGACGAGAGCGAGGACGGAAACGACGACGAGGACAACGTCGAGCAGCTCGGCGGCGACGCGCTCGAGGAGATGCCCGAGCGCCCGCGCACGCCGCGCAAGCAGTACAAGATCCAGGAGGTGATCAAGCGCCGCCAGATCCTGCTCGTCCAGGTCGTCAAGGAGGAGCGCGGCACCAAGGGCGCGGCGCTGACCACCTACCTCTCGCTCGCCGGCCGCTACTCGGTGCTGATGCCCAACACCGCCCGCGGCGGCGGCATCTCCCGCAAGATCACGTCGGCCGACGACCGCAAGCGCCTCAAGACCATCGCCCAGGATCTCGAGGTGCCCGAGGGCATGGGCGTGATCCTGCGCACGGCGGGCGCCTCGCGCACCAAGGTCGAGATCAAGCGCGACTTCGAGTACCTGATGCGCGCCTGGGAGAACGTGCGCGAGCAGACGCTCACCTCCGTCGCGCCCTCGCTGGTCTACGAGGAGGGCTCGCTGATCAAGCGCGCCATCCGCGACCTCTACAACAAGGACATCGACGAGGTCATCGTCGCCGGCGACGAGGGCTACCGCGAGGCCAAGGACTTCATGCGCATGCTCATGCCGAGCCATGCCAAGGCGGTGAAGGCCTACAAGGACGCCACGCCGCTCTTCGCGGCCTTCGGCGTCGAGGCCCAGCTCGACGCGATGTTCTCCAACCAGGTCTCGCTGAAGTCCGGCGGCTATCTCGTGATCAACCCGACGGAGGCGCTGGTCTCCATCGACGTCAACTCGGGCCGCTCGACCCGCGAGCACAACATCGAGGACACGGCGCTCAAGACGAATCTCGAGGCCGCGGACGAGGTGGCGCGCCAGCTCAGGCTGCGCGACCTCGCGGGCCTGATCGTCATCGACTTCATCGACATGGAGGAGAAGCGCAACAACCGCTCGGTCGAGAAGCGCCTGAAGGACGCGCTGAAGACCGACCGGGCGCGCATCCAGATCGGCCGGATCTCCTCCTTCGGCCTCCTCGAGATGTCGCGCCAGCGCATGCGCACGGGCGTGCTCGAGTCCTCGTCCGTGATCTGCCCCACCTGCGCCGGCTCCGGCTTCGTGCGGGCGACGCCGTCGGTGGCGCTGTCGCTGGTGCGCGGCATCGAGGAGACGCTGCTCAAGGGCGCGACCCACAACCTCGACGTCCGCACCCACTTCGCGGTGGCGTTCTACGTGCTGAACCAGAAGCGCGTGCACCTGCGCGAGCTCGAGGAGCGCTTCGGCGTGACGATCACGATCGTGGTCGACGAGACTCTCGATTCGGCCACCGCCTACGCCATCGACAAGGGCGAGCCGGCGATGGGCGCCGCGGGGCGGGCCACCGGCGTCAAGGCCGAGACGGTGCGCACGATCGAGATCGAGGAGCCCGAGGTCGCCGCCGAGGAGGCGGAGGAGGCCGAGGAGGCCGAGGAGCGGCCCGAGCGCGAGGATCGGGAGGAGCGGGATGCGTCCGGCGACGGCCGCAAGCGCCGCCGTCGCCGCCGTCGCCGCGGACGCGGCAACGGCGAGGGGCGCGAGGGCGCCTGGGAGGCCGGCGAGCGTCGCGAGGACGAGAGCGACGAGCCCGAGGACGGTCAGGAGGCGGAGACGGCCGAGGCCTCCGGCGCCGAGCGCGAGGAAGCCGCCGAGGGCGATGCCCGTCGCGACGGGCGGCGCCGGCGCGGCCGGCGTGGGGGACGTCGCGACCGTCGCGACGTCCTGCCCGAGGGCGAGGAGGGCGAGGAGATCACGTCCGCCGAGCCGTCGGCGGACGCCGAGCCCGCTGCGCAGATCTCACCCGCGGTGACCGAGCCGGCCCTCGCCGCTGCGGTCGCGGCGGAGGAGACCGTCAGCGCCGAGAGCGAGTCCGCAGAGGCCGCTGCGGCACCCGAGGCGGCCGAGGAGGCACCGGCGGAGAAGCCGAAGAAGCCGCGCGCACCGCGCAAGCGCCGTCCGCGCAAGGGCGAGCTCGAGGCCGAGGCCGCAGCCGCGGCGCAGGCCGCCGCGGAGCCGGTGGCCGAGGCGACGGCCGCGGACGAACCCGCTTCCGAGGCGCCCGCGCCGGAGCAGCCCTCCGCCGCGGAGGAGCCCTCCCCCGTGGAGGAGCCCGTCACCGTGGAGGAGCCCGTCACCGTGGTGCTGACCCCGCCCGATCCCAACCGGCCCAAGCGCGCCGGCTGGTGGTCCAAGGCCAAGTCGGTCCTCTCGGGCGGCGAGGACTGAGCCGGCCTCGAACCCGGCATGATCCTGAGACTCGAACCCCGCGCGGCCCCGCCGCGCGGGGTTTTCACATCGCGCCGCCGGCTCAGCCGCCCTTCGCCAGCGCCAGCGCCCGCGCGTAGACCTCGCGCTTGGGCAGGCCCGTCTCCGCCGCCACCAGTGCCGCCGCGTCCTTGATCGAGTGGCCCGCGAGCGCGCGCGCCAGCGCCGCGTCGAGCCCGCTCTCGGCCTCCTCGCGGCGGGCCTCCGACGAGGCCTCGCCGATCAGCACGACGATCTCGCCCTTGGGCGGCCCCTCCTCCGCGAAGGCGGCGGCGAGGCTCTCGAGCGTGCCGCGGCGGACGGTCTCGAACATCTTGGTGAGCTCGCGCGCCATCACCCCGGGCCGCGGCCCGAGCACGGCGGCCGCGTCCGCCAGCATCTCCGGCAGGCGGTGGGGCGATTCGAACACGAGCAGCGTCCCGGGTATGCCCGCGAGCTGCTCCAGCCGCGCGCGCCGCGCGCCGCTCTTGGCCGGCAGGAAGCCCTCGAAGAAGAAGCGGTCCGACGGCAGGCCGGAGACGACCAGCGCCGAGAGGATGGCGGACGGGCCCGGGATCGGGACCACGGGCAGCCCCTCGGCGACCCCCCCCTGCACCCGCTTGTAGCCGGGGGCGGAGACCAGCGGCGGGCCCGCGTCCGAGACCACCCCCCGGGCCCGGCCCCCGCCCACCCCGGCGGGGAGCCGGTGCGGCACGCCCCCCCCCG
>JBNPEA010000124.1:0-40597 GCA_051117315.1 Salinarimonas sp. | reverse complement strand
ATCCGTTATACGCGCCTCGCCGTTCCTGCCGCCAATCCATCCCGACCACCTCGCCCAGCAAACGAGGTGAAAGCTATCCTCATGCCGAACCCCCGAGAAGTACGGGGCGCTCGTATCGCTTACGGTCGACCGCGTGGCCCGGCTGCTGAAGATCGACCACGTCCTCCACCACACGCCGAAGCAGCTCTCGAACGGCCAGAAGCAGCGCACGGCGCTCGCCCGGGCGCTCTCCGCGGAGCCTTCGGTGCTTCTCCTCGACGACCCGCTGCGCAACGTCGACGCCAAGCTCCGCTTCGAGATGCGCCTCGAGCTGCCGCGCCTGCTGAAGGATCGCGAGGCGACGGTGATCTACGTCACCCAGGACTACAAGGAGGCGATGGCCCTCGGCCACAGCATCGCGGTGATGAACGAGCGGGGCATCCAGCAGGTCGGGACGCCCGAGGAGATCTACCTCGCTCCCGCCAACACGGCGATCGCCAAGCTCTTCGGGGACCCGGTGATCAACCTGCTCGACGTCCGTCTCGAGCGCCGCGACCGTCGCGTCGTGGCGATGGTCTCCGACATGCCGGTCGACCTGACGGATGCATACGGCACCCAGGCCGGGCGGGAGTGCGTCCTCGGCCTGCGCTCGGAGAGCCTGCGGTTCGTCCCGGAGGGAACGCCCGGCGCCATCCCCGTCGAGGTCGAGGCGGAGACGCCGCTGAACGAGAAGACGGTGACGCTGACGCTGACGCTGCGCAAGCGCGAGATCATGGTCTCGCGTCCGGCCGGCACGCCCGGGCCGTCCGAGGGCCGCGCCTTCGTCGCCTTCGAGGCGGCCTCGATCCTTCTCTTCGACCGCGCGACGGGCGCACGCATCGCGCCCGGCTCGCTCGCCCGCATGCAGGAGGTCGCATGACCGCCCCGTCCCATCTCCGCCTGACGGCAGTCGACAAGTTCTTCGGCCCCGTCCGCAGCGGCGTGCACGCCGTACGCGATTTCAACATGCGGGTCGCCAAGGGCGAGATCGTCGCGCTGCTCGGCTCGTCGGGCTGCGGCAAGACATCGACGCTGCGCATGATCGCGGGATTCGAGGCCGTGTCCCGGGGCTCGATCGAGCTCGCCGGCCGCGAGATCCACATGCTCGCGCCGGCGCGCCGCAACGTGGCCATGGCGTTCGAAGGCTATTCGCTCTACCCGACCGTCACGGTGCGCGAGAACATCGCCTTCGCGCTGAAGGCCGCGCGCCTGTCGCAGGCCGACCGGGACGAGCGCGTCTCCCAGGTGGCCGCGATGCTCGAGATCACCTCGATCCTCGACCGGTATCCGAGCTCGATCTCCGGGGGGCAGCAGCAGCGTGCGAGCCTCGCCCGTGCCCTCGTCCGCGACGCCGACCTGCATCTGCTCGACGAGCCCATGGGCCAGCTCGAGCCGCAGCTGCGGACCCTGCTGCGCGGCCGGATCAAGCACTACGTGAAGGAGCGCGGGCTGACCGCCATCCTGGTCACCCACGATCAGACCGAGGCGAACGCGCTCGCGGACCGCATCGCGGTCATGGAAGGGGGCGTGCTGCAGCAATACGGCACGCCCGCAGAGATCAAGGAGCAACCGGCGAACCTCTTCACCGGCACCTTCGTCGGCGAGCCGCCGATGAACGTCTTCCCGGCCTCGGCGACCACGTCCGCCGATACGCTGCGCTTCACCCTCGCGGACGGTCTCGACCTCGCCTATGCGGCCGACGAGTTCGCGCCGGAGGTGCGCGAGATGGTCCTCTCCCGGCGCGAGGTCGTCATCGGGGTGAGGCCCTACGCCGTCCGCCGCGCCGCGGCGGGCGCCCCCGCCCGCGTCGCCGTGAACCAGTGGCTCGGCGACCAGACCCACATCGCGGCGAGCCTCGCGGGACAGACGATCGTTCTCGTGGAGCACGACCGGACACGCCTCCCCGAGGGCGCCGAGATCGCCGTCGCGATCCGCGCCGCGGACCTCCACGTCTTCGATCCCGAGACCGGCCGGGCCCTCAGCCACGGCCACGCCCTGGCGGCATGACCATGGCCGGCGCCGACCTGCTCATCGGGATCGATGCGGGGACCTCCGTCATCAAGGCGGTCGCGTTCGACCTCGGCGGCAACCAGGTCGCCGTCGCGGCGACGCCGAACCGCTATACGTCGCGCTCCTCCGACGGCGCGGCGTTCCAGTCGATGGAGCAGACCTGGGGCTCCTGCGCCGACACCCTGCGCGCGCTCGGCGAGACGCTGCCCGGCCTCGCCGCGCGCGTCGCGGCGATCGCGGTCACGGCCCAGGGCGACGGCACCTGGCTCGTCGGGGCGCAGGAGCGGCCGGTGACGGACGGCTGGATCTGGCTCGACGCGCGCTCGGCGCCCACCGTGGCGCGGCTGCGCGCCGCCGATGCGGACGCGATCCGCTTCCACCACACGGGCTCCGGGCTGAACGTCTGCCAGCAGGGTTCCCAGATCGCGCACATGCTCGCCACGTCCCCGGAGCTCGTCGCCGCGGCCGAGGTCGCGCTGCATCCGAAGGACTGGCTCTACCTGAAGCTGACTGGCGTGCGCGCGACGGACCCGTCGGAAGCCTGCTTCACCTTCGGCGACTTCCGCACGCGCACCTACAGCGACACGGTGATCGACGCGCTCGGCCTCGCGAAGGAGACGCGCCTGCTGCCCCCGATCCTCGACGGCAGCACGCTGACGCATCCCCTAACGGACGTCGCCGCCGCCGCGACCGGGCTTCTCGCGGGGACGCCGGTCTCGCTCGGATTCGTCGACGTGGTCTGCACCGCTCTCGGAGCCGGAATCGTCACCGATCGGCCGGCCGCCTGCACGATCATCGGCTCGACCGGCATGCACATGCGCGCGGTCGAAGCCGCCGCGGCGTCGCTGAACGACGCGCGCACGGGCTACGTCATGTGCCTGCCGCTGCCGGGCATGGTCGCGATGCTGCAGTCGAACATGGCTGCGACCCTCAACATCGACTGGCTGCTCGCGGTGGCGGACGACCTCCTCTCCGGCTTCGGCGCGCCTCAGGACAAGGCGGCCCTGATCGCCCGGATCGACCAGTGGATGGCCGAGAGCGCGCCGTCCGGGCTGCTCTACCATCCCTACATATCCGACGCCGGCGAACGGGGCCCCTTCGTCAACGCCGCGGCGCGGGCGAGCCTGATCGGGCTCAGCCATTCGCATCGGTTCAACGACCTCGTCCGCGCCGTGGTCGAGGGGCTGGGGATGGCGGCGCGCGACTGCTACGCCGCGATGGGGCCGATGCCGCCCGAGCTCCGGCTGACCGGGGGCGCAGTGCGGTCGGCGGCCCTGCGCGGCGTGCTCGCCGCCTCGGTCGGCGCACCGACGCGCGTGTCCTCGCGCGAGGAGGCGGGTGCCGCGGGCGCCGCCATGATCGCCGCCGTGGCGACCGGCGTCTACCCGGACATGGACGCCTGCATCGCCGACTGGGTCACTCCCACCCTCGGCCGCGCCGAGCCCAACGATCCCGCCCTGACCGCGCTCTATGCCGGCCGCTACCCCGCCTATCGCGCCGCGCGGCTCGCGCTCGAGCCCGTCTGGAGCGACCTCGCACGAAGACAGGACGACCACCATGCCTAGATCCGTCGCCATCATCGGCGATCATTTCATGCTGCCCGAGGTCTTCGCCGAGAAGCTGGTCGACGCCTGCGGCGACGCGATCCAGATCCGCACGCGCAAGGACAATTGGCCGGACGAGCCGATGGAGCATGGATATTCGCAGGAGGGCATGGAGGGACTGAAGGAGTATTTCGGCACCGCCGAGGGCGTCGTCGATTTCATCGGCGACGCCGAGATCTTCGTCACGCAGCTCGCGCCGATGTCGCGCGGCATGCTGGAGCGACTGCCGACACTGAGGATGATCGCGGTCTCGCGGGGCGGCCCCGTCAATATCGACATGACGGCGGCGCGCGATCGCGGCATCCGCGTCGTGAACACGCCGGGACGCAATGCGACGGCCGTCGCGGAATTCACGATCGGCGCGATCCTGGCCGAGACGCGCAAGATCCGCGTCGGCCACGAGGCGCTGCGCGTCGGCGAATGGCGCGGTGACCTGTATCGTGCCGACGTCGCGGGCCGCGAGCTGAACGAGATGATTGTCGGCGTCGTGGGCTACGGCAACATCGGCACGAAGGTGGTGACGCTGCTGCGCGCCTTCGGCGCCCGCATTCTCGTGCACGACCCCTACGTCCAGCTCACGCCCGACGACCTCGCCGCCGGCGTGCAGCTCGTCTCCTTCGAGCGCCTCCTGTCGGACGGCGACGTGGTCACCCTGCACGCGCGGGTGACCGACGAGACGACCGGCATGATGGACGCGCAGGCGTTCGCCCGCATGAAGCCGGGCGCGCTGTTCGTGAACACGGCGCGCGGACCGCTGTGCGACTACGACGCCCTCTACGAGGCGCTGACGGAGGGCCGGCTCGGCGGCGCCATGCTGGAGACCTTCGGGGTGGAGCCGGTCGTGCCCGATTGGCCACTGCTGCACTTGCCCAACGTGACGCTCACGCCGCACATCGCCGGCGCCTCGCGTCGGACCGTCACCCACGCCGCCGAGCAGGCCGCCGAGGAAGTCCGGCGTTACCTCGCCGGCCAGCCGCCGAGGAACCCATGCTGATGGATTCCCGGCGAGCCCTTCGCGCCACGGGCCCGGACCGCTCTGGGCGGGGCGAGACGCTCCCTCCCGCGAGCCGGGCGGGCGGTGGCGGACGCGTCGACGGAGGCGAGCCATGACCGAGACGGTCGACCTCTTCGTCGTCGGCGGCGGCATCAACGGCGCGGGGATCGCCCGCGACGCCGCCGGCCGCGGGCTGTCCGTGATCCTGTGCGAGAAGGACGACCTCGCCGCGGGCACGTCCTCGCGCTCCGGAAAGCTGGTGCATGGCGGGTTGCGGTATCTCGAGTATCTAGAGTTTCGTCTCGTGCGCGAGGCGCTGATCGAGCGCGAGGTGCTGCTCGAGAGCGCGCCGCACATCATCTGGCCGATGCGCTTCGTCCTGCCCCATTCCGCCGACGACCGCCCGGCCTGGCTGATCCGTCTCGGCCTGTTCCTCTACGATCATCTCGGCGGGCGCAGGCGCCTGCCCGGCAGCCGCTCCCTCGACCTGCGGCGCGATCCCGAAGGGGCGCCGCTCAAGGCGAAGTACACCAAGGGCTTCGCGTATTCCGATTGCTGGGTGGACGATGCCCGGCTCGTGATCCTGAACGCCCTCGATGCGGCAGAGAAGGGCGCGAAGGTGTTCACGCGGACCGCCTGCACCAGCGCGCGGCCGGAGGGCGCTCTCTGGCGCGTGGAGATGGCCGACGGGCGCAGCGGCGCGAAGCGCACGGTGATGGCGAGGGCCCTGGTGAACGCCGGCGGCCCCTGGGTGAACGACATCATCGGCCGCGTCACGGGTACCAACTCGGCTCGCAACGTGCGGCTGGTGAAGGGCAGCCACATCATCGTGCCGAAGTTCTGGGAGGGCGCGCACGCCTACCTCGTGCAGAACCACGACCGCCGCGTGATCTTCGTCAATCCCTACGAGGGCGACAAGGCGTTGATCGGCACGACCGACACGCCCCACGACGGCGCGCCCGAGACGGTCGCGGCCGACGAGGCCGAAATCGAATACCTGATCGCCGCCGTCAACCGCTACTTCACGCAATCCCTGCGGCGCGAGGACGTGCTCGAGAGCTTCTCGGGCGTGAGGCCGCTCTACGACGACGGCGCGGGGAACCCCTCCGCCGTGACGCGCGACTACGTCCTCGACCTCGACACGAGCGGCGGCGCGCCGCTGCTCAACATCTTCGGCGGCAAGATCACGACGTTCCGCAAGCTCGCGGAGCATGCGCTGCGGCAGCTCGAACCCTTCTTTCCCGGGATGGCCGGCGACTGGACGGCGCACGGTGTCCTGCCCGGCGGCGACATGCCGAATGGCGACGCGGCGGCCTTCATGAACGTGCTCGCGGGGGAATATCCCTGGCTGCCGCGACATCTCGCCCGTCACTACTGTAGATTATACGGGACCCGGACGCGGGAGCTGATCGGGCGGCGTCGCTCGCTGGCCGGGATGGGGCGTCGCTTCGGGCCGCTGCTGTACGAGGCCGAGGTCCGGCACCTCGTCGCGCACGAATGGGCCGAGACCGCCGAGGACGTCCTCTGGCGCCGCAGCAAGCATCGGCTCGACATGAGCGCTGCCGAGCAGGCGGCCTTCGCGGACTGGTTCGAAACCTTGGACATGGCGCAATCGGCATGACGATCCCGGCTCCCCCCTCCGACCTCGACGACCTGATCCGCGTCTCGGCCCGCCTCGGCGCGGATCCGCTCCTGATCCAGGCCGCAGGCGGCAACACGTCTGTGAAGGGCAGCGGCGTCATGTGGATCAAGGCGTCCGGCATGCTGCTCGCCGATGCCCGCGTGCGCGAGATCTTCGTCGCCTGCGACCTCGAGGCCATTCGCGACGCTGTCGCGTCGGGGCAGGCGCGCGCCGATCGGCCGGCGGAGTTCGCGCTGGGTGAGGGCGCGCTCCGGCCCTCGATCGAGACGTCGCTGCACGCGGTGTTTCCCCAACGGGTCGTCGTGCACGTCCATTGCGTCAACACGCTCGCGCTCGCGATCCGCCCGGACGCCGAGGCGGCGTTCGCCGCGCGTCTGGGCGGCTTCGACTGGGCCATCGTCCCCTATGTGAAGCCCGGCGCGAACCTGGCGCGCGTCGTGAAGGCGGCGCTCGGTCCCCGCACCGACGTCGTCGTCCTGCGCAATCACGGGCTCGTCGTCGCCGCCGACAGCGTGGCGGAGGCCGACGCGCTGCTTGGCCGCGTCGTCGCCGCGCTCACGGTCCCCGCCGAGACGGCGGCGCCGGACCTGCCGCTGCTCGAGGCGCGCGCGGGGGAGGGCTACGTCCCGCTCCCGGCCGACGACCCGCTCCATGCGGTGGCCTGCTCGCCACGCCTGCTGGACGCCGCGCTCGCCGGCAGCCTCTACCCCGATCACGTGATCTTCTGCGGCGTCGGCGCCGTGGCGCTCGCACCCGGCGAGACGCCGGGCTCGGCCGCGCGCAGGGTCGCGAAGGGTGTGCCGGCCCCGCCTTTCCTGCTCGTGCCGGGGGCGGGCGCGCTGATCGGCGCCGATGCCAGCGAGGGCGCGCGGGCGCTGGCGCGCTGCCTCGGCGACGTGCTCACCCGCCTCGAGCCCGGCGCCTCGGTCGTCGCGCTGACGCAGCCGCAGAACGCCGAGCTCCTGAACTGGGATGCCGAGATCTATCGGCAGCAGCTCGATGCCGGCTGATCCGCTCTATCTCGGGCTCGACATCGGCACGTCGGGGGCGCGCGCGATCCTGATCGACGATGCGGGCGTCGAGGTCGCAGCGGCGAGGTCGGCAATGGCGGAGCACGGGCCCGACCCGCGCCAACCGGCGGTCTGGCGCGCGGCCGCATTCGCGGCGCTCGAGGGCGCGCTTCGGATGGTGGATCGCGGCGCGGTCAGAGCGCTGTGCGTCGACGGGACCTCGGGCACGATGCTCGCGGTGGACGCCGCAGGGCGACCGCTCGGTGCAGGCTCGATGTACAACGATCCGTGCACCGACCCGGCCATCCTCGACGCCATCGCGTCGCACGCCCCGGTCACGTCCGCCGCCCATGGCCCGACCTCCGGGGCGGCGCGCGCGGTGCTGCTCTCTCGGACGTCTCCGGCACGGCTCCTGCATCAGGCCGACTGGATCGCCTTCCTCCTCTCGGGCCGCATGGTCAGCGACGCCAACAATGCGCTCAAGACGGGCTACGACCCGATCGCGGGCGCTTGGCCCGACTGGCTGGAGGCGGCCGGCGTGCGGCGGGACCTGCTGCCGCCGGTGCTCGATCCCGGCGTGCCGGTCGGCCCCGTCACCGCGCGGGCGGCGGAGGAGCTGGGGCTCTCGCCCGGCTGCCTCGTCGTCGCGGGGACGACGGACGGCTGCGCCTCCTTCCTCGCCACCGGCGCGAGCGAGCCCGGCGACGCGGTTTCCGCGCTCGGCACGACGCTGACGGTCAAGCTCCTGTCCGACCGGCCGATCTTCGCGCCGCAATACGGCATCTACAGCCACCGCCTGCTCGGGCAGTGGCTCGCCGGCGGAGCCTCCAACACGGGTGGCGCGGCGCTCCTCGCCCACTTCGACGCGGACGAGATCGCCCGCCTCTCGCCCATGATCGACCCCGAGCGCGATACGGGGCTCGACTTCTACCCGCTGCCCCGCCGCGGCGAGCGCTTCCCGATCGCCGACCCGGCCCTGGAGCCGCGTGTCGCGCCTCGTCCCGAGCGCGACGCCGACTTCCTCCACGCGCTGCTCGAGGGCGTCGCCGAGGGGGGGGCCCGGGCGTCCCGCGGGCCGGCCGGGCTCGGGGCGCCGGCGGTGAAGGGCGGGCGGAGCGTCGGGGGCGGTGCCGGCAACCCGGTCTGGACCCGCAGCCGGGCGCGCCGCCTCGGCGCGGCCTTGGTCGAGCCGGTGTCGGGCGAGGCGGGGTACGGCGCGGCGCGGCTCGCCCGTCGAGGGGGCGCGCCATGAGACCCGCCACGCTCGCCGGGCTGGCCCCGCGCTTCGACGCCTTCCTCGTCGACCAGTTCGGTGTCCTGCTCGCCGGGAACGGCGCCTATCCCTGGGCGCCGAGGGCGCTCTCGCTCCTGGCGCGGACCGGCAAGCCCGTCATCCTCCTGTCGAATTCCGGCAAGCGCTCCGCGCCCAACGCCGCGCGGCTCGAGCGGCTGGGTTTCGCCCGCGACAGCTTCCGGCTCGTGCTCTCCTCCGGCGAGGCCGCCTATCGCATGCTCCGCGCACGCGCGCTGCCCGCCGGGACACCGGTCTGGCTGCACGCGCGCGACGGCGACGAAAGCGCGATCGCCGGTCTCGGCTTCGAGCCGGTCGCGGACCCGGTTGCGGCGCGCCTTCTCGTGCTCGCCGGCAGCCGCGCGGACGAGCTCGACCTCGACGCCTACCGGGCCCTGCTCGCGCCGGCGGCCGCGAGGTCCGTGCCGATGATCTGCACCAATCCCGACGTCGAGATGCTCACCCCATCGGGCATACGCCCCGGTGCGGGCCGGATCGCCGCTCTCTACGAGGAGCTCGGCGGGGCGGTGGAATGGATCGGCAAGCCTCATCCGCTCGTCTATGCCGAGGCCGCGCGGCTGCTGCCGGGCGTCGCGGCGGAGCGGGTGCTCTGCATCGGGGACAGCCCCGCACACGACATCGCCGGCGGCCGCGCGGCGGGCCACGCCACGGCGCTGGTTCGGTCCGGCCTGCATGCCGAGGCCGATGACGCGGAGCTCGCCGCACTCTGCCGCGCGGCGGGCGTCGAGCCCGACTACGTCTTGTCCCGCTTCGACTGGCCCGAGGCCTGAAGATGCCCTTCACCCTGTCGCTCAACACCAATCCGCTGGTCAATCGCTTCGCCGATCCCGACGACCTGATCGAGACGGTCGCGCGCGACCTGAGGATCCGCGACCTGCAGCTCACCCACGAGTTCGTCGACCCGCGCTGGCCGGCCCACACCATCCGCCGTCTGACGCGACGGCTGAACGCGGCGCTGACGCGCACAGGCGTGCGCGTCACGAGTGGCATGACCGGCCCCTACGGCCGCCTCAACCATTTCGGCCACCCCGACCCCGAGGTCCGACGCTACTCCATCGACTGGTTCAAGACCTTCGCCGAGATCACGGCCGATCTCGGCGGCCGTGCCATGGGCACGCAGTTCGCGATCTTCGCCTATCGCGACTTCGACGACCCGGTCCGCCGGGAAGAGCTGATCCGGATCGCCATCGACGCCTGGGCCGAGGTCGCGGAGCACGCGGCGGGCGCCGGGCTGAGCTTCCTCTTCTGGGAGCCGATGAGCATCGGCCGCGAGTTCGGCGAGACGATCGCCGGTAGCCTGGCGCTGCAGGAGCGGCTGATCGCGGCCAAGATGGCCATCCCCATGTGGATGATGGCCGACATCGACCACGGCGACGTCACGAGCCCGAACCCGGACGACTACGATCCTCATGCGTGGGCGCGCGCCGTGCCGCGGGTCTCCCCCATCGTCCACATCAAGCAGAGCCTGATGGACAAGGGCGGCCACCGCCCCTTCACCGCGTCCTTCAACGCGATCGGACGTGTCCAGCCCGCACCGTTCCTGGCCGCCCTGCGCGCCGGAGGTGGGGAGGACAACGAGATCTGCCTCGAGCTCTCCTTCAAGGAGCGCGAGCCGGACGATCGCGCGGTCGTCCGCCAGATCGCCGAGAGCGTGGCGTTCTGGGCGCCGCACGTCGACAGCGGCGCGAGCCGGCTGAACCTGTGATCCTCGCGGGAGAGCGTCATGACGGAGCCCTGGATCGGCACGAGCTGGAAGATGAACAAGACGCTCGCGCAGGCGCTGGCCTTCGCGGAGGGCTTGCGCGCGGCGGAGGCGCGGCGCAGCTCGCCCATCCAGCGCTTCGTCGTTCCGCCCTTCACCGTCATACGCGAGGTCGAGCGCGTTCTGGCCGGGACCTCCGTCAAGGTCGGCGCGCAGAATATGCACTGGGCCGATCACGGGGCCTGGACCGGCGAGATCAGTGCGGCGATGCTGACCGATTGCGGCCTCGACATGGTCGAGCTCGGCCACAGCGAGCGGCGCACGCATTTCGGCGAGACCGACGAGACCGTGGGGCTGAAGGTCGAGGCCGCCGTCCGGCACGGGCTGATACCCCTGATCTGCATCGGCGAGACGCGCGCCGAGAAGGAGGCCGGCCTCGCGCGCGAGGTGCTGGTCCGGCAGGTGCGCGGTGCGCTCGCCCGGCTGGAGGGCGGTGCGGCGGCGGCGCCGATCCTGTTCGCCTACGAGCCGGTGTGGGCCATCGGCGAGACGGGAATCCCCGCCACGCCCGATTACGCCGATGCGCGCCACGCCGAGATCGCCGCGCAGGCCGAAGCGTGCCTGGGCCGCCGCGTGCCCTGCCTCTACGGCGGGTCGGTCAATCCCGAGAACTGCGCGGAGCTGATCCGCTGCCCGCACGTGGACGGGCTCTTCATCGGCCGATCGGCCTGGGACGTCGACGGCTATCTCGACATCGTCGGGCGGTGTGCCCGAGAGCTCTGGGGGACGGCACCATGAGATTGGCGATCGCAGGCGACAGCGCCGGCGAGGCGTTGGCGACCATCCTGGCCGAGCATCTCGCGGGCCGGCACGAGGTCTTCGAGGTCAGCCGCACCGAGACGGGTGCCGATCCGTTCTATGCGAACCTCTCCGATCGCGTAGCGAGTGCCGTCCTCTCGGGTACGTACGATCGGGCGATCCTGGTCTGCGGGACCGGGATCGGGGTCTGCATATCGGCCAACAAGGTGCCGGGCATACGCGCCGCGCTCTGCCACGACACCTACTCGGCCGTTCGCGCGGCCCTGTCGAACGACGCGCAGATCATCACGATGGGCGCCCGCGTGATCGGGCCGGAGCTCGCGAAGGCGATCGTCGAGGCCTGGCTCGCCCAGACGATGAACTTCGATCCGAACGGTCGCTCGGCGGGCAACGTCCGGGCGATCGACGCCGTCGGCGCGAAATACGTCACGCAGGATCCGGCGCCGGGCGGCTGACGGGACCTCGTTTCCGCGGCCCGAGACCGACGGCGCGCGTGCTCGATGCGTGTCGTCCATCACCGGAGCCGGCGAGGAGACGGTCCACAGAGGTGTCCCGCTTCGTGTGCCACACGACGCACGAAACCGCTATCATGCTCCGCTCACGCTTCGACCGCCAACGAGGAATTCCCATGGCCCGCATCACGCTCCGCCAGCTTCTCGATCACGCCGCCGATCACGGCTACGGCGTGCCGGCGTTCAACATCTCGAACATGGAGCAGGGGCTCGCGATCATGGCGGCCGCCGAGGCCTGCAAGGCGCCGGTGATCCTCCAGGCGAGCCGAGGCGCCCGTGCCTATGCCGGCGACCGCGTGCTGGCGCGCCTGATCGACGGGCTGTGCGAGACCTATCCCGACATCCCGGTGTGCATGCATCTCGATCACGGCAACGGCCTCTCCGCCTGCGCCACGGCCATCCAGCACGGCTTCACCAGCGTGATGATGGACGGATCGCTGAAGGAGGACGGCGCGACGCCCGCGGACTATGCCTACAACCGGGACGTGACGCGCGCCGTCGTGCAGATGGCGCACGCGTGCGGCGTCTCGGTCGAGGGGGAGCTCGGCGTGCTCGGCAGCCTCGAGAGCGGGACCGGCGACCAGGAGGACGGCCACGGCGCGACGGGCGAGCTCTCCCACGATCAGCTCCTCACCGATCCCGACGAGGCCGAACGCTTCGTGGCCGACACGGGCGTCGACGCGCTGGCGATCGCGATGGGCACGAGCCACGGAGCCTACAAGTTCACCCGGAAGCCGGACGGCGACATCCTCGCCATGCACGTCATCGAAGAGATCCACCGCCGGCTGCCCAACACGCATCTCGTCATGCACGGCTCGAGCTCGGTGCCGGAGGACCTGCGCCAGCTGATCAACTCGCATGGCGGCGACATGCGCCCGACCTGGGGCGTGCCTGTCGAGCAGATCCAGCGCGGCATCCAGAACGGCGTGCGCAAGATCAACATCGACACCGACAACCGGATGGCCATGACGGGCGCCATCCGCCGGACCTTGGCAGAGCATCCCGGCGAGTTCGACCCGCGCAAGTACCTGAAGCCGGCCATGGCGATGATGAGCGACGTCTGCCGTCAGCGCTTCGAAGCGTTCGGCACGGCCGGATGGGCCGACCGCATCCGCCCGCTGCCGCTCGAAGCCATGGCGAAGCGCTACGCCTGAAGCCGCGTGGCGCGGCAGCACAGCAGCCATGTGCCCGAGGGCGTGACGGTGGGGTGTCCGCCGGAGCCCGCGCCGCCGCGCCCTCTCCGGTCACCGCCCGCCCGAGGCGCGGCGCGCCGTCACTACGACGACTGCGGTCGCCCCCACGCGGATCGCCGAGAGGCCCGCCATGAACAGCGGCGCAGCCGGCGCCCCGGCGAGCTCCCGGCGCGTTGGCCGGGAGCCCGTCTCGCCTCACTCGTCGGCGAGCACGGTCGTGGGGGCCTCTCCCTCCTCGACCCAGCGCTCGAGCGCCGTGATCAGGTCGAGGCTCGCCTGGGAGATGCCGTCCGGGCCGGGCTGGAGGCCGCAATGGTCCATGCCGGGGATCATGAACAGCCGCACGTTCTCCTCGAGCGTCTCCTCGCCGCCCGCGGCGGCCGCGGCCTTCTCGTACCAGTCGACGGTCTTGTAGGGGGTCACCAGGGGGTCGGCCCAGCCGTGCCAGACGATCATCCGGCCGCCGGCCTCGCGGAAGGCCGAGAGGTCGGGATCGTCGGCATTGTAGACCGCCGCCATCGTGGCGAGGCGCGCCGGATCCTCCTCGAAGTCGAAGTCGGCCGCCGTCCAGCTCGTGCCGGGATCCTCCGGGAAGGCCATCCAGGCGCCGAAATTGTCGACGAAGCCCGGCAGCAGCCCCGCGCCGCCGCCCTCGCGGCCGGTCAGCCACAGGGCCCAGAACGGCTCGGATCCCTCCGGCACGCCTCCCGGATAGAGCTGCTCGCCGGCGGCGTTCACCGGGCCCTGACGCCATTGCGCCAGCACCTCGCGCTCGGCCTCGGTGAGGCAGTCCGCTCCCTCGGCGCCGGCCTCGCAGGCGACGGCGGCGTAGTCGACCGAGCAGGCGCGGGGATCGGCGATGACGCCGTCCTCGGCGCCGTCCGTCGCGTCGCACTGCGCCATCACCGTCTCGGCCACCAGCGGCACCTTCGCGGGCGTCAGGATCTGGCTGCCGTCGGCGGCGGTGTTCGCCTGCGCGAGCCAGGAGAACTTGGTGGCGACGAGGCCGGTATAGTCCAGCGCCGGGGCGCCGGAGATGATGCCGTCGAACATGTCCGGATAGGTCAGCGCGGCGCGGTTCGCCATGCGCCCGCCGGTCGAGCAGCCCTGGAAGTAGTCGCGCTCGGTGGGCTCCTCGTAGAACGCCTCGACGAGGGTGTTGGCGACGCGGTTGGTCTCGCCCACGGAGCGCCAGCCCCAGTCGCGCTCCGCCTGCGGGTTGCTGGCGGCCCAGCTCGCGTCGAGGATCGACAGGCCGTGATGGCCGCTGTCGGAGGTCGCCGTGGCGTAGCCGCGGGCGAGGCCCGGCCCCATGGCGTTGATGAAGCCGCCGCCCGCGTCGGCGCGACCGAGGATGCCGCAGAAGCCGCCGCAGCCGGTCTGGTAGAGCTTGCCGTTCCAGCCCTCGAGCGGCAGGCGGACCTCGATCGAGACCGCCGGGCGCGCCGTGACGCGCACCCCGCAATAGGCCGGCAGAGTCTCGCCCTGCGCGATCACCCGCGCCGAGGTGACGTGGGCCGCGTCGAGCACCACGTCGCGCAGCGCGGCGCAGCGCTCTTCGGCGGCATCGCCGCCCGCGTCCTGCGCGAGGGCGGGCGCGCCGGCGAGCGCGAGAAACGCCGCCGCGGCGCCGAGGGCGCGCGGGGCGCCCCTCCAAGCCGATGTCGTCATGTTTCCTCCCGGTTTCTTCGGCCGCGGGCACGCTCCCGCAGTTGCGGACGATCCTAGCATCGAAGCGGCGGGCGCGCGCACTAGGACGATCTTCCGGAAGGGGCCGGCGCGGGCGGGGTTCGCCCGCGCCGGTGGCGTTCGCGCTCGGAGCGCTCACATGCCGGTGAACGGCTTCACGTAGGGCTGGCCCTCGGCGTTCAGCGCCGGGCCGTCGACGTCGGTCGAGCCCTCGCCGAACTCGTAGGCGCCGTCGCCGTCGGTGTCGTAGTGCAGCATGGCGATGTAGTCCTCGCCCGCTGCGAGCGGGTAGTCGGCCGTCACCGTGACATCGGCCGTGGTGCCCGCGGGCACCATCACGTGGCCGATCGAGGCGGGGACCACGACCTCGCCGCCGACGACGGCGTGCAGGACGAGGAAGCCGGGCTCGTCGATCTTCACCGACGGGAAGGTCACCATGGCGCCGTCGACGCGCACGCCGTCGGCCTCGATGTCGAGGTGGTCCGCGGCGGCCGGGCCGGCGAAGGCGAGGGCGGCGGCGGCGGCGATGAGGATGCGGGTCTTGGTCATGTCGTTGCTCCGTGGCTCGAGGCGCGCGACGGCGCCCGGGTCGCGCCCGCCGCCGCGGGATGCGGTCGGCGAGATGGCGGCAGCTACGGAGGGGCGTCCGGGGAAGTTTCGGCCGCGCGGTGTTTTTAGTCCGCACGGCCGACGATCCGTCGCCGGGCGGGGTCACTGCGGGATCAGCACGCCCGTGTAGACCACCGGCCCCGTCGGTGCGCCCGTCGGCGATCCGCCGGGTGGCTCGACGCTGACGGCGAGCGTGGCGCCGGGGCTGGCGCGGGCGACGGCCGGCTCGATCCGGAAATCCGCGGCGTCGCGCACGAGGCCGAGCGAGCGCGGGTCGCCGCCGTCGGCCACGAGCCAGAGCTCGAGCGCGCGGTCCGGGGGCGCCTCCGCGGCGGGGGCGCGCACGCGCACGAGGCCGCTCGCCACGTCGACCTGGACGATCAGCGCCGGCAGGTCGCCGCCGCGGTCGACCACGGCGACGTAGCGCTCGCCCTCCGGCGGCGGCGGCAGGAAGCGGCCCGGGAACAGCAGCGCCAGCGCCACCAGCGCCGCCGCGAGCGCGCCGAGGCCACCGGCCGCGATCCGCCACCCGGCCAGCGCGCGGCGCAGCCTCCGGACCTCGTCGAGGGAGACGATCTCGGCGGGAGAGGAGGCGGGCGACGAGGCAGCGGGCGTGGGCGCGCTCGCCGCGCCCGCCTCGTCGAGCCGCGCCTCGATGCGGGCGAACAGGTCCGCCGGCGGCGCCACGGGCGCGACCGCCTCGGTCAGCGGCGCGAGCCGCTCCTGCCAGGCCGCGACGGCGTCGGCGAGCGCGGGCTCGCGGGCGAGCCGCGCCTCGAAGGCGGCGCGGTCGGTGCCGCGCAGGGTGCCGAGCACGTACTCGCCGGCCAGCGCGTCGTCGTCGTCCTCGTTCCAGTCCGCCGCGGCGCTCATGACGACAGGCACCCCCGGAGCGTCGCCAGGCCGCGGTGCAGCCAGGTCTTGATCGTGTTGACGTTCTTGCCCGTGCGGGCGGCGAGCTCCTCGCGCGACCAGCCTTCGCAATAGGCGAGCAGGATGCAATGGCGGTGCGTCTCCTCGAGCAGGTCGAGGCAGCGGGCGAGCGCATCGCGGTCGGCGAAGCTCTGCGCGGCGTCGAACGGGTCGGGGATCGCCGCCATCGGGTCGTCCCCGTCCTCGCCGGGCTCGAGCAGCACCTCGCGGCGCACGCGCACGGCGTCGATGGCGCGGTTGCGGGCGATGGTGATCATCCAGGTCATCGGCCGCGCCCTTTCCGCCGCGTAGGAGGAGGCGCCGCGCCAGATGCCGAGGAAGACCTCCTGCAGCACCTCCTCGGCCATGCCCCGATCCCGCACGATACGGAGCACGACGCCGAAGAGTTTCGCGCTGGTGCGTGCGTAGAGCCGTGCATAGGCGCCGCGATCGGCCGCGGCCACGGCCGCGAGCAGAGCCTCGAGCGGCTCGTCCGGATCGGGGGAATGACGCACGCGGCCCTCGGTGATCGACGTTGTGGAGACGCGAGACATAACGCGCCGCGGGCGGAAGTCACGGGCGCGTGATGCGTGAGAGACGCGCCCGTGACGCGCACCGGAGCCGCCGGGGTCGGGCGCTCCCGGCCGCCGCACGTTTTCTCCACGCCCGCCGAAACCTCGGCCGCGGCCCTTCCGTAGCTGCGCGCGATCCCCCGAGCGGATCGCCCAGACACAGGAGCCACACCCCATGCAGCCCATGTTCCGCAGCCTCGCCCTCGGCGCCGTCTTCGCCGCGACGCTCGCCTTCGGCGCCGGCCTCGCCTCGGCTCAGGCCGTCAAGACGGTGGGCGGCGCGCCGATGCTGCCCTCGCGCACCATCGTCGAGAACGCCGTCAACTCCGCCGACCACACGACCCTCGTCGCCGCCGTCCAGGCCGCGGGGCTCGTCGAGACGCTGTCGGGCCCGGGGCCGTTCACGGTCTTCGCGCCGACGAACCGCGCCTTCTCCCGCCTGCCCGCGGGCACCGTCGACACGCTGCTCGAGCCGGGCAACCGCGGCCAGCTGACCGACGTGCTGACCTTCCACGTCGTGCCGGGCACCTACACCGCCTCCGAGCTGCTCGCGCTCGCCCAGCGCGCCGGCGGCCAGGCGGAGCTGCGCACCGTCGAGGGCGGGACGCTCGCGGTGCTGCTCGACCGCAACGGCAACGGTCCCTACATCGCCGACGCCCAGGGCAACACGGCGCGCGTGCCGATCTCGGACGTGATGCAGTCGAACGGCGTCATCCACGTCATTGACGCGGTGATGCTGCCGTAGGCCGGAAGCGCTCGGCGCGGCGTGTAGGCGCCGCGCCGTCTCGCCGAAGCGAAGAGGCGGAAGCATCTCCAGAAATTCAATAAGGCTGGCAGATATTTTCCCGTATGAGTTCAAAAATAGGGAGAGCTCTTCGAAGCTTTCTCGCAGTCGCTGGCCGGCCGCCGGCCGCCGAGTCTACGCGTCAACGCGGGACGAGGCGGGCAAGGCGGTCCAGGTCGGCGCGCAAACCTTCGGGGTCGCAGCGCTCCTTGTCGATCAGGACCGCTCGGACGGTGACGCGGCGATCGCTCGGCGCGTCCAGTTGCTCGTAGGAAGCGACTGCCACGGGGTCCAGCTGCTCGTCGCGGATGCCGTCGAGGACCCGGTGCGGGACGAGTTGCCGATCGACCAGCCAGCCCGAGAACCAGATCGTCTCGGCTAGTCCCTGCGGCTCGAAACGGAGGCAGCCGCTGGCGAGGCCGGCGGATCGCAGGACGGCTTCCAGGGCCGCGGCGCGCCGGGCCGAGGTCGCGAGGACCCCGTCACGCCCATCTGCATCCAGGACGCCGTCGGTGGCGCTGCTGGCGATCTCGAACTCGAGCGCGTTCGCGGCACCGGGATTTCCTTCCGCTCGGAACGTCGCCGCCCCGATCGCGAGCGCACGCAGCAGGGAGGCGGTCGGCGAGTCGTCGGCCTCGAACAGCGGGCCGGCTGCGGCTTCGGTCGTCTCGGCGACGAGCGGTGCGATCCGGGCTGCGTTCTCGAGCTCGAGGGCCGCTGCGCGCTCTTCGGAATCTCGGATTCGTTGCTCGAGGTTTCGGATCGCGCGATCTCTCTCCTGCAGCAGCGCGTTCCAGTTCACGTTCGTCGGCGTCGCTCCGGGATTGCGCAGCGTCGAAAGCTCCGCTTCGAGTTCGAGGAGCTCCTGGTCTCTTTCCTCCAGGACGGACCGAAGCACCGTCGCTTCGTTCAATTCCGGATCCAGGCCGAGGAAGGTGGCGATGATCACGACGACGGCGAACAGAGCCGCCATCAGATCGACTCCCGGGCCGAACTCGTCCTTGTCGAGATCGATCTCGCTCTCGTCGCGGTAGCCGATCATCGCGAGGCACCCGTGCTCGAGAGGCCGGGGAGGTCGACGAGCCCGAGCACAGCAGCGATCCCGCTCAGGATCAGGGCGAGCAGGCCGAGCTTGACGGCGACGCCGAGGACCTGGTCGAGCCGCGCCAGGCGTGGCGACGCCGGCGTCTCCTGCGTCTCGAGCCTGTCCGCGATCCTGGCGAGGGAGGGCGCGAGCGTCCCCTCGATCTGTGCGGCGAGAGCTGCACCGGCGTCGTCGAGGGCCTTCTTCGCACTCTTCTCATGGCGCTCGAGAACCTCCGCGATCGCGGCCATGCGCCGCTCGACCCCGGAAAGAGCGCTCCCCTGCGACGTCGCCGCTCTCGCGAGAGAGGCTTCGAAGGCGCCGAGAAGCCGCGCTTCGACCTGCTCGACCTGCTTCGCCAGCTGAGTGGCGGATGCCAGCGCCTTCGACTGCTCCGCCGCGAGGGCCTTCAGGCTGTCGGTTTCGGCGTGGATCTGATCCCGAAGCTCCTTGGACGCCGCTGCGAGCCGGCTTCCCCCCTCCCGCAGGCTCGATGCGGCGGCTTGGATCGCATCGGCGGCGGCTTTGCTGAGGCCATCGGGCGGTGCTTCGGAGGGAACGGGCGGGCGCAACTCTGCAAGGAGTTTGGCGAGGCCCTTTCGAACCTCCCGCACGCGCGCACCGACGGTCGTTGCCAGAAGCGCCAGCACCAGCGCAGCGACCAGTCCCGAGATGCTGGAGTTGAAGGCCAGGGCGAGAGCGCCAACGGCTTCGCCCGCTGCCGCGACGCGGCTTTCTCCCGCCTCGCCGTTGTTGTTGCCGGCCATGATCTGACGGACCGCGCTGAGCTGCTGCACCAGCCCAAAGAAGGTGCCAAGAATGCCCAGCCTGATTGCTATCGTTTGTAGCGTCGAGAGGTCCAGCAGGCCGATTGCGAGATCAGAGAGGCGCTGCACAATGTTGCTGAAAACAGCCTCGAAGTTGTTTCTCTGTTTATCTCTGTAAAATCTCGTAATTTCCTCGTGGATAATCGTGCTTTCCATGCCGTAGAATGCAATCTCACGTCCACCATAGTATGAAAGTGCTCGTTGCTCCCAGAAGAGCGCCGCGAGCTTGTAAATCGTCAGCGCAAATCCCATGACGGCAAAAAGAAGATAACCAAGCCAGATCAGGTGGTCGAGCCATCCCGGCGGCGCAGCTTCGGCGGGGGCCCTAGCGGCTTCGATGGGGACTTTATAAGTCGTGTACCACACGAGTCTCGCCGCAAAGCCCGCCGCGGCGGCAGTCGCGAACAGCATAGGCCCGTTTCGAAGCCAGAAACGCCACTGCCGCGCTGCCCGAATCGTCAACGACAGTGCATTGCGAAAACCCTTCGTCTCTCGCTCGCCGGCAAATAGTGGCGGCTCCATGGCCCCTCGCAACGTCAGCTGTCCCAGCCTCAATCTGTCGACTTTACATCAATTGTCAATTGTGCAAAATCGCGCCCTGACGCGGGCTGCAGAGCGTCGATGCCGGGGGGCGGGATGAGCGAAACCAAGCTGAAGAATGCGATTCGTGCGCCACTCGCAGGCCTGATGATGGCGCTCGCCGTGGCCGGCTGTACGACGACCGGGCTCGGCGGCGGATCGTCGCCTCTGGCTGGCCCTGTCGATGATTATGCCCGCACCGTGCAGGAGGGCGTGGTCGGCGGTGCCCTCATCGGCGCAGCCGTCGGCGGCATCGGCGTGGCGCTGACCGGTGGCGACGCCCGTCGGGTGCTGACCGGCGCCGCCATCGGCGCCGGTGTCGGCGCCGGGGTCGGAGCCGCCGTCGGCGTCTCGACCGCGGAGGCGAAGCAGCGGCAGATCCGGGCGGAGAACGAGCTCGACGGGCGGATCGTCCGCGCGCGCGACGCGAACGCGCGGCTCGGTCGCATCATTGCACAGGCCCGGCAGCTCGCAGCGAGCCGCCGAGCCGAGGCGCGCCGGCTGCAGGTGGCCCTGCAGCGATCCGATGCGGATGCCGCCGGGCGCAAGGCTGCGCTGGAGCGCGAGGTGCGCGAGGACCGCGCGGCGATCCGCCGGGCGATTGCCCAGGCGGAAGCGGAGAAGCGCAGCCTCGAGAACAGGATCGCCCTGTTCACCACGTCCAACGCGAATGCAGCAGCGCGGCTACGGCCACAGCTTAGGCGCGTGGAGGCGCACATTGCTTCGCTCCGCGCCGTCGCCGACAGCTACGATGCCATCCTGAGGTCGCTTTGATGCGGCCCGGCCCTCTGATCGCCCTGCCTCTCTTCGTCGTCCTGGCCGGATGCTGCACGACGGCATCGACCGACCCGCGCGAAGGAGGGCTCGTGGGGGGCGTGTGCGGGCAGGCCACAGGAGCCTATTCGGATCGTCTGGCGCAGCGTCGGAACGCACTCGGCGATCTCGATGAGATCGAGCGGCGGTTTGTCCGCGCGGCGGAGCAGGAGCGGGCCGCGGCTGAGGCAGCGACGCGGCAGGTCGACGAGCTCAACGACCGGATCGCGCAGGCGCAGTCGGCTGTTCGCGAGACCGAGCAGATTCTCAGCCGCATCCGTGTCATGGACGAGGTGAGCGAGGCCGAGAAGCGGCGGCTTCTAGTCGAGCTGGCAAGCTTGAAGGCCGCGCTCGCCGTCTTGCGCGATGAGAACCGCGAGATGAACCGGAGGCAGCGCCTTCGGGATCTCGAGCTCCGGGAACGTGATCTCGATAAGCTCGAGGAGAGTAGCCGAGCGCTCGAGCGTCGCTCGAGACGCGCCCCCGAGCCTTCCGCACCTGGGTCATGAGCGCCTGAACCGCTCGATGGCCTTCGGCGCCAGCCGTGGAGACTGGGCGCGGTACTAGAACCGCGCCCCGAGCGGGCTGTCGCCCGCCTCAAGAACCTCCTGCCGCAGAGCCTCGCCGTCGGCGAAGACGACGAGGCTCTGCTTGCCGTAGAAGCGCAAGGTCGCGAGCATCCGCTCCAGCGTCTCGGGCGTGTCGGCCGAGGCGTGGAGGCGGACGCCGGACGGGTCGATCCAGGCGCGGGCGTCGCCGGCGGTGGCGAGGTCGGGGTCCTGCGCCAGGGCGGCCACGTCGTCGGTGAGGCCGATCACGAGGGTGGGGCCGTCGTCGTCGCCCGCCGCGGCCGGGACGAGGGTCGCCGTACGGCCGACGGCGCGGCCGAGCAGCGCGTGCGCCTCGTCCGGCCCGAGGCCGGGCGAGGGCGTCGCCAGCGCGATCTCGCCCGCGGTCGCGAGCACGTCGCGCAGGATCGGCGCGGTCTCGCCCGGGAGGAGGGCGCGCACCAGCATCCAGTCGGGATCGATCCGCACGGCGCGGGCCGCCGCCGGAGTCTCGATGCGGAAGGTCCGCCGGGTCGTGTCGAGCCGCACCGTGGTCTCGATGGTCCCCTCCTCGGTGTCGATGCGCACGGGCACCGGCAGGTGCCAGGGCGCTCCGCCGTCCAGGGGCGGCTCCTGGTGCAAGGTCAGCGACACGCCGCTCCCGTCCGCGAGCGGGGCCGCGGCCTCGAGCGTGATCCGCGGCTCGCCGGCGCGCTCCAGCCATTGCGCGAAGAACCAGCCGAGATCGCGTCCGGCCGCCGTCTCGAAGGCGGCGCGCAGCTCGTCCCAGCCCGCGGTCCCGAACCGGTTCGCCGCGTAGAAGGCGCGCACGGCGCGGCGGAAGGCGGGCGCCCCGATCTCGTCCTCCAGCATGCGCAGCACCAGCGCCGTCTTGCCGTAGCCCACAGCCTGCCCACCGTCGTGGGTGCTGGAGCGGAAGTCGACGATCGGCCGGCGGCGGGCGTCGGGCAGGGCGGCGAGGTCGCGCAGCCAGTCGAGCCGCATGGCCCGCGCCGCCTGCGGGCTCTCTCCGACGGCGAGCGCGTAGTCCGCCTGGTAGGTGGTGAGCCCCTCGGCCCAGTTGCCGCTGCCCGGGGCGACGCCAACCGCGTTGCCCCACCAGGAATGCAGGATCTCGTGCGCCAGCGAGCGCCCGCGCATGTACGGATGCGCGAGGATGCTGGAGGCGACGTAGGTCAGGTTGGGGAAGCCGAGGCCGACGGGGATCGGCGCGGCGACGATGGCGAACCCGTCGTAGGGGTAGGGGCCGATCGCGGCGGCATAGGCGGCGATGAAGGCCTCCGCCGCGTCGAGATAGTCCGGCGCGACAGGCCGGCTCTCCGCGGGGAAGTAGGTGCGCAGCCGCAGGCCCGCGACGCTGCGCTCGTCGACGAGCCAGGGGCCGGCGAGGACGACCGGCGCCTCGTCGTGCGGCGCGAAGCGGAAGGTCGCCCGTGCGCTGCCGTCCGCCTCCTGCGCCTCGGAGACGAGCGCGCCGGTGGCGACGGCGCGGAAGGGCGCGGGCGTCTCGACCGTGATCGTGTAGGCGTCGTCGCCCGCGGCCGAGCGTGGCAGCCAGACGGAGGCATCGAGCAGGAAGGCACCCGCGGGGCTCGCCCCCGCCGCCGCGGCGCCGCCGTCGACCGGCGGCAGCACGCCGTCGGCGGTGATCGTGACCGGCCCGTTCGCAGCCCGCGCCGCGGGCACGACGAGCCGCCCGTCCGCCGCCGCGATCGCCGCGCCGCCGGCACGGGCAGCCAGCGCCTCGAGCCAGTCCGCCCCGTCGAGCACCAGCGCACCGTCGGCGCCCGTCGTCACGGCATGCATGGCGAAGGTGCCGCTGGCGGGATCGAGCCGCAGGGTGACGGCGTGCTCCGCCGCCGCGTCGGCCGGGCCGAGCCCGGCGAGCGAGACCGCCAGGGTCGCCGCCGCCGTCCGAAGATGTCGCATCCGCCCTCCTCGTGCGCCGCGCGCAGGCGGCCGCCGGTCGGCAGGGAACATAGGGGAGGGCGTGACGGCTTGGAGGGCGCGCGGTCTCATGCCGCGTCCGTCCCCGCGCGGCCGGCCAGCGCGCTCTCGCGATAGGCGGACGGCGTGATGCCGACGCGGCGCTTGAAGTCGCGGGTGAAGTGCGCGGCGTCGGCATAGCCGGCGAGGAGCCCGACCAGGGTCAGCGGAAGGCCGGTCTCGGTGAGATCGCGGCAGGCGCGGCGGATGCGGCTCGCCGCGACGAGGCTGGTGAGGGAGAGCCCGTCCTCGCCGAGTCGCCGCTGCAGCGTGCGGCGGCTGCGCCCGAGCGCGTCCGCGAGGTCGGCGAGGGTCCAGCGGCGGACGGGATCGTCCGCCATCAGCCGCAGCGCGCCGCGGGCGAGGGCACCCGGGGCGTCCTCGCCGCCGTCGAGCGGGGCCGGCTCGGCCGCCGCCCGAGCCGGCGGATCCGCGCCCCAGGCCAGCCGCCCCCCGGCCGCGGCGACTGGGGGCTCGGGCGGGCTGGGCGGGTCGCGCGGGTCGAGCAGGAGCCCGTCCGGCTGGACGAGCGAGAGGGCGACGCCCGTGCAGCCCTGCGCGTCCAGGAGCCCCGTGATCAGCCCGGCGACGAGCATGTCCTCCGCCGCCGCGGGCGGCGCGCCCGCGCGGGAGACGTGGGTGAGCGTCAGCGCGTGCGGCCCGGCCGGCGCGCATAGGATCCGGTGGCGCGAATGAAAGTAGGCCTCCACCCGAAGCCAGCGCGCGACCAGCGCCTCGCCGGTCTCGGCGCGCAGGAGCATGTGGACGATCGGGTCGAAGCCGGCGGCACGCACCTCGGTGCCGAGCATGAAGACGAGGCCGAGCCCGTGCTCGCGCGCGGTCCAGTCCAGGAGCGCGCGCTTGAGCGGAAGCGGCGTCCGCGGCCCGTCGCGCGGCGCACCGAGAGGATCGGGCGGCGCGATCCCGCGTCGGCGCAGGCCGGCCTGCACGAGCCCGACGAGCGCCGCGCTGGCGAAGTCCTCCATCGGCTCAGGCCTCCGCCCGCCAGGGCAGGCGTGTCACCGTGCGTCCCGTCGCCGCCGCGATGGCGTTGGTGATCGCCGCGACGCCGGCGACGATCGCCGTCTCGCCGGCACCCGCGGGCGGCCCGCCGCCGTCGACGAGGGCGATCTCGATCTCCGGCGTGTCCGAGAAGCGCGGCAAGGCGTAGTCCGCCTGGCTCTGCGCCCCGATGCGGCCGTCGACGATGCTCAGCTCCTCGCCCAGCGCCATGCCCACGCTCCAGATCAGGTTGCTCTCGACCTGCGCCCGCACGCCGTCGGGGTCGACGACGAGGCCGCATTCGTGCGCGCACCATAGCCGCTCCACGCGCGCCGCGCCGCTCTCGTCGAGCGCGACCCGGGCGACGACGGCGGCGGTGGCCATCTCCTTGTAGACGCCGCAGGCGACGCCGTAGCCGCGCCGCGGCGTCGTGCGCCGCGCTGGCCAGTCCGCGAGGGCGGCGGCGCGCTCCAGGACCGACGCGAGCCGGGGATGCTCCGGCGCGATCGCCGCGAGCCGGAAGGAGACCGGGTCGCGCCCGGCGGCGCGGGCGAGGGCGTCGATCGCGGTCTCGATCGCCCAGACGTTCGGCGCCGCGCCGAGCCCGCGCCAGGGTCCGGTGTCGACGGGGAGGCGCACGTCCTCGAAGGCGATGCGGCGGCGCGCGATGGCGTAGGGCGGGACGAGGCCGCGGGCGACGCCGGGATCGGCGACGAAGGAGGTCGCCGCCTGCAGCACGGGCCCCATCGCCGCCGAGGTGAAGATCACGTGGCCCGAGCGCATGGCGTGGTCCCAGGAGGTGATGCGGCCGGCGTCGTCGAGCCGCGCCGTGATCCGGTGGGAGGAGGGCGGGCGGTGGAAGGCGGTGGCGAACTCTTCCGCCCGGCTGCGCTGCACCTTCACCGGTCGCCCGACGGCGCGCGACAGCCGCGCGGCGTCGCGCTCGACGTCGCAGATGGTGCGTCCGCCGAAGCCGCCGCCGAGACGGTGGCCGCGCACGACGACCCGGTCTTCCGAGAGGCCGAGATCGGCGGCGAGGACCCGGCGCACGAAGGTCGCGTCCTGCGTGCCGGTGTGGACCGTGAGCCGGCCGTCGGAGAGGTCGGCGACGGCGCAGCGCGGCTCCATGGCGGCGTGCGCGGCCATCGGCACGTCGAGCCGCAGCGAGATCGCGGGCGGGCCGACGACGCCGCCCTCGTCGACGACGACGTGCTCGAGCGCGCCGCGGGCGAGAGCGGCGTCGATGTCGACGGCGGCGTCGATCCCCGCCTGGGTGATGGGCGCGGACGGCTCTTCCCAGGTCGCGTCGAGCGCGGCGAGCGCTCGCTCGAGCGCGCCGCGGCTCTCGGCGACGACGCCCGTGAAGCCGCGCTCGCGCACCAGGGCGACGAAGCCGGGCACGTCCTCCGCGGCGCGCGCATCGACGCGGGCGAGCCGCGCGCCGATGACGGGCGGGCGCAGGACTGCGCCGTGGGTCATGCGGGGGAGGCGCACGTCGTCGGTGAAGAGCGGGGCCGAGCCGGTGAGGATCGCGCGCAGCTCCGCGGGCTCGGGGCTCGTCCCGACGACCCGCAGCGGGCCGTCGCGCGCGAGGCTGCGCGGGCGCGCCGCCGCGAGCGCCTCGGCTCCCAGCAGGAGAGGCGGATCGGCCAGGCCGACGAGGGGCACGGCGCGACCGTCGGTCGTGCGCACGCCGTCGCCGTCGACGGCGAGCGCCGCGCCCGGGACGCCGAGCCGCTCGGCGGCGCGTGCCCGTATCGCGTCGCCCATGGCCGCCGCGGCGCGGGCGAGGAGCGGGCCGTAATCCTTGATCGAGTCGGATCCCACGGTGGCGCGGGCCGGCGGCAGGAGATCGGTGCGCGGGTGGACGAACGCGACGCGCTCCAGCGCGACGCCGATCTCCTCCGCCACGATCTGGCGCAGCGCCGTGGCGACGCCCTGGCCCATCTCGGCGCGCGGCGAGACGAGGGCGATGCGCCCGTCGGGGCGCAGGCTCAGCCAGGCGACCGCGTCGTCCGGCGTCGGCGCATCGCGGTGCGGCAGGGCCGGCAGGTGCGGAAAGGCGGCGACGCCTCCGGCGAGGAGGGTGATGCCGGCGGCGCTCCAGCCGAGCGCCTTCAGGACCGAGCGACGGGACGAGCTCATCCGGCGCCTCCCGTCATCGCGGCCTGCGCCCGCGCGACGGCGGTGCGGACGCGCGCGTACGTCCCGCAGCGGCAGACGATCCCGTCCATCGCCGCCGCGACGGCGTCGCGGCCGGCCGCCGGGTGCGCGGCGAGCAGGGCGGCGGCGCTCATCACCTGGCCGTTCTGGCAATAGCCGCATTGCGGCACGCGCGCGTCGAGGAAGGCGCGCTGAACGGGGTGGAGCCCGTCCGCGTGCCCGGCGCCGAGCCCCTCCAGCGTCGTGACCGCGCGACCGTCGACGTCGCGCGCGGCCATCAGGCAGGCGCGTTCAGCACCCCCGTCGACATGCACGGTGCAGGCGCCGCAGGCACCGACCCCGCAGCCGTATTTCGGGCCGTCGAGGGCGAAATGATCGCGCAGGACGAAGAGGAGGCGGTCGTCGGCGAGATCGGCGGGGATCTCGGCCGCCGATCCGTTGAGGAGAAACGTCATGGCGAGGCTCCATCGAGGCGTGTCCCGACGGAAGATGACCCGGCCGCGAGCGCCGGGCTTGAACGATCGCGCCAGAATCGTGGGCTTGCCTCGCCTGCCCGCTGCGGTAAGCTCGGCGCGAGAGTGGCCGCGTCGAGGAGGTCGAGCCGATGTCCGGAAGCGCGCCGCCGAAATCCGCCGAGCAACCGACCGTCCGGCACGAGGACAACGGTGCCAAGGGCCGCTATGTCGTCGCGCTCGAGGGCGCCGAGGCGGAGATGACCTACACGCGCGCGGGCGAGAGCCTGATCATCATCGACCACACCGCCGTACCCGACGCCCTGCGCGGCCGGGGCCTCGGCCTCGTCCTGGTGCGACGCGCCGTCGAGGACGCGCGGGCCGCGGGGCGCACGATCATCCCGCTGTGTCCCTTCGCCAAGGCCACGATCGAGCGTCATCGCGAATTCTGGGACGTCGTGAAGCGCTGACGCCGTCGCGCGGGTCGGCAACGGACGGGAGGGAGACGCCGTGGATCCACGTTGGCCGCCTCTGCCCTACGAGCCGTGGCGCGAGACCTGCGCCGCGCTTCACCTGTGGTGCCAGATCCTGGGCAAGTACCGCCTCGCGCATACGCCGTGGGTGAACCATTCCTGGCACGCGACGCTCTACGTCGTCCCGCGCGGCCTCACGACGGGGCCGGTGCCGGACCCGGCCGGAGACATCGCGCTCACGCTGGACCTGGTGGACCATCTGCTGCTCGTGGAGGCCGCCGGCGGCGCGCGGGCCGAGGTCCCCCTCGCTGCGATGAGCGTGAGCGCCTTCCACGCGCACGTCGCGGAGGCGGTGGGCGCTGTTGGCGGGCGCTTCTCGATCCACGGTCGGCCGAACGAGATCCCCGACGCGGTGCCCTTCCTCCAGGACACGCGACTTCGCCCCTACGACGCCGACGCCATCGAGCGTTTCCACCGCGTGCTGCTTTCCGTGGAGCGCGTATTTCAGCGCTTCCGGACGGGCTTCCTCGGCAAGGTCTCGCCGGTCCATCTCTTCTGGGGCTCGTTCGATCTGGCGGTGACCCGCTTCTCGGGCCGGCCCGCGCCGCCTCACCCCGGCGGCATTCCAGGCCTGCCGGACGCCGTGACCCGCGAGGCCTACAGCCACGAGGTCGCGTCGGCCGGGTTCTGGCCCGGCGGAGGCGGCAACGATGCGGCCTTCTACGCCTACGCCTACCCGACGCCGGAGGGGTTCGCGTCGGCGGTTGTCGAGCCGCCGTCCGCATCATGGAACGCCACCTTGGGCGAGTTCGTGCTGACCTACGAGGCCGTCCGCAGCGCCGAGGACCCCGAGGAGACGCTCCTCGCCTTCCTTCGGAGCGCATACGCGGCGGCGGCGGACGCCGGTGGCTGGGACCGCGCGGCGCTCGAGTGCGCGATGGGCGAGCCGCGCCTCCCGCGTCCGGTCCCGTCCGGTTGAGGCCCTCCGGGCGAGCGCCTCCGTCCCGCCTCAGAAATGCTCGCGCCGGACGACCGAGACGTCCGACACCGTCACCACGCCGATCTGGCGCGAGAGCAGCTTGTAGACGGGCTCCAGCACGTCGGGCACGCGGCTCTCGTCGAGGACGCAGATGACGAGCACCATCTGCCCGGCGTCGGAGACGAGCCCGGCGCGGCGCCAGGATCCCTCGCGGCCGCGGCCGGCGAGCGCGGGGACCACCGTGTAGCCGGTCACCGCCAGGCGATCGAGCAGGTCGAGCATCCGGTTCAGGATCGGCGCCTCGACGATGATGTCGAGGCGCTTCTTGGCGTAGGTCTCGAGCCGGGGCTTCGCGCTCGGCTTCGTCTCGTCGGTCATGGGATCGCCTCCGCGATCGCGATGTAGAGCGGGATGCCGAGCGTCAGGTTGAACGGGAAGGTGACGCCGAGCGAGAGGGTGAGGTAGATCGCCGGGCGCGCCTCGGGCAGGGCGAGGCGCATCGCGGCGGGGACGGCGATGTAGGAGGCCGACGCCGCCAGCGTGATGAAGAGCGCCGTCCCGCCGGTGGAGAGCCCCAGCGGCAGCGAGGCCAGCGCCGCCAGCGCCGCGCCGACGAGGGGCATGTAGAGGCCGAAGGCCAGCACGGGACCCTTCAGCTCGCGCCAGCCCGCCCGCAAGCCGCGCCCGGCGACGAGGCCCATGTCGAGCAGGAACAGGCAGAGCACGCCCTGGAAGGGCGCGACCAGGAACGGCGAGACGATCTCGAGCCCGCGGTCCCCGGTGATCCAGCCGATCGCGAACGCGCCGGCGAGCAGCACGATCGAGCCGTTGAGCAGGATCTCGCGGATCAGCGCGCCCTGCGGCTCGTCGCCCTCGGCGTCCGATTGGCGTCCCGCCGCCTTGCGCGCGCTCTGGGCGAGCCAGAGCGCCGTGAGGATCGCCGGCGCCTCCATCACCGCCGCGACCGCCACGAGGTAGCCCTCGGCGACGAGGCCCGACAGGCGCACGGACTCGGTTGCGGCGACGAAGGTGACGATGGAGATCGAGCCGTAGTGCGCCGCGACCGCCGCCGCGTCGAGCTTCGGCAGCCGCGTCGTGCGCTGCAGGATCTGGAAGGCGACCCAGGGGATCGAGAAGCTGAGCAGCGCGCCGGCGATCACCGCGCCGATCAGGCGCGCGTCGACGCCGTGGCCGGCGACGCTCGCCCCGCCCTTGAAGCCGATCGCCATCATCAGGTAGAGCGCCAGCGCCTTCGCCACCGCCTCCGGCACCGCCAGATCCGAGCGCGCGAGCGCCGCCGCGAGCCCGAGCGCGAAGAACAGGACGATGGGCGAGGTCAGGTTTGCGACGACGAGATCGAGCACGCGCGTGTCACCGGAGCTGAGGCCGACGGCCGGTCCTAGCGGAGGATGGCGCCGGTGAGAAGAGCGCCTTAGGTTGGGAGGCGCCACGCCGAACCTCTTCGGTGTGCCGCGTGGCATGCACACCCCGCTTGAATGCAGCGCAAAAATGGTCACCCTGTCCCTCGTCTAAACCGCGAGGAGGGGCCTCATGGCTGTCGGGCACGGCATCGCGATCGGTGCGGCGGATCGCGCGGAGGAGAAGGACCAGCCGCTGTGGGAGGACATCCGTCTCCTCGGCCGCATCCTCGGCGACACCGTGCGGGCGCAGGAAGGCGAGGCGACGTTCGAGCTCGTCGAGCGCATCCGCCAGACGAGCCTGCGCTTCCACCGGGACGAGGACCCGGCGGCGCGCGGCGAGCTGCAGACCATCCTCGACGCGCTCTCGCGCGACTCGAGCCTGCAGATCATCCGCGCCTTCTCCTACTTCTCGCATCTGGCGAACCTCGCCGAGGACCAGCACCGCCAGCGGCGCTCCCGGGCGCATGCCAAGGCCCGCTCGGCCCCGCGCGACGGCACGCTCGCGCGCACGATCGCGCTGTGCAAGGAGGCCGGCATCGGCCGCGGCGCGCTCGAGGCGCTGTTCGAGGGCGCGGAGATCTCGCCGGTGCTCACAGCGCACCCGACCGAGGTGCGCCGCAAGTCGACGATCGACCGGGAGATGGAGGTCGCGCGCCTGCTCAAGGCCCGCGACACCGGCCTGCTCACGCCCGAGGAGCTCGCCGAGAACGAGGAGGCGATGCGGCGCAATGTTCTCGCGCTGTGGCAGACCTCCATCCTGCGCGGGGTCCGCCTGCGGGTCGTCGACGAGGTGATCAACGCGCTCTCCTACTACGACGACACGTTCCTCCCCGCGCTGCCGCGCCTGTACGCGGCGCTGGAGGACGCGCTCGGGGCCGAGGGGCTCGGGGGTGCGGAGCTGCCGCCCTTCCTGCGGATGGGCTCGTGGATCGGCGGCGATCGCGACGGCAATCCCTTCGTCACCGCGGACGTGCTGCGCGAGGCGCTGCACCTGCAGAGCCGCAAGGCGCTCGCGCATCATCTCTCCGAGATCGAGGCGCTCTCCGCCGAGCTGCCGCTCGACGAGCGCCACGTCGGCGTCTCCGACGAGGTGCGCGCGCTGGCGGAGGCCTCGCCCGAGCGCTCGGTGTTCCGCCAGGCCGAGCCCTACCGCCGGGCGCTCGCATACATCCACGCGCGCCTGTGCGCCACCGCGACTGCCCTCGGTCATGCGGACCTGTGCCGCGAGCCGGTGCGGGAGCACACGAGCGCGTATCCCTCGGTCGACGCGCTGGCGCAGGACCTCGACGCCATCCATCGCTCCCTCGTCGCCAACGGCTCCGGTGCGCTCGCGAGAGGCCGGCTGCGCCTCCTGCGGCGGGCGGTGTCGGTCTTCGGCTTCCACCTCGCGACGATCGACCTGCGCCAGAACTCGGACGTGCACGAGCGCACCATCGCCGAGCTGATCGCCGTGGCGACCCCGGGGGTCGACTACCTGGCGATGCCGGAGGAGGCGCGCATCGCGCGCCTCGTGGAGGAGCTGAAGACGCCGCGGCCGCTGTACTCGCCCCACGTCGGGTATTCCGAGAAGACCGCCGGCGAGCTCGCCATCGTGCGCGAGGCGGCGGCGGCGCGCGACCGCTACGGGCCCGCCGCGCTGCGCCACTACGTGATCTCGAAAGCCGATTCGGTCTCGGACGTGCTGGAGGTGGCCGTCCTGCTCAAGGAGGCGGGGCTCCTGCGCCCGCTCGAGGGCACGCTCGACGTCGACATCGTGCCGCTGTTCGAGACCATCGGCGACCTGCAGGCCTCGGCGCGGATCATGGCCGAGCTGTTCTCCGTCTTCGAGTACCGCGCGCTGCTCGAGACCCGCGGCAGGACCCAGGAGGTCATGCTCGGCTACTCCGATTCGAACAAGGACGGCGGCTTCCTCACCTCGAACTGGGAGCTGTACAAGGCCGAGATCGCCCTCGTGCGGGTGTTCCGCGAGACCGGCGTGCGGCTGCGCCTGTTCCACGGCCGCGGCGGCACGGTGGGTCGCGGCGGCGGGCCGAGCTACCAGGCGATCCTGGCGCAGCCCGGCGGCGCCGTGCAGGGCTCGATCCGCATCACCGAGCAGGGCGAGGTGATCGCGGCGAAGTACGCGACCCCCGAGCTCGGCCGGCGCAACCTCGAGATCATCGCCTCGGCCACGATCGAGGCGAGCCTGCTGCACGGCGACGACCCGGCCCCGCGCGACGCCTACCTCAAGGTGATGGAGGACCTCTCCGCGCGCGCCTTCGGCGCCTATCGCGCCCTCGTCTACGAGACGCCCGGGTTCGAGGACTATTTCTGGGAATCGACCGTCATCGGCGAGATCGCGAACCTCAACATCGGCTCGCGGCCGGCCTCCCGGAAGAAGTCGCGCTCTATCGAGGACCTGCGCGCCATCCCCTGGGTGTTCGGCTGGTCGCAGTCGCGCCTCATGCTGCCGGGCTGGTACGGCTTCGGCACGGCCGTGGAGGGCTTCCTCGCCGAGGACCCCGGGCGCATCGAGACCCTGCGCGAGATGCACCGGGAGTGGCCGTTCTTCCAGGCGCTGCTCTCGAACATGGACATGGTGCTGGCCAAGTCGAACATCGCCATCGCCTCGCGCTACGCCGGGCTCGTCTCGGACCGGGCGCTGGCGGAGCGCATCTTCCCGCGCCTGCGGGAGGAATGGACCCGGTCGATCGAGACGCTGCTCGCGATCTCCGGCCAGGCGACCCTGCTCGAGACGAACCCGCTGCTGGCGCGCTCGATCCGCAACCGGTTCCCCTATCTCGATCCGCTCAACCACCTCCAGGTCGAGCTCCTGCGCCGCCACCGCGCCGGCGACGGCGACGCGCGGGTGACGCAGGGCATCCACATGACGATCAACGGCGTCGCAGCCGGCTTGCGTAATTCCGGCTGATCGCGTCTCCTCCGGCAGCCGCCGGACGGGCGGTGGGGAAGGGAGACGTGGGGTGGACGACGAGAGGTTCGAGAAGGGGCTCGCCGCCCGCAAGGCGGTGCTCGGCGAGGCGCACGTGGAGCGCACGATGGCGGGCGCCGGCGCGTTCGCCGGCCCGTGGCAGGAGTTCATCACCCGCACCGCCTGGAACGACGTATGGAACGACGAGAGCCTGCCACGGAAGACGCGCTCGATCGTGGTGCTCACGATCACGACGGCGCTCCATCGCGAGGAGGAGTTCAAGCTGCACCTGCGCCCCGCTCTGAAGAACGGCGTCACGATCGCCGAGCTGCGCGCGCTGCTGATCCAGTGCGCCGTCTACGCGGGCGTGCCGGCGGCGAATGCTGCTTTCCGTTGGGTGCGCGAAGTGCTCGGCGACGAGGCCGATGTGCTGGCGGCGCCCGGAGACGGTTGACGTCGCAACTAATTTCATGCTGACTTGAAGGTGAGGTCGTATGCGCACGAATGATCTTCGGCGCGCGCGCCGCGAAGCCCGAAGAACGGGCCGACCAAAGGGAGAGATCGAGATCATGCCCAGGATCGCCACATCGCATCTCGCGCTCGCCGCCGTCGCGGCCGCGCTCACCGTGTCCACCGCGCTGACGAGCCCGGCCGCGGCCCAGGAGGTGACGCTGCGCGTTCACCACTTCCTGCCCGCCGCCTCGCAGGCGCACCAGAACTGGCTCATGCCCTGGGCCGAGAAGGTCGAGGCCGACTCGGAAGGCCGCATCGCCGTCGAGATCTTCCCCGCGATGCAGCTCGGCGGACGTCCGCCGCAGCTCTACGACCAGGCCCGCGACGGCATCGTCGACGTGGTCTGGACGCTCGCCGGCAACACGCCCGGCCGCTTCCCCTCGCTCGAGGCGCTGGAGCTGCCCTTCGTCCCGCACGCCACCGGCGAGGTGACGAGCGCCGCCGCGCACGAGTTCTACGAGGCGAACGCCACGGCCGAGCTCGACGACGTCCATGTCCTCGCGGTCTTCGGCCACGGCCACGGCCATTTCTACACCCGCGAGAAGACGATCGAGCGCCCGGCGGACGTCGAGGGCATGACCATCCGCGTGCCCAACCGCGTCATCAACCAGACGCTCGCCAACCTCGGCGCCAACCCGCAGGGCATCCCCGCGCCGGGCGTGCCCGAGGCGCTCTCGCGCGGCGTCGTCCAGGGCGTGGTCTTCCCCTACGAGGTCGTGCCCGCGCTGAAGGTCAACGAGCTCACCGACAAGGTCGGCGCCTTCACCGGCGACCGTTCGCTCTACACGGCGATCTTCCTGTTCGTGATGAACAAGGGTGTCTACGAGGGCATGTCCGCGGAGAACCAGGCCGTGATCGATGCCAACTCGGGCCTCGAGCTCGCGCGCCAGACCGGCGCCAAGTGGGACCAGTGGGACCTCGTCGGCAAGGCGGCGATCATGGAGAGCGGCAACGAGATCACGATGATCGAGGGTGAGGCGCTCGAGGCCTGGAAGGCCGCCGGCGAGCCGGTGATCGCGTCCTGGATCGAGGAGCAGGACGCGGCGGGCCGCGACGGCCCGGCGCCCGTCCAGGCCGCGCGCGGACTCGTCGCCGCGCACGTATCCGCGCCGGACTGAGGCTACCCTTGACGACGACGACGACGACGCAACGGCCGACGGCGGCGCTCACCGCCGTCGGCATCCTGCTGGAGCGCGTCTGCGGCGCGGTCGCCGTGCTCGGCGGCATCGCGCTGCTGGGCATGATCGTCGTCTCGGTCGTCTCGATCACCGGGCGCTCGATCCTGCCGGGGCTCGCGGGCCTCGTCGGGCTCGAGTTCCGCGCCGCCTCGATCCCCGGCGACATCGAGCTCGTGCAGATCGGCACCGGCATCGCCGTGTTCTCCTTCCTTCCGTTCTGCCAGCTTCGGCGCGGCAACGTGCTCGTCGACTTCTTCACCTCCGGGGCGCGGCTGCGGGTGCGTGCGGCGCTCGACCTCCTCGGCAACACGATCTTCACGATCCTCGCCGGCCTGATCGCCTGGCGGCTGGTGCTCGGCCTGCAGGACAAGCTCGCCTACAACGACACGACCATGGTGCTGCGCCTGCCCGAGGCCTATCCCTTCGCCTTCGGCGTCGCCTGTGCCTGGCTCCTCGCGATCGTGTGCGCCTACACCGTCTGGCGCTCCGCCGAGGAGATCCGCACCGACCGGCCGATCGGGCCGCACGACGTCGCCGAGCACTGAAGGCCGCCCTCATGTCCAACGTCGCCCTCGGCGTCCTCTCCTTCGGCGTCCTGCTCGGCCTGCTCGTGATCCGCATCCCGATCGGCGTCGCCATGGCCGCCGTGGGCGCGGCGGGCTTCGTCTACCTCTCGGGGCTGAACCCCTTTCTGGCCTACCTGAAGCAGACGCCCTGGGAGGTCTTCGCCAACTACTCGCTCTCGGTCATCCCGCTCTTCCTGCTGATGGGGAACTTCGCGGCGCGCTCGGGGCTGTCGGCGAACCTCTACAAGGCCGCGAACGGATTCCTCGGCCACTACAAGGGCGGGCTGGCGATGTCGTCGGTGGGCGCCTGCGCCGCCTTCGGCACGATCTGCGGCTCCTCGCTCGCCACCGCCGCCACGATGGGCCGCGTGGCGCTGCCGGAGATGCGCAAGTACGGCTACTCGGGTGCGCTGGCGACGGGCTCGATCGCGGCGGGCGGGACGCTCGGCATCCTGATCCCGCCGTCGGTCGTGCTGGTGATCTACGCGATCCTCACCCAGCAGAACATCGCCAAGATGTTCCTCGCCGCCGCCGTGCCGGCGCTGCTGGCGGTGATCGGCTTCATGATCGCGGTGCGGGTCTACCTCGCGCTCTCGCCCGAATCCGGACCGCCCTCCGCGCGCATCCCCTGGCGCGAGCGCCTCTCACGCCTCGCCGGCGTCTGGCCCGTCGTGGTGATCTTCCTCGCCGTGTTCGTGGGCATGAACGGGGAGACTCTGTTCGGGCGCGCGCTGTTCACGCCAACCGAGGGGGCGGCGGTCGGCGCCTTCGGCACCTGCCTCGCCGCGCTCACCTACGGCCACCTGCGCCCGCGCGAGATCGTCGAGGTGCTCAAGGACACCGCCGTCCAGACGGCGATGATCTTCCTGATCCTGCTCGGGGCCGACTTCTACAACGCCTTCCTCGCCCGCACCCAGATGCCGATCGCGGCCGGGGAGTGGATCGCCGCGCTCGGCCTCGCGCCCATCGTCGTCATGGTCGTCATCGTCGCGCTCTATCTCGTGCTCGGCGCGATGATGGACTCGCTGTCGATGATCCTGCTGACCATCCCGATCTTCTTTCCCATCGTGATGGCGCTCGACTTCGGGCTGACGCCGGAGGAGACCGCGATCTGGTTCGGCATCGTGATCCTGATCGTCGTCGAGCTCGGGCTGATAACCCCGCCCGTTGGGCTCAACGTCTACATCATCAACGGCTTGGCGAAGGACGTTCCCATGTGGGAGACGTTCAAGGGTGCCTCCGTCTTCCTCGCCGCTGAGATCGTGCGCGTGACCCTGCTGATCGCCTTCCCCGGCCTGACGCTGTGGCTGGTGAGCTAGGCGGCGCGCGCGCCGGACCCGAAGAGCGGGGCGCGCCACGATCGGGCGCACAACCGCGAGCTTGACGGGCTCGACGGCCCGCGCCCAAGATCGCCTCGGAACCGGAGGCGTTGATGGCTCGATCCCGCGTCGCGATCCCCTACGGCGGCTACTGGTCGAGCCCCTTCGTGAAATGGCAGGGCGCGCTGGCCGAGCGTCACGCGCTGCGCCTCGCCGCCCACACCGCGCGCTCCGTGCTCGCCGCGCGCGGTATCCCGCTCGAGGCCATCGATCACGGCGTGCTCGGGACCACCGTTCCGCAGCGCGGCGCCTTCTACGGGCTGCCGTGGCTGATGGGGATGATCGGTGCCGATCGCGTCTCCGGCCCGACCATCGCACAGGCCTGCGCCACGGGCGTGCGCATCCTCGCCTGCGCCGCCGACGAGATATCGGCCGGGCGCGCCGGCTGCGCCCTCGCCATCGCCGCCGACCGGGTCTCCAACGGCCCGCATCTCCTCTATCCGGATCCGCGCGCGCCGGGCGGCGCCGGGGCGCACGAGCACTGGGTGCTCGACAATCTCGAGCGCGATCCCTTCGCCGGCTGCGCCATGGTCGATACCGCCGAGAACGTGGCCCGGCGGCTCGGCGCGACGCGCGAGGAGCAGCACGAGGTCGTGCTCGTGCGCGCCGAGCAGTACGCCCGGGCGCTGGCCGACGACCGCGCCTTCCAGCGCCGCTACATGCCCTTGCCCTTTGCCGTGCCGGATAGCCGCTTCGAGGGCGTCGCCGAGACGCTGGAGGGCGACGTCGGCATCTACCCGACGAGCCTGGAGAAGCTCGCACGCCTCGCGCCCGTGCGCGAGGGCGGGACGGTCACCCTCGCCGCGCAGACGCACCCGGCCGACGGCAATGCCGGCATCGTCGTCACCACGCCGGAGCGCGCCCGCGACCTCTCGCGCCGGCCGGAGATCGCGATTACGCCGGTCGCCTTCGGCCAGGCGCGGGAAGAGCGCGGGTTCATGCCGGCTGCGCCCATCGCGGCGGCGCGCCAGGCGCTGGAGCGCGCGGGCCTGGGTATCGAGGGCATCGACGCCATCAACTCTCACAACCCCTTCGCGATAAATGATCTCGCTTTCTCACGTGCTTTCGGCATAGGATGGCAACGGATGAACGCGTTCGGCTCCTCGCTGATCTACGGCCATCCCCAGGCGCCCACGGGGCTGCGCGGGGTGATCGAGCTGATCGAGGAGCTGGTGGAGCGGGGAGGGGGCATGGGCCTGTTCCAGGGATGTGCCGCAGGCGACAGCGCCATGGCGGTCGTGCTGCGAGTGGAGGACCGGCGGGGATGAGGCTGCCGCGCATTCACCCGACCGTGGTGCACATGCTGGCGGACTCGTCGGCCGTCGCGCCGCAGCAGGAGGCGCTGGTGTGCGGCGATGAGCGCGTCGACTACGCCGGCTATGCGGGCGCCGTCGAGGGCCTCGCGCGGGAGCTGCGCGCGGCCGGCGCCGCCGGCGAGCGCGTCGTCGTCCTGATGCCCAATACGGTCGATTTCCCGGTCGCGCTCTTCGCGGCCTTCGCGGCGGGCGCGCAGGCGACGCCGGTCAACCCCGCCCACACGGTCCACGAGCTGCGCCCGATCCTGGCGGACGCCGCGCCGCGGCTGATCCTCGCCGCGCCCGACGTCGCGGAGCGGATCGCGCCCGTGTGTGCCGAGCTCGGCCTGCCCGCGCCGATCCCGGCCGGGCCGGGCGCGCGGCGGCTCCACACGATCGCCGGCGATCCCGCGCGGCTGCCGCTGCCCGATCCGGACACGGTCGGCCTGCTGCAGTACACCGGCGGGACCACGGGCGTGCCCAAGGGCGTCGACGTCGTCCATCGCGCGCTCGCGATCAACGTCTCCCAGCGCGAGGCGATCGTCCCGACGACGCCGGGCGCCGAGCGCGTGCTGGTGATCACGCCGCTCTACCACGCCTACGCCATGGCGATGGGCCTGATGCTGGCGCTCTACGCCCGCGGGACCCTGGTGCTGATGCCGCGCTACACGCCCGCGTCGGCGCTCGCGCTGATCGCGGCGGAGCGCATCAGCTTCTTTCTCGGCAGCCCGACCATCTATCACGGATTGCTTGCCGCGCCCCAGGCGACGGGCACCGACTTCTCGGCGCTGACCCTGTGCTTCTCCGGCGCCTCCCCCCTGCCGGAGCCGACGCTGCGGCGCTGGATGGCGCTCACCGGCGCCTCGCTGTGCGAGGGCTACGGGCAGACCGAGGGCGGCCCCGTCCTCACCGCCAATCCGCGCGCCGGGCCTCACGTCGCGGGCTCCGTGGGCCTGCCGTTGCCGGGGATCGAGATGGAGATCGTCGACCCCGTCACCGGCGAGGGGCCGCTCGCTCCCGGCGAGGCAGGGGAGATCCGCGCGCGGGGTCCCCAGATCATGCGCGGCTACCGCAACCGCCCGGCGGAGACCGCCGAGACCCTGCGCGGCGGCTGGCTGCACACCGGCGACATCGGCGCCTTCCGGCCCGACGGCATGCTCGAGATCCGCGATCGCAAGAAGGACATGGCCATCGTGTCCGGCTTCAACGTCTATCCGCGCGAGATCGAGGAGGCGCTCCTCGCACATCCCGCGGTGGCGGAGGCGGCTGCCTTCGCCGTCCCCGACGCGCACAAGGGCGAGGTGATCCATGCCTGCGTCGTCGCGCACGGGACGGATGTCGCCGCCCTGCAGGCGCACCTGGCCGAGCGCCTCGTGCGCTACAAGCTGCCGGCCGAGCTCGCGCTCGTGCCCGCGATCCCGAAGACCGCAATCGGCAAGATCGACAAGGCCAAGCTGAAGACCGAGGCCACGACGCGGCGCGCGTCGTGACTCGCGGACACGTACATCGAGCCTCTGCGGACGCCGCGTTCACCAACGACGAAAGGGACCCGACCATGCACCGCCGCACGCTCCTCCTCGCGGCCGCGCTCGCGGCGCTCGCCGCCGCCGCTCCCGCCGCCGCGCAGGACAGGACCCTGCGCGTGGGGACCTTCCTGTCGCCGCAGGGCGTCTGGCACGTGCCGCTGCAGCACCTGATCGAGGCGGTCCACGCCGCGGACGTGGGGCTCAGGCTCGAGATCGTGGCCGATCCCTCCTCGGTGAGCCCGTTCCAGCTCGGCAACGCCCTGCAGGGCGGCGTCGTCGACCTGGCCTACCTCTCGGGCTCCTTCTACACCACGCTGGTGCCGGAGGCGGACGCCAACAAGCTGTTCAACATCCCCGTCCAGGAGCTGCGCGAGAACGGCGCCATCGACCTGATGGACCAGATCCATCGGGAGCGGATGGGTGCGGTCTTCCTCGGCAAGCTCGGCGACGGCATCCAGTACCATCTCTTCACCGGCAAGCCGCTGGACTCGCCGGTGATGACCGGCTGGAACATGCGCGGCACGCCGCTCTACCGGCCCTTCCTCCAGGCGCTGGGCGCCAACGTCGTGCAGATGCAGGGCTCCGAGGTCTATCCGGCGATGGAGGGCGGCGTCATCGACGGCTATGCCTGGCCGCTGTGGGGCATCGGCGACATCGGGCTGCTCGAGGTCACCGAGTACCGGGTCGAGCCGGGCTTCTACAACGCCGAGATCAGCGTGCTCGTGAACGAGCGCACCTGGGAGAGCCTCGCCCCCGAGCAGCAGGCGGCGCTGACGGAGGCGATGATCGAGACCGAGGACTGGTTCATCGAGTACCGGAACCAGACCGACGCCTCCCAGCGCGCCCTTCAGGACGAGGCGGGCATCGAGCCGATCACCTTCTCCGAGGAGGTGAACGCGCAGATGATCCAGACCGCTGACGACGCTGCCTGGGTGGTCGTCATCCAGAACTCGCCGCAATACGGCGAGCGGATCAGGGAACTGACCTATCGCTGAGACGGGTAAGCGGCGATGACGGCACTCAGGCTGCTCGATCGCGGGGTCGGGCTCGTGATCGAGGCGTTCGGCCTCCTCTCGGGGGCCGTCATCGCCTTCATGGCGCTCGCCATCAGCGCCGAGGTGCTGGTGCGCGCACTCGGCAGGCCGGCGTTCGGCTGGACGCTCGAGCTGTGCGAGTACGGCCTTCTCGTCGTCGGCTTCCTCGGGGCGCCCTGGGTGCTGCGCCATTCCGACCACATCCGCGTGGACGTGGTTCTGCGCTCGGTCACGCCAAGAGCGCGCCACGGGATGCTGATCGCCGCCAACACCGTAGCGGCGATCACCTGCTTCGTCCTCGCCTGGTACGCCACGCTCGCGGCGGCGGAGGCGTTCGCGCGCGGGTCGCTGCTGTTCAAGAACATCGTCGTCCCGCAATGGTGGATCCTGTCGATCCTCCCCGTGGGCGTCGTGCTGCTCGGCTTCGAGTTCGCGGCGCGGATCGCGCGGCGCCTCGCCGGCCGC
>JBNPEA010000070.1:0-41197 GCA_051117315.1 Salinarimonas sp. | reverse complement strand
ACGAGCGGGGCGACGCTGCCGCTCGCGGCGAGCGCGAGGACGAGCGCCGCGCCGCAGAAGACGAGGTAGATCGCGGCGAGGGCGGGGCCGGGCAGGCGAGGCGCCGCGGGCGCGGTCGGATGCGGCGCGGCGGCACCCGCCCCGCTCTCGCCCGTGTGTTTCGTGTCCATCACGCTCTCGGTCTCGAGAAATCCGTCGCCAGTCCAGCCTGGAGGCTTGCTAAGGTCAAGCTGCTGCCGCACCCTGTCGCAGCATCGCCCGCGATTCCGGGCGACTGGGAGGAGAGCCCATGCGCGCCACCGGCACAAGCCCGGGATTGCTCGTCCTGCTCGCGGTCCTGGCGATGCTGCTCGCGCCGCCATCGGCGCATGCGCAGGGCACCGCGCAGCCCCCCGCCGCCGAGCTCGACAGGCTCGCGACCATCGTCGAGCACTGGCTCGCCTCGCCTCACGGCGACTACCACTCCGCGTCCTTCACCCGCTGGAACGCCGAGGGCGAGGTGCCGGTCGCCTGTGCCGCCTGCCACTCCCAGCCCGGCTTCCTCGACTATCTCGGCGCGGACGGCAGCGCGGCCGGCACGGTCGAGAGCCCGGCCGCGATCAACGCGCCGATCGGCTGCGCCTCCTGCCATACGCAGGCGGGGCACGCGCTCGACGCCGTCGCCTTCCCGTCCGGCGTCGTCGTCTCCGATCTCGACGCCTCGGCCACCTGCACCGTCTGCCACCAGGGCCGCCAGTCCGGCGACGCCGTCGCGGCCGCGACCGACGGGATCGGCGCGGACGCGGTCTCGGCGGACCTCTCCTTCCTCAACATCCACTACGGCGTCGCCGCCGCGACCATGCACGGCTCGGACGTGCGCGGCGGCTTCCAGTATCCCGGCCGCTCCTACGCGCAGACCTTCGAGCACGTGCCGAGCGCCGCCACCTGCGTCGCCTGCCACCAGCCGCACACGACGCAGGTCGACACGCAGTCCTGCTTCGCCTGCCACCAGGGTGTCGACGACATCCAGGCGATCCGCATGCGTCACGCGGACTTCGACGGGGACGGCGATCGCTCCGGCGGCATCCGCTCCGAGATCCTCGGCCTGCACGGGATGCTCTACGACGCGATCCGCAGCTACGCGGCGGACGTGGCCGGCGCCCCGATCGTCTATGCGAGCCGGTTCCCGTACTTCTTCACCGATGCGGACGGCGACGGCGCGATCGCGCCGGAGGACGCGGTCATGCCCAACCGCTACGCCAGCTGGACACCCCGGCTGCTCCAGGCGGCCTACAATTACCAAGCGGTCGCGAAGGATCCCGGCGGCTGGGTGCACAACCCGGCCTACCAGATCCAGCTCCTGCACGACAGCCTCGAGAGCCTGTCCGGCGCGGTCGGGGTCGAGATGGGCGCCCTGCGGCGGCCGTGACGCCGGCCGCGTGGCCGGCGCTCGATCAGCCGCCGCGCCCCGAGAGCAGCGTCGTATAGACGTCGAGCGTGTCGGCCACCATGCGGTCGAGGGAAAAATGCCGCTCGACGTGCAGCCGCGCGCGCAGCGCCATCGCCTCGCGGGCGCTGGCGCCCAGCGTCAGAGCCTCGGCGATCGCGTCGGCGAGGGCCTCCGCATCGCCGGCGGGGACCCGCCAGCCGGTGCGCTGGGCCGGCTCGACCTGGGGCGGCGCGAGCACGGTCTCGGGCACGGCGCCCAGGTCGGAAACGATCACCGGCGTGCCCATGGCCTGCGCCTCCACCGCGGAGCGGCCGAAGGCCTCCGGCTCCGTCGAGGGCACCGTCACCACGGAGGCGCCGAGGAAGGCCGCCGGCATGTCCGTGCAATGGCCGACACGGCGCACCAGCTCCGCGAGCCCGCGCGCCGCGATCAGCCCGTCGAGCTCGCGCACGTAGCCCTCGCGCCCCTGCGGATCGCCGGCGAGCACGAACACGACGTCCGCCAGCCCCCAGCTCTTCAGCCGCGCCGCCGCCTCGATCAGCACCGCCTGACCCTTCCAGCCGGTGAGGCGGGCCGCGAGGAGGACGACGCGCTGGTGCGGCGCCACGCCCCATTCGGCCCGCAGCGCCTCGATGCGCTCGGGCGCCACCGCGGAGGGGGCGTAGGCCGAGAGGTCGGTGCCGCGGTGGATCACCCGCAGCCGCGGCTCCGCCTCCGGGTAGAGGCCCGCGATCAGCCCGGCCGTGTAGTGCGAGTTGGCGATGACGATGTCGCCCCGCGCCATGATGCGGTTGTAGCGATGCTTCAGGCCGGTGCGGCTCTGGTAGGAGCCGTGATAGGTCGTCACGAAGGGAAGCGAGAGCGCCCGCGCCGCGCCCAGCGCCGACCAGGCGGGCGCGCGCGAGCGGGCGTGGATCAGCGATACGCCCTCGTCGAGGCACAGCCGAGCGAGGCGACGCACGTTGCGCAGCATCGTGAGAGGGTTCTTGGTGGCCGCCGGGAACGGCACCCAGATCCCGCCCTTGGCCTGGAGCTCGCCGACGAGCCGCCCGCCCTCGGTGGCGACGAGGGCGCGCGTCCCGATGCCGGCGAGCCCGGCGGCGACGTCGACCGCGGTGCGCTCGGCGCCGCCCGCCTCGAGCTCGGGGATGATCTGCAGGATCGTGCGCCCGCCCAGCGGATGAGTGGCGGGATCGAAGCCCTCGTGCCGCAGCGCCGTCATGTCCGTCGTCATGCCCCGCCTCGCCGGCCTCGCGCGCCGAGCGCCTCGCGTGCTAGAGCACGGGCCGGAGGCGGGCAGAGCCGGAACGGGCGCGGGGACATGGGGCGGTGGCCTCGAGAATGTCGCGACGCGGCGGGGGAGCGGCGCGCGGATCTGCGCAGTAACGCATCAAACAGCCTTGAGGTTTGGTAAAAACATGGCGGAAATGATCGAGATCGGGAATGGCGCGGCCGCGCGGCGGATCGCGGTCGAGGCGCGGGCGGCGACGAGCCGGCCGCAGGATCCGCCGGTCGTCTGGCTCGGCGGCTTCCGCTCGGACATGCGCGGCGGCAAGGCAGAGCGGCTCGACGCGTTCTGCGCACGGACAGGCCGCGCCTGCGTGCGCTTCGACTACATGGGCCACGGCGAATCGAGCGGGCGCTTCGAGGACGGCACGATCTCGCTCTGGCTCGAGGATGCGCTCTGCGTGATCGACCGCTTCGTCGACCGCCCGCCGATCCTGGTCGGCTCGTCCATGGGCGGCTGGATGGCGCTGCTCGCCGCCCGTGCGCTGGCGGGCGGCCCGAAGGCGCCCGCCGGCATGGTGCTGATCGCGCCCGCGGCGGACTTCACCGAGCGGCTGATGTGGGCGCATTTCCCGCAAGGGGTGCGCGACGCGATCCTGCGCGAGGGCGTCTACCGCGCGCCGTCGGAGTACGGCGAGCCGACGCCGATCACCCGGGCGCTGATCGAGGACGGGCGCCGCCATCTGCTGATGGACGGCGCCATCGTCACCGGCTGCCCGGTGCACATCCTCCAGGGCATGCAGGATCCCGACGTGCCCTGGCGTCACGCGGCCGAGACGATGGAGGCCATGGCCTCCGATTCGGTGACGATGACGCTGATCAAGGACGGCGACCACCGCCTCTCCCGCGAGGAGGATCTCGACCGGCTCGAGGCCGCCGTGGCGCGGATGATCGACGAGGCGGTGGAGGACTGAGCGCGGGGCCGCGCCGTGCCCGACCGTCGCTCAGTCTGCGCACTTCTGCGCGATCTCCGCCAGCGCCTCGCGCCAGAGCGGCGCCGGCTGCGCTCCCGAGATCGCCCAGCGGTCCGCCACGACGAAGAACGGCACGCCGGTGACGCCGAGTGCCCGTGCGCGCTCCTCCTCGCGCAGGACGAGGGCTTCCAGCTGCGCGTCGTCCAGGGCGGCACGGGCGTGGTCGGGGTCGAGCCCCGCCTCCTCGGCGCAGGCGACGAGGACCGCGTCGTCCGTCAGGTCCGCACCTTGCGCGAAATACGCCTGGAACAGCCGCTCGGCGAGGGCGTCGTCGCGCCCCTGCGCAGAGGCGAAGGCGATCAGCGCGTGGGCGCGTCGGGTGCTCGGCGTGCGCGTCTGCGCCGCGAAGCGGTAGTCGAGCCCCTCCTCGGCGCCGAGCCGGGTCATCTCGGCGTCGAGCGCATCCGAGCGCGCGGTGCCCATCTTCGCCGCGCGGTAGGCGGCGCGGTCCATGCCCTCGCGCGGCATGTCGGGGTTGAGCTCGAAGGGCCGCCAGGAGAGGGCGACGGGGATGCCGGCCTCCTCGGCCCCGCGCCGCAGCCGCGCGGCGCCGAGCCAGCACCAGGGGCAGATCGGGTCCGAGACGACGGTGACGGGGATCGGCGTCGGGCTCGGGGCGGAGATCGGGGCGGTGGGCGTGTCGGTCATGGGGCTTCCCCTTCGGTCCGGCGGGAAGCCTAGACCGATCGGGCTTTGGGTGCACGTCCCCGGTGCTCGGCCCTCGCTGCGGTCCCGGGACGGCGCCTGCGACGCTGCATCGACGTCCCCAGAGTTCTGCCCGCCCCACACCCCCAGCGCCACTACGGACTGGCCGCGACGCCGACGACAGGCGATCGGGAGCTCCCCTCTCCCTCGGGGAGAGGGGCGGGGGGTGGGGCGTTCAGGATGAAGCGCGCCCGCGATGCCGGCGCGCGACGCCCGGCAGGAACAGCTTCCTCTTGCCTCCGTCGCGGAGTCGCGTCATCAGAACGAATACGGAACTCATGGGAACGGGGAGGGGACTATGGTGGTACGCAGGCGGGTGTTCGACGAGGCCGAGCAGGCCGAGCTCCTGCTCACGCTGGGGCATGCCCGCAAGGCGCTGGTGCACGCGGCCGAGCGGCTGCCGCGCCGCTCGGTGTCCCGGGCGGGGGCGGACCGGGTCGTCGCCAACATCGACGAGCTCGCCTTCCTCCTCACCGGCGCGCGCGAGCACTTCTGGGAGCCGCAGCACGCGACGCCGGGGGAGTAGCGGCTCACCAGCCGATCGCGTCGGGCAGCCAGGTGGCGAGGCCCGGCGCTGCGAACAGGATGACGAGCGCCGCCACCTGCAGCGCGATGAAGGGCACGACGCCGCGATAGATCGCCCCCGTCGTCACGCCCGGCGGGGCGACGCCCTTGAGGAAGAACAGCGCCCAGCCGAAGGGCGGGGTGAGGAAGGATGTCTGCAGGTTCAGGCAGATCAGGATGCCGAGCCAGACCATGTCGACGCCCTGCGCCACGAAGAAGGGCAGGAACAGCGGCAGGGCGATGTAGGTGATCTCGATCCACTCGAGGAAGAAGCCCAGCAGGAACACGAGCACGAGCAGGAAGACGAGGCTCCCCGTCACGCCGCCGGGCACGAGCTCGAACATCCGCTCGACGAGGTGCTCGCCGCCCAGCCCCCGGAAGGCGAGCGCGAAGAGCTGGGCGCAGATCAGGATGAAGAACACCATCGCCGAGATCAGCAGCGTCGTGCGCGCCACCTCCCACAGGAGGCGGCCCGAGAGCTTGCCGGCGAGGAGCACCATCGCCAGCGCGCCGACGGCGCCCATCGACGCCGCCTCCGTCGGTGCCGCCACGCCGCCGACGATGGAGCCGAGCACGGCGACGACGAGCCCGATCGGCGGCACCACGACGAGGAGCGTCTTCTTCGCGAGCGCGCCGGCGGGCATCGCAGCACGCTCGTCGGCCGGGATCGCCGGCGCGAGATCCGGCCGCAGGCCGGCGAGGACGAGGAGCGCGATCACGTAGATGCCGGCGAGCATCAGGCCGGGGATCATCGCCGCCGCGAACAGCGTGCCGACCGACAGGCCGAGCACCTCCGCGAGCAGGATCAGCACCAGCGAGGGCGGGATGATCTGGCCGAGCGTGCCGGAGGCACAGATCACGCCGCAGGCGAGCGGGGTGGAATAGCCGCGCCGGATCAGGGCCGGCAGCGTCAGCAGGCCGAGCGTGACGATGGTCGCGCCGACGATGCCGGTCGCCGCCCCCAGCAGCACGCCGACGATGACGATCGCCACCCCCATGCCGCCGCCGATGCGGCCGAACAGGTGGCCGATGACGTCGATCAGCTCCTCGGCGAGGCGCGACTTCTCCAGCATCACGCCCATGAACACGAAGAGCGGGATCGCCATCAGCGTGTAGTTCGTCACCACGCCGTAGATGCGCGACGGCACGAGGCTGAACAGGAGCGGCCCGAACCCGGCATAGCCGAACACGATCGCCGCCGTGGCGATGGCGATGCCGACGGGAATGCCGACCATGATCAGGCAGAAGAAGGCGCCGACCATGGCGAGCGCCAGCATCTCGTTGGGGGACATCGCTCAGGCCCGGGCTCGCAGGAGGAAGGCGTGGCGCAGCGCGTGGCAGAGCCCCTGCGCGGCGAGAAGCGCGAAGCCGAGCGGGATCAGGCTCTTGAGCGCGAAGCGCCAAGGCAGGCCGCCCGGGTTCGGTGAGCCTTCGCCGAGCCGCCAGGACTGCGCGACGAACGGGATGGAGAGGCTCACCATCCAGGCGGCGAACAGCGCCAGGATGAGGCCCGTCAGCACCTCGATGCCGCGCCGTGCGCCGGCCGGAAAGCGCTCGTAGAGCACGTCGACGCGCACCTGCTCGCCGGCGAGCAGCGCGTAGGACATGCCGAACAGCGCGATCGGCGAGATCAGGTGCCATTCGAGCTCCTGCAGCCAGATCGCGCCGGCGCTGAAGAAGTAGCGCGCCAGCACGTTGCCCGCGACCACGAGCACGAGGGCGATGCAGGCGAGCGCGGCGAGGCGGCCGCACAGCGCGACCGCCCCCTCCAGCGCCTCCACCAGGCGTTCGAGCGCGTGCACGGGGTCAGCCGCCCAGGATCGTGCCGTGCCACGGGCCTTCGGAGATCCCGGCCCAGCGGTCGTGGTCGGCCTTGAAGGCCATGTAGGCCTCGTGCACCTTCTGCGAGAGCGGATCCTTGGCGCTCTCGGTCGAGAGCACGTCGGCGGTGACCTCGCGCAGGCGCTCGACCACCGGCTGAGGCAGGACCGCCGCGGTGACGCCGTGGTTCGTGACGAGATCGGTGAGGGCCTCGCCGTTCACCGCCTCCGACCAGGTGACGCTCTCGAGCACGGTGGCCTGGGCGGCGGTGCGCACGATCGCCTTGAGGTCGTCGGGCAGCGCGTCCCAGGCGGCGCGGGAGATCGCCAGCTCGCCCGTCGTCGCCGGCTCGTGCCAGCCGGTCGTGTGGTAGAACTTCGCCGCATTCTGGAGGCCGAGGCGGCGGTCCTGGTAGGGGCCGACGAACTCGGCCGCGTCGATCACCCCGCGCTCCAGCGCCGGGAAGATCTCCCCGCCCGGCAGGAGGCGCGCGTCGACGCCGAGCTCGCCGTAGATCCGGCTCGCCAGGCCCGGGATGCGCATGCGCAGGCCGTCGAGGTCCTCCACGCTCTCGATCGGCTCGCGGAACCAGCCGGTCATCTGGACGCCGGTGTTGTTGAGCGGGACGGCGACGAGGCCGAAGGGCTGGTAGACCTCCTCCCACAGCTCCAGCCCGCCGCCGTGGTAGAGCCAGGCCATGTGGCCGAGGAAGCTCATGCCGAAGGGCACGGTGGTGAAGTACTGCGCCGCGAAGCTGCGCCCGGCCCAGAAGTACGAGTTCGCCGCATTGGCCTCGACAACGCCCGAGACGACGGCATCGAAGCCCTCGAGCGCCGGCACGAGCTCGCCCGCGGCGAAGTGCTGGATCGTCAGCCGGCCGCCGGACATCGCCTCGACCTTGGCGATGAAGGCGTCCGGGCTGCCGGGGCCGGTGGTGTAGAAGGGCGAGTTCGGGCCGTAGGCGTTCGTCATCCGCCAGGTGAAGCTCTCCTGGGCGCGCACGATCGACGGCGCCGCCACGCTCGCGCCGGCGGCGAGCGCGCTGCCGGCGGCGCCGCGGGTGAGGAAGTCGCGTCTGTTCATCTCGGGGTCCTCCGGTTCCGTGTCGCTGCGCCCCGCGGCCCGCCTGGATGCGCGAGCCCCGTCCCCGGGCCGTCCTCTCCCTGCCGCGACCTTGTCCCCCTGCGCATCGGCCTCACGGTTTCCGCAGGGGGAGGTCGTCTCTGCTGCAGATCGTCCTCTTGCAGGGGTGATGCCAACCGCGCCGGCGCCGCCGGGAGCGGTGCGGAGGCGGGTGTCTGCCGGACGCCAAGGGCGCGGCAGAAGGGCGGATGCCGCGAAAGGCGACGCGCGCCTGCCCAGCTCGTATGCAGTTGCTATGGAACTGACATATCAGATGCCGCCGAACTGCGACGGCGGGCGCGGCTCACATCAGCGCGTCGAGCGTTCGCCGGGTGTAGTCCTCGACGTAGTCGATCAGCGCGTCGGAGGCCGCCTGCGCCGCGGCCTCGTCGCCGGCGGCGATCGCCCGGCAGATGGAGCCGTGCAGGCGCGCGACCCGCGGGATGTCGCCGAAGCGCTCGAAGGCGAGAAACCAGAAGCGGCGCGTCTGCGCCTGGATCGGCGCCATCGCGGCGGCGGCGTACTGGTTCTGTGCGCTCGCGGCGAGCAGCGCATTGAAGTCGCGATCCGCCGCGATGAAGGCCGCCTCGTCGTTGCCCGCCTGCGCCGCCGCGAACCGCTCCGCCAAGGCCGCGAACCGCGCCCGGGTCTCCCGGTCCGCCAGCCGGGCGGCGCGCCCGGCCATGATCCGCTCCAGCCCGCGGCGCACCTCGATCAGCTTGAACTGGTCGGCGAGGTCGATCTCGGAGACGATGGCGCCGGCCCGCGGCAGGATGCGCAGCGTGCCTTCCACCGCGAGCCGCTGCATCGCCTCGCGCACCGGTGTGCGGCCGAAGCCGAGCCGCTGGGCCATGGCGTTCTCCGAGATGCGGCTGCCCGGCGCGAGCACGAGGGTGACGATCATCTCCTCGAGCCGGCGATAGGCCTGCTGGGCCTGTGTCTCCGGCCCGCGCGCCTGCCCCTCGCGGTGCGCCTCGGGAACCGGCGCCGGCGCCGCCGCGCCGCTCATTCCGCCGCGAGCCCCCGCTCCGCCGGTCCCGCGCCCACCGCCGCGGCGATCTCGGGCACGACCTCGGCCATGGCCGCGATCAGGTCCCCGGCGATGGTCGCGAAGTCTGGGCTACGGGCGAGCGTGCGCTCGTCCATGTAGAGCGCGCGGTTGATCTCGATCTGCAGCGCGTGGCGGCGCCCGGCGGGCTCACCGTAATGCTCGGTGATGAAGCCGCCCGCGTAGGGCTTGTTGCGCGCCACCCCGTAGCCGCGCCGACGCAGCGCCTCCTCCACCCGGTCGGTGATCATCGGCGCGCAGCTCGTGCCGTAGCGGTCGCCGAGCACGATGTCGGCGACGCCCATCTCCTCGCGGGCGAGGGAGGAGGAGGGCATCGAGTGGCAATCGATCAGCACGGCCGCGCCGAACAGCGACACGGTGCGCTCGACGAGCCGGCGCAGGGTGCGATGATAGGGCTTGTAGAGCGTCTCCACCCGCGCGAGCCCCTCGGTCACCGCGAGCTTGCGCGCATAGATCTCGTGCCCGTCCGCGACGAGGCGGGGAATGGTGCCCAGCCCTCCCGCGACGCGCATCGAGCGGGTATTCGCGAAGCCGGGCAGGCGCCCGTCGAACATCCGCGGGTCGAGCTCGTAGGGCTCGCGGTTCACGTCGAGATAGGCGCGGGGGAAGCGGGCCCGCAGCAGCGGCGCGCCGAGCCGGGGCGCGTCCGCGAACAGTGCGTCGACATGCGCGTCCTCAGAGCGGCGCAGCGCCACACCGGTCAGCCGCGCGGCGGAGAGGAAGGAGGCAGGGTAGACCGCGCCCGCGTGCGGGGCGTTGAAGACGAAGGGCGCGCTCTGCCGCCCGGGCGCGTCCACCACGAAGGCCGGCGCGAAATCCGGGTCCAGATCGGCATCGCGCACGAGGTCTGCGCCGAGGTCCCTATCCTGTGCGACGGGCATGCGGCCTGCCGGGTCTCCGAGCTGATGCGGGCGGCGCGTCGGCCGGACGGCCGCGCCCCGTGCGAGCGTTCGAAGATGGGGCCTCGTGTGCCGTCTGTCCATGGCGCAGATCGGCGCGGCCGCCGCGCCGGCGGGGAACGCCACCCCGCTTCACGGCCTGTTTACGCCCCCGCGGCTTTATGGAACAACGATAGCCGATTCGCACCAGAGCCGATCCGGACGACAGATGAAGATCCTCCTCGCGGAAGACGACGACGACATGCGCCGCTTCCTCGCCAAGGCCCTGCAGAACGCGGGCTACGACGTGGCGAGCTACGACAACGGCCTCTCCGCCTACAACCGCCTGCGGGAGGAGCCCTTCGAGCTGCTCCTCACCGACATCGTGATGCCAGAGATGGACGGCATCGAGCTCGCGCGCCGTGCGACCGAGCTCGACCCGGACATCAAGGTGATGTTCATCACCGGCTTCGCCGCCGTGGCGCTGAACCCGGACACACAGGCTCCGAAGGACGCCAAGGTGCTCTCCAAGCCCTTCCACCTGAAGGACCTCGTCAACGAGGTGGAGAAGCTGCTCGCCGCCTGAGGCGGGCGTTTTCGTGGCCTGCGGCGGAGGGGGCGTAGGCGGCGCATCTTACCGCTTGCGTCGCGCGAATCCCTCCGCTATACGGCCCTCCTCACCGGCGGCGCCCACCCGAAGTCGCCGGTTTCAGGGCGCGTAGCTCAGCGGGAGAGCACTACGTTGACATCGTAGGGGTCACAGGTTCAATCCCTGTCGCGCCCACCATTCGCTCCTGAAACACCAGCCATTTGGCCACGCCCTCCTGTCGGCCGCGCTCCCCAGGTCCGACCGTGCCGTCAACCCCTCGTCGCTCCGGCGAAGGTGCTGCACATGGCGGCGGACCGAGAGCGCGGCACCACGTGGTCGGTCCGGGTCAGGCGGACGGGATGCGCTCCGACGAGCCGAGCCTTCATCCTCAGGAGCGACGCGCACGCGTGGCCTCGCGGGATTGATATCGGCGATGTCACCCCCGATCCGCTCCCCCACGGCGATCGCCTTCGACGGACCATCGGGCCAGCGGCTCTACACTCGCCCTTAACCGGGGCCGGTCACCTAGTCGGACCAGCAGTGGCTCCGCAGGGGCCGCACCTGCTGCGGCGCGAGAGTGGCAAATCCATGCGGCTGATCGTCGGCACAATCGTCGTCTTCGCCTGCGTCCTCGGTGGCTACGCGGCGATGGGTGGCAAGCTCTACGTCCTCTGGCAGCCGTTCGAGTTCGTCATCATCCTCGGTGCGGCGATCGGCGCCTTCATCATCGGCAACACCGGGCCGGTGCTCAAGGCGGTACCCTCCGTGTTCGCCACGCTGATGCGGGGGCCGAAGTACAAGCAGGCCGCCTACGTCGAGCTCCTGGCGATGCAGTTCGCCCTCTACAGGCTGGTGCAGCAGAAAGGTGTGCTCGCGATCGAGCAGCACATCGAGGATCCGGCGAGCTCGACGCTGTTCAACGCCTTCCCGACGTTCGCATCGAACCATCACGCGGTCGAGTTCGTCTGCGACTACATGCGCATGGTGTCGCTGGGCGTCGACAACGTTCACGAGGTCGACAATCTCATGGACGCGGAGCTGGAGACGCACCACCAGGAGCAGGAGCGCGTCGTCTCGGCCGTGCAGTCGGTCGCCGACGCGACGCCGGCGCTCGGCATCGTCGCCGCCGTGCTCGGCGTGATCAAGACCATGGGGTCGATCACCGAGCCGCCCGAGGTGCTGGGGCACCTGATCGGCGGTGCACTGGTGGGCACCTTCTTCGGCGTCTTCGTCGCCTACGGCTTCTTCGGGCCCATGGCGCAGTCCCTGAGGATCATCTTCGAGGCGGAGTCCAAGTACTACCAGTCGCTGAAGGCGGGGCTCCTGGCCCATATCGCCGGCCAGCCGCCGGTGATGGCGGTGGAATTCGCCCGCAAGGCCCTGATGAGCGAGGTTCGCCCCACCTTCAACGAAGTGGAAGCCGCGACCGCGAACCTGCCCGCCACGACCTGACCCGATCGCGACCAGGAAGCCGATGGCCAAGCCGAACCAGCCGATCATCATCAAGAAGGTGAAGAAGGCCGCTCACGCACACCATGGCGGTGCCTGGAAGATCGCCTATGCGGACTTCGTCACCGCCATGATGGCGTTCTTCCTGCTGATGTGGCTCATCAACATGACGACGCAGGAGCAGAAGATCGGCTTGGCGGACTACTTCGCGCCGGAGGCTCTGAGCCCGAGCACCAGCGGCGCCGGCGGCGTCCTCAACGGCAATGCCATGGACGATTCGGGCAACCAGTCGTCGGGCGCGGAGGCCGAGGCTGTCCGGCGCGCCCTCTCGTCGCCCGGCGATGCGGCGATGGGCGAAACCGGGCAGGAGGGCGGAGCGCAGGACCGCAGCAGCGACACCCGGTCCAGCCGCCCGACGGCCGACATGCAGGCCCTCCACAGCGCCGCGGCGAGCATCCGGCAGGCGCTGCAGGACATGCCGGAGATCGCCGAGCTCTCGCGCAACCTCGTGATCGAGCCGACGCAGGAGGGGCTCGACGTCTCCCTCGTCGACCAGGACGGGCGGGCGATGTTCCCCGAGGATTCGGTCTATCCCTACGAGCGCACCCGCCTCGTGCTCGAGGCGATCGCGCCGACGATCCGGCAGATGCCGAACCGCGTCGCGGTCCGCGGCCACACGTCCGCGGAGCGTCCGGGCGAGCCGATGACGATCGATCCCTGGAGCCTCACCGCCGGCCGGGCCCTCGCCGTGCGCGAGATCCTCGCCGGGGCGGGGTTGCCGGGCCAGCGCTTCGAGTCGGTGACCGGCCGCGCCGACACCGAGCCCGCCTTCCCCGACAATCCCTACATCGCGCCGAACCGACGGGTGACGATCACGCTGCTCAGCGAGGAGCCGCCGGTGCCTGCGAGCTTCTCGCCCTGACGGTCACCCGCTGGTGCTCGAGAGGAGACTCCGCCAACCGCACGGCATTCGTGGGAGTTGACGATCGTCTTGCGTGCGGTGGCCGCCTCACCCCCGCAACCCCGGCGCCTCCTGCCCCGTGCGCGCCACGTACTCCCCATATCCGCCCGCGTACTGGTGTATGCCGTCCGGCGTCACCTCCAGCACCCGGTTCGACAGGGCCCCGAGGAAGTGGCGGTCGTGGGAGACGAACAGCATCGTGCCCTCGTAGCGCGCCAGCGCGGCGACCAGCATCTCCTTCGTCGTGATGTCGAGGTGGTTCGTCGGCTCGTCGAGGACGAGCAGGTTCGGCGGGTCGAACAGCATCAGCGCCATGACGAGGCGCGCCTTCTCGCCGCCCGACAGCACCCGGCACTTCTTCTCGGCGTCGTCGCCGGAGAAGCCGAAGCAGCCGGCGAGCGCGCGCAGCGATCCCTGGCCGGCCTGCGGGAAGGCGTCCTCCAGGGACTGGAACACCGTGCGGTCGCCGTCGAGCACCTCCATCGTGTGCTGGGCGAAGTAGCCCATCTTGACGCCGCTGCCGATCGTCACCGCCCCCTCGTCCGGCTCGGTGGCGCCCGCCGCGAGCTTGAGCAGCGTCGACTTGCCGGCGCCGTTGACGCCCATGACGCACCAGCGCTCCCTGCGGCGCACCACGAGGTCGAGCCCCTCGTAGATCCGCCGGCTGCCGTAGCGCTTGTGGACGCGCTCCAGGCGGATCACGTCGTCGCCGGAGCGGGGCGCGGGCTGGAAGTCGAAGCTGACTGAGCGGCGGCGCCGGGGCGGCTCCACCCGGTCGATCTTGTCGAGCTTCTTCACCCGGCTCTGCACCTGGGCGGCGTGCGAGGCGCGCGCCTTGAAGCGCTCGATGAAGGCGATCTCCTTGGCCAGCATCGCCTGCTGGCGCTCGAACTGGGCCTGCTGCTGCTTCTCGGCCAGCGCCCGCTGCTCCTCGTAGAACTCGTAGTCGCCCGAGTAGCTGGTGAGCGTGCCGCCGTCGATCTCGATGATCTTGCCGACCACGCGGTTCATGAAGGCGCGGTCGTGCGAGGTCATCAGGAGCGCGCCGGGATAGTTCTTCAGGAAGGCCTCGAGCCAGATCAGGCTCTCGAGGTCGAGATGGTTGCTCGGCTCGTCGAGCAGCATCACGTCCGGGCGCATCAGCAGGATGCGGGCGAGCGCCACGCGCATCTTCCAGCCGCCCGAGAGCCCGCCGACGTCGCCGTCCATCATCTCCTCGGAGAAGCCGAGCCCGGCCAGCACCTCCCGCGCCCGGCCGCCCAGCGAGTAGCCGTCGAGCTCCTCGAAGCGCGCCTGGACCTCGCCGTAGCGCTCGACCACGGCCTCGAGCGCATCGGCCTGGTCCGGATCGACCATGGCGGCCTCGAGGGCGCGCAGCTCGGCGGCCACCGCGCTCACGGGACCGGCGCCGTCCATCACCTCGGCCACCGCGCTGCGGCCCGCCATCTCGCCGACGTCCTGGCTGAAATAGCCGATCGACACGCCGCGGTCGACGCTGACCTGGCCCTCGTCCGGCTGCTCCTCCTTGGTGATCATCCGGAACAGGGTGGTCTTGCCCGCGCCGTTGGGCCCGACGAGGCCGACCTTCTCCCCCCGCTGCAGCGTCGCGGACGCCTCGATGAACAGGATGCGATGGCTGTTCTGCTTGGTGACGTTTTCGATGCGGATCATTGGAAAACCGGCCTGTGAACGTGTGCGGACGCCTTATGGCACGGGCGGGGACCGGCGGCGACCCTCGGCCCGCGACCTTCCGCGCGGGCGCGCCTGCCGCGCATGCCTTGCGTCGCGTCGTGACGCTGGTCCAGTATTCCCGGCGAGCCTGGACACACCCGCTGCGGGTCGATCCGCGCGCCACCTCGCCGCAGCTCCTCCCGACGAGGCCGGGCGCCCGCGCGAACGCAAGGGGTGACCATGATGACCGGTCTCGCGCGTCTCTCGTCCGTACCGGTGTCGACCTGGCGGATCGCCGTCGCCGCGGCGATGCTGGTCGGCATCCTCGTGGCCACAGCTCCGGCTCTCGCGCAGCCGAGCGCGCCGGCCGACTGGTCGGGGACCTGGGAGACGCGCTGGCGCGACGGCGGGGCGCGGCTCCTCCTGGAGCAGGACGGCGCGGCCGTGACCGGGGTCTATCCGCTCTTCGACGGCCGGATCGAGGCCGTGGCCGCGGGCCGCGAGCTGCGGGGCCGCTGGATCGAGGACGGTCGAGAGGGATCGTTCGTCTTCGTGCAGTCGCGGGACGGCGCCTCTTTCGCGGGGCGCTTCTCATCCGGGGAGTGGTGGACGGGCGCGCGCGACGCGGCCGGTCCCGTGCGCCTCCTCGCCGTCGACCAGACCTCGCCGATGGCGACGATGCGCAGCTTCCTCGCCGCCGCGAACCGAGCCGCGGCCGGCAGTCCCGACGCGCTCGGCTCGGCCGTGGACCTGGTGCGTCCCGTCGAGGAGATTGCGACCGCGGCCGATCGCTTCACCTACGCGCGGGCGCTCTTCGCCGTGCTCGACGAGACGACGCTCCGGCTGTGGGATATCCCGCACGCGCCCGAGGACGGCGGCGACGAGCTCACGGTCGAGGTCGAGCAGGCCGGCACCGGGGAGAGCGTGCGCGTCGCCTTCCTGCGCGAGAACGGGCTCTGGTACCTCGCGCCGCCCTCCCTCGACCGGCTCGAGGCCATGCTCGAGCGCCTTCGCACGGCCCGCGGCGACGTCATGCCGGGCGCGCACGGGAGCCCACGTGCGACGATGCGCAGCTTCCTCCTCGGCTTCAGGCACGGTCCCGCAGGATCGGACCCCGCGACCCGCGAGGCGCTCGACCTGCGCGGCCGCCCGGAGCTCACCCGCGCCCACGACGCCGAGGTGCTCGCCGGCTACCTGAAGCGCGTGATCGACCGGACCGGCTACGTCATCTGGCAGGAAATCCCCGACGATTCCGGCAGCCGCACGCCCTACGTTCATCTCGAGCACCCGCGCGGGAATGTGGTGATCGCGCCGGTGGAGACCGCAGACGGCATCACCTGGCGCTTCACCGCGGACACCCTGAGCACGATCCGGCAGGTCTACGCCGCGATCGAGGACATGCCGATCGCCGCCGGGCTGGAGGCGCTCGAGGATCGCGAGCTGCGCTTCGCCATCCGCCGCCTCCTGCGCACGGCCTTCCCGACGGCGCTCGATCCGCTCGGGCCGATGGAGCGCTGGCAATGGGCGGCGCTCGGCGCGACCATGCTCGCGACGGTGGGAGCCGCGCAGCTCGCGGCGCACGCGCGCTGGCCGCGAATGCCGCGCCCGGGGACCGGGTCGGTCCGCGCCGTCGCCCGCAGCGGGCCGCTGCGCTGGGCGCTGCGCAGCCTCGCGGCCGGGCTGATGCTGCTCGCGGCGAGCTGGGTGCTCGACATGCCCGATCGCTTCAGCTCGGCCGTCGCCACGACGGGCATCGTCTGCCTGGCGCTCGGCGTCCTGATCGCCGGCTGGCGCATGATCGGCGCGCTCGCCGAGCGGTACCGGCAGGCGGAGCGGATCACCGGGCACAACCTCATCCTCCTGTCGCTCGTCGCCGGCGTCCTGCGCGTGATGCTCCTGATCGGGGCGGTGCTCGTCGTCGCCTCGGCGCTGTCGCTGCCGGTCACCGGCGTGCTGGCGGGCTTCGGGATCGGCGGCATCGCCTTCGCGCTCGCCGCCCAGCCGACGCTGCAGAACCTCCTGTCCGGCTTCACCATCTACGCGGACCGGCCGATCTCGGTGGGGGACTTCTGCCGCTTCGGCGACAAGATGGGCACGGTGGAGCAGATCGGCCTGCGCTCGACGCGCCTGCGGACCCTCGATCGCACCCTGATCAGCGTGCCGAACTCGCAGTTCCTCGACATGCAGCTGGAGAACTTCGCCCAGCGCGATCGCTTCCTGCTCGCGACCATGCTCCAGCTGCGCTACGAGACCACGCCCGACCAGATGCGCTACATCCTCGCGGAGCTGCGCAAGCTCCTCATCGCGCATCCCAAGGTCCTGCCGGACCCGCTGCGCGTGCGGCTCGCCGGCTTCGGCGCGCACGCCCTCGAGGTCGAGGTGTTCTCCTACGTGACGGCGAGCGCCATCGACGAGTTCGCCTCCATCCGCGAGGACATCCTGCTGCGCATGATGGAGGCGGTCTCGGCGGCGGGCGGCCAATTCGCCTTCCCGTCGGTGACGCACTACACCGCGCAGGACGCGGCGCCGGACGCCGAGCGCGTCGGCCACGCCGAGGCCGCGGTCGAGGAATGGCGCCGCACGGCGACGCTGCCGTTCCCGGATTTCGACTGGCGCGAGAAGGCGCAGCTCAGCGGAAGCCTCGACTTCCCGCCCGCAGGCAGCGTGCAGGGCGGCCCGGACGGGCGCTGACCGTATGCCGGCGCGGCGCCCGCCGGAACGTTCGCCGGCGCTCGGCTCTTTCACGAGCGGGGGGCGCGAGGCGAGGAGCGTCGGCGCATGCTTCGATACGACCGCGGCGGCGAGGGGCCGGCCGTCGTCCTGGTTCACGGCCTGGGCGGCAGCCGACGCTCCTGGGACCCGATCGCGCCGGGATTGCGGGCGCGGCGCACGGTGATCGCGCTGGATCTGCCCGCCCATGGCGAGACGCCCGGCGAGCCCGACAGCGGCGGCTTCGCCGGCCTGGCGCGCAGCCTCGAGGCCTTCCTGCGTACCGAGGGTCTGGAGCGTGCCGCGCTCGTGGGCGCGTCGCTCGGTGCGCGGCTCGTGCTCGAGATGGCCCGACGGGGTCTCGGCGGGCCGATCGTGGCGCTCGACCCCGGCGGGTTCTGGCGCGGCCGCGAGCGGACCTGGTTCCGCACGACGCTGACGGCCTCGCTCGTCGCGCTGCGCGGGCTCGGGTCCCTGCGCGGGCCGCTCGCGCGCAACGCCGCCACCCGCAGCCTCCTCCTCGCCCAGCTCTCGGCCCATCCCGCCCGCGTGCCCGCGGATCTCGCGGCGCGCGAGATCGACGGCCTGGCGCGGACCCCGACCGTCGGCCCGCTGATCCGCGACCTCGCCCGCGGCCCCGCGCAGGAGGGGCCCGCGGCGGCACCGAGCGGGCCGGTCGTGATCGGCTGGGGACGGCAGGACCGCCTCTGCCGGCCCGCGCAGGCCCAGCGCGCCTGCGCCGCGTTCCCCTCGGCGCGACTGCACTGGTTCGAGGATTGCGGCCACTTCCCCGCCTGGGACGCGCCGGAGGAGGCCCTCGACGTCGTCCTGCAGGCGACCGAGCCCGATGCCGCGGCCCGGCCGGAACGCGCTGCACGGCGAGACGTCCCGCCGCGTTGACGCGCCGGGCCGCTGCGCCATCTCGCCGGCGACGCTTCGCAGACGCAACCGGTCATGCTCGCCACGCTCGCGCTCCTCACCCTCGCCCTCCTGTTCGGAGGCATGGTGCTCTATTCCTTCGGCTTCGCGGCCTTCCTGTTCACCGCCCTGCCGCCGGAGACCGCGGGGCCGACGATCCGCAAGGCGTTCCCGCACTTCTACCTCTTCGTGATCGCCACGGCCGCGCTCTCGGCGCTGCTGCTGGCACCGATCGATCCGCCGGCGGCGGCGCTGATGGCGGCGGTGGCGGTGACGACGGTGCCGACGCGCCAAGCGCTGATGCCTGCCATCAACGCCGCGACGGACTCGGGCGCGAAGGGGCGCTTCGCGCGCCTGCACGGGCTCTCGGTCGCGATCACGCTCGCGCACATCGCCGCCACCGGATGGGCGCTGACGCGGCTCGCGTGAGCAAGCTCGTCGGCTCGCCCGAGCGGGCGCCCCCTCCCGCGCGAAACCGGAGCGCTGCCCGCGTCGTTTGCCTGCCGCACCCAGCGGTCGGATGAAAGCGAGCGGATGAGCGAGACCCAATCGAAGACCAGCAATCAAGCAAAGGCCACCGCCACGCCCTGGTGGGCGAGCGCGGTGATCTACCAGATCTACCTGCGCAGCTTCCGCGACACGAACGGCGACGGCATCGGTGATCTGAATGGCGTCACCGAGAAGCTCGACTACATCGCCGCGCTCGGCGTCGACGCGCTCTGGCTCTCGCCGTTCTACAAGTCGCCGATGCAGGATTTCGGCTACGACATCTCCGAGTTCCGTGTCGTCGACCCGATCTTCGGCGAGATCGCCGACCTCGACCGGCTCGTGCTCGGCGCACGGGAGCGGGGGATGCGCACGATCGTGGACTTCACCCCCTGCCACACCTCCAAGCAGCACCCGTGGTTCCAGGAGAGCCGGTCCTCGCGCGATAACCCGAAGGCGGACTGGTACGTCTGGGCGGACGCGCGCCGCGACGGGGCGCCGCCCTCCAACTGGCTCTCCTCCTTCGGCGGCAGCGCCTGGACCTGGGAGCCGCGGCGCAGCCAGTACCGCTACCACGCCTTCCTCGAGTGCCAGCCGAACCTCAACCTACACAATCCCGAGGTGGTCGATGCGATCTGCGCGGAAATGGCCTTCTGGCTCGGCCGCGGCATCGACGGCATCCGCCTCGACGCGGTGCAATGCCTGCTCAGCGACCCGGACCTGCGTGACAACCCGCCGATCGCCTCGACCGGCCCGTCGATCCTCGTCGGCGGCGGGCCGAACAATCCCTTCCGCCAGCAGGAGCATTTCTTCGACCGCGGCCTGCCGGCGTCGATGGCCCTGTTCGAGCGCATGCGTGCGCTGACCGACCGTTTCGGCGACGACCGATTCCTCCTCGGAGAGGCCTCCGACGTGGATTCGATCCCCTTCTGCGCCGAGGCGACCACCCCTGGGCGGCTGCACGCGGCCTATCATTTCGACCTGATCAACTCCGACCTCGACGTCGACGTCCTGCGTCGGCAGATCCGCGCCACGGCCGAGCGCCCGCATGCCACGATCATGACGGTGGCCGGCAACCAGGACTCGACGCGGCTGATGAGCAACTGGGGCGTGCGCCCGGCCGAGCAGGGCTTCGGGCACGCCTTCGCGCGGCTGATGTGCGCGATCATGGCGACGCAGAAGGGCGGCGCGCTGGTCTTCCAGGGCGAGGAGCTCGGCCTCACCGAGGCGGAGATCGGCCTCGACGACCTGCGCGACCCGTGGGGCCTGCACCTCTACCCGGACTTCAAGGGTCGCGACGGCTGCCGCACGCCCATGCCCTGGGAGGCGGACGCGCCCTTCGGCGGCTTCAGCGCGCAGATACCCTGGCTGCCGCTCTCCGAGGACCACCGACCCCTGGCCGTCGACCGCCAGGAGGCCGACCCCGACAGCGTGCTCAACGCCTATCGCCGCATCCTCGGCTGGCGCCGCGGCGAGCCGGCGCTGCGCGGCGGCACCCAGCGCCTGCTCGAGGAGGCCCCCGCGCCGCTCGTCGTCTACGAGCGCGCGGCGAACGACGCGCGCCTCTTGTGCGCCTTCAACCTCTCCGACGCGCCCTTCACCTGGCGCCTGCCGGAAGAGGATCGCGCAGGCTGGGAGGTGGTGGACGGCCCGGGCTTCCGCGGGGAGATCCGCGAGGGCGGGGTCCTGGCCTTGAGTGCGTTCGACGCGGTGTTCGCGCGGCGGCGGGGGTGAGGGCGCCCGGCATCTCGCTCAGGGCGCCTGCTCGGCCAGGAGGTCGACGAAGCGCCTCACCCGCGGCTCGAGCAGGCGTCGGTGCGGGTAGAGCGCCACGATGGGCACACGGCCGCAATCCACGTCCGGGAGAACCTGCTCGAGCCGGCCGGCCTGAAGGTCGGCACCGACGAGCAATCTCGGCAGGAGCGCGATACCCATCCCGGCCAGGGCGCAGTCGCGCAAGGCGGCGCCGCTGTCCAGCCGCAGGCGGACACGGCCTCCCGCGCGAACGAACGCGCCGCCCTCGTCGCGCAGATACCAGCCCTGCCGCGCGCCCGAGTCGGAGAACTGCAGCAGATCGTGGAGGCTCAGCTGCTCGATCGACTCCGGGCGGGCGCGATCGTGCAGGTAGGACGGGGCCGCGACCAGGACCGGCTCGTCCGTCGCGATGGTTCGCACGACGAGGCCCGGATCGGGGGACGTCATCCCGACCCGGATCGCGAGGTCGTAGCCGTCCTCCACGATCCTGTCGACGCGATCCGAGACGGTCATCTCAATTCGCATCTCCGGCCAGCGCTCCAGGAAACGCCGGACGACGGGCAGCACCAGGCGGCGTCCCAGCGCGTCGGGTGCGGTGATCCGCAGGGTGCCGCTCGGCTCGCTGGACTCGCCCGTCATGGCGAGATCGGCGGCCTCGATCGCGGCGCGGATGGCCTTGCCATGCTCGTAGAGCCAACGACCCTCCTGCGTCAGGGCGATCGCGCGTGTGGTCCGGTTCAGGAGCCGTGCGCCGTAGTGTTCCTCGAGACGCGCCAGAGACTTGCCGGCGGCGGAGCGCGACAGCCCGAAGGCGCGGCCACCGGCCACGAAGCTTCCCGCGTCCACGACCGAAAGGAAGAGCAGGATCCTGGTGACGTGCGCTGCGACCATGGCGACCTCCTCCTCCCCCGGCGGGTTCGACGCGGCGGGGTCGCCGCAGAGGCGAAAACCGTTCGCCAATGGCCGAGTGTATGTGCGGTGCCGGGACTTTCAAACGAGGATGAGATCCATGCCCGCAGCCGTCACCCGCCTGAACCCGACCGACCTGCCCAACTCCGGCAGCATCGGCTATTCCCAGATCTCCATATCCGAGCCCGGCCGGCTGGCCTTCGTCTCCGGCCAGGTGGCGTGGCGTCCGGAAGGCGGCGCCGTTCCGCAGGCACTGGAGTCGCAGGCCGCGATCGTGGTCGCGAACCTGCGCCACGCCCTGGCCGCCCTCGGCGCGCGGCCCGACGACATCGTGCAGATGCGCATCTTCGCGCTCGACCTGCGTCCGGAGGCGCAGGCGACCATCATGGGGGCGCTGGCCGGCTTCCTCGACGGGGCGAAGCCGAGCCTCACGGGCGTCGGCGTCGCGGCGCTGGCGACCCCCGAGCTCCAGCTCGAGATCGAGATGGTCGTGCGGCCGCCGGGCTGAGCGGCTGGCCCGCATGCCGGTTTTGGGCGGGCCGGCGCGCCCGCCCTCTCGTGGCCGCCACCGCGCTCGGCAAAACTTGCCGTTCCCGCCGGTTCGATTAACCCACCGTTAACCCTAAGCCTTCCAAATCGGGTGCGTCAGGATTCCTCCAGCCCGCCCGAGCCATGAACGCACTCTCCCTCCAGCCCGATCCCGAGCCCGAGACCGCGTCGGCCCCGGCCGCCGCCATCCGCTTTCGCGGCCGCTCCTTCGTCGCCCTGGTGCTCGCGCCGGAGCAGCCGTTCGACGACTGGCTGGCGCGGCTCGACGCGCTGGCGGAGAAGTCGGCCGGGTTCTTTCTCGGGCGCCCGATCGTGCTCGACCTCAAGGGCCTCCCGGTGAATCGCGAGGGGCTCGCCGAGCTCGTCGAGAAGCTCGGGCAGCGCGGCGTGCGCATCATGGGCGTGGAGAACGCCAAGCCCTCGCAGCTCGGGCCCGGCCTGCCGCCGGAGATGCGCGGCGGGCGCCCGGCGAACGACATCGACCCGGCGCTGGAGGCCGAGCGCGCCGCCGCCGCCCGTGCCGCCGCCCAGGCGGCGGTCGAGGCCGCCGCCGAGACGCGGCAGGGCGGACCCGCCGCCGAATCGGCGGCCGAGTCCGCCGCCAAGGCCGCGGCGAGCGCCATCGCGGACGCGCAGGCCGCGCAGGCGCCGCAGTCCCCGCCCTCGCTGATCATCGACCAGCCGGTCCGCTCCGGCCAGTCCATCGTCTTCACGGACGGCGACGTCACCGTGCTCGGCTCCGTCGCCTCGGGCGCGGAGGTGGTCGCCGGCGGCTCGATCCACGTCTACGGCGCGCTGCGCGGCCGGGCGCTGGCGGGCGCCACCGGCGATGCGCGGGCGCGTATTTTCTGCCGCAAGCTCGAGGCCGAGCTCGTGGCGATCGACGGCCTCTACAAGACGGCCGAGGACATCGGGGCGTCGCTGCGCGGCCAGCCGGCACAGGTCTGGCTCGAGGGCGACGCCATGAAGATTGCGGCGATCGGCTGACGAATCACGCCGACGACGCGGGGGCAACAACGGAGGTGGTGGCGATGGCCAAGGTTCTGGTCGTGACATCGGGTAAGGGAGGCGTCGGCAAGACGACCTCGACCGCAGCGCTCGGGGCCGCTCTGGCCGCCGGCGGGAAGAACGTGGTGGTGGTCGACTTCGACGTCGGCCTCCGCAACCTGGATCTGGTGATGGGCGCCGAGCGGCGCGTGGTCTACGACCTGATCAACGTGGTGCAAGGCGACGCCAAGCTCGCCCAGGCACTGATCCGGGACAAGCGCTGCGACACGCTGCATCTGCTCCCGGCCTCGCAGACGCGGGACAAGGACAACCTCACCGTCGAGGGCATCGATCGGGTGATGGACGAGCTGCGCGAGAAGTTCGACTGGGTGATCTGCGACAGCCCCGCCGGCATCGAGCGCGGCGCGACGCTGGCCATGCGCCACGCGGACGAGGCGATCGTGGTGACCAACCCGGAAGTGTCGTCGGTGCGCGATTCCGACCGCATCATCGGGCTCCTGGATTCCAAGACCCTGAAGGCCGAAGCGGGCGAGCGGGTGAACAAGCACCTGCTGCTCACCCGCTACGACCCCGTGCGCGCCGAGAGGGGCGACATGCTCAAGGTGGACGACGTCCTGGAGATCCTCTCGATCCCGCTCCTCGGCATCATCCCCGAGAGCCAGGACGTGCTGCGTGCGTCGAATCTCGGCAGCCCCGTGACCCTCTGCGAGCCGGGCTCCACGCCCGCACGCGCCTATTTCGACGCGGCACGGCGGCTGGAAGGGGCGACCCTGCCCGTGATGGTACCCAGCGAGAAGAGGGGCTTCTTCGGGAAGCTCTTCGGAAGGAGGGCCGCATGAATCTGCTCAACCTGTTCACGCGTCGCTCGTCCGCGCCGGTGGCGCGCGAGCGTCTCCAGGTCCTGCTCGCGCACGAGCGCGCCGTGATCGGCAATTCCGATCTCGTCGCGGTCCTGCGCGAGGAGATCCTGGCCGTCATCGCCAAGCACGTGCCGGTCGAGCGCGACAAGGTGCGCGTCAAGATGGACCGGGGCGAGTCGATGTCGCTGCTCGAGGTCGACATCGAGCTGCCGGAGTTCCCGGTGAGCGCCGACGCCGCCGCCAAGGCGGCGAAGGTGGCCTGACGACGGGCGCGCGGCGACGCGGGCCGTGAGCCCGCCTCGCCGCGGCGTCCCGCGCCCGCCCCGTCGGGCTCGAGCTCGGCTTTCCCCGGTGCCCCCGTGCCGGCCACAGAGGCCGGCTTCGACCAATGGCGGTCTTCTCCCGCCGCGTCGCCGACGCGACGATGGCGTCCGGACAAAAAAAGGGGCCGCTCCGGAGAGCGGCCCTAAGTCTAGGGAGGAAACGCCCAAGGAGGGCATACGGGAGGGCAACGCCATGCCCTACCGCACTGCACAAGATACATTGCGCCGCACAAAATGCAAGCCCCCGCCCGGCCGGAAATGCGTGCGTGGCCTTCTCCCAGCGCGTAGCCGCATGCGTCGAACGCATATCACGACCGCGTGAGCGCTTTTCCATTGCACTCAGCGCGCAGGTGCGATCCCGAAGGCGTTCGCGGCTTGTCCCGGCGGGCCGGTCGTGAGATTGAGGGCGCGGTTCCCTCAGGCAAGGTGCGGCGGCATGGCCCTGGTCGATTTCGCAAGCTTCGTCGACGATCTCGCGACCGCCTCGGCGAAAGCGATCCTCCCGTTCTTCCGCACGACGCTGGCGGCGTCCGACAAGGGCGGGCGCGACGGCGGCTTCGACCCGGTGACCGAGGCCGACAAGGCCGGCGAATCGGCCATGCGGCACCTGATCAAGCGCGCCTTCCCCGGCCACGGCATCGTGGGCGAGGAATACGGGGTCGAGGGAGCCGACGCAGAGTACGTCTGGGTGCTCGACCCGATCGACGGGACGCGCGCCTTCATCTCCGGCCTGCCGAGCTGGGGCACGCTGATCGGCCTCACCCGCAACGGCCGGGCCTGCTACGGCCTGATGCACCAGCCCTTCACCGGCGAGCGCTTCTTCGGCGACGGCGGCAAGGCGACCTATCGCGGCCCGATCCCCGGGGCCGGCGTCGGGGAGCGGCGCCTGCGAACGCGCCGCTGCGCGAGCCTCGCCGAGGCGACGCTCTCGGCGACGACCCCGCGCCTGTTCGCCGAGGGCGCGGAGCGCGCCGCCTTCGAGCGGGTCGAGGCGGCGGCGCGCAACGTGCGCTTCGGCTTCGACTGCTACGCCTACTGCATGCTCGCCGCCGGCCACATCGACTGCGTGGTCGAGGCGGGGCTCGCGCCCTACGACGTCGTCGCGCTGATCCCGATCATCGAGGGCGCCGGCGGCGTCGTCACCAGCTGGGACGGGGGCGACGCCTCGCAGGGCGGGGCGATCGTCGCCGCCGGGGACAGGCGCGTTCACGCCGAGGCGCTGCGGCTCCTCGCCGGCTGAGGCCGCCCCGCGGCCCGGTCATCCTTCGGCGACGAACAGCCGCACGAGATGATGCGCGATCGCCACTGGCGGCGGTACGCGCAGGCCGTCCGGGTGTGCGCCGTCGAGCATCAGGCGCACCTCCGCGCGGGTGAACCAGCGCGCGTCCTCGAGCTCCTCGCGGTCGATCGTCAGCGCGTCGCCGAGCGCCTCGCCGACGCAGCCGAGCATCAGCGAGGACGGGAACGGCCAAGGCTGGGAGAGGGCGTAGGAGACGGCGCCCACCCGCACGCCGGCCTCCTCGAAGGTCTCCCGGCGCACCGCGTTCTCCACCGTCTCGCCGGGCTCGAGGAAGCCGGCGAGGCAGGAGTAGTTGCCCGAGGGAAACCGCGCCTGGCGGCCGAGCAGGCAGCTGTCGCCGTGCGTGATCAGCATGATCACGACCGGGTCCGTGCGCGGGAAGTGCTGGGCGCCGCAGGCCTCGCAGTCGCGTCGGTAGCCGGAGGCGGACACCCGCGTCGGCGCGCCGCAATTCGCGCAGAAGCCGTGCCGCCCATGCCAGGAGAGGAGCGACTTCGCCTGGGCGAGGAGGCCGATCTCGCGTTCGGGCACGAGGCCACGGGTCGCGAGCCCGCGCAGGTCGTGAGGCTCCACGCCCGGCCGCGTCGCGATCGCCTCGAGCGCGTCGGCGGGCGCGGCGGTGGCGAGGACCGCGCGGCCGTCGAGCGTGCCGAGATAGACCTGCACCGTGACGTCGAGCCCCGCAAGCGACGGCTGCGGATGCAGGCTCCCGAGCCCGTCGCCCTCGCGCCGCAGCAGCGGGGTGTCGCCGCAGAACAGCACGCTCAGCGCGTCGGGGTCTCCCGCATGTCGCGCCAGCGCCGCGTCGCCGTGCTCGCTGGTGTGACGGACGAGGCCGTTCACGGAAAAGCCGAGCGGCGGGTTCGTGTTCGGCATGGTCGGTCTCCGGTGCCGCGGCGGCTCAGGCCGCCGCGAAGCCCGCGCGCAGCCGCTCGAGGAGCGCCTGCGCCGCGTGGGGCGGGTAGGGGATGCGCGTCCCGTGGCCCCAGGCGGGACCGGGCCAGGCGGGATCGGACGCGAAACGGGCGAGCACGTGGACGTGCAGCTGGGAGACCATGTTGCCGAGCGCCCCGACATTCACCTTGTCTGGGCGGGCGACCTCGAGCAGCACCCGTGTCGCGACGCGAATCTCGCTCATCAGCGCCTGCGCGTCGCTCTCCGCGAGATCGGCGATCTCGACGAGGCCCGGCCGGCGCGGCACCAGGATCAGCCAGGGGAAGCGCGCGTCGTTCATCAGCAGCACGCTCGAGATGCCGAGATCGCCCACGGGCAGCGTGTCGGCGGCGAGGCGCCGGTCGAGGGCGAAGTCGGCCTCGGAGGGGGAGGGGTCGCTCATGGGCAGAGGATAGGGCGTCGCAGAGCCCGCGGCTACGGGGCGCCCTAGAGCTCCTCGTCCTCGGCCGGCGGCGCCATCGGCTCCGCCGCCTCGGAGATGCCGCCGCCGAGCGCGGCGCCCTCGTCGTCCTCGAGAGGCGCGCGCTCGCGCACGTCGACGATCTGCGCGCCCGGAAAGCGGGCCAGCACGCTCTGCACGAGGGGATGGTTCTGGGCGTCGCGGCGGCGCTCGCGGGCGGCCTCGGCCGCCACCTCCGCGAGGGGCGGCGCGCCCTCCTCGCGCGAGAGCGCCACGACCCAGCGCCGGCCGGTGAGCTCGCCGAGCTTGCGGGAGATCTCGTTGGGCAGGTCCCGCCGGCCCGAATCGGCCAGGGCGAACTCGAGCCGCCCGTCCTCGTAGCGCACGAGGCGCACGTCGCATTCGAGCGCGCGCTTGAGGCCGATGTCGCGGCGCTCGCCGACGAAGGCGACGAGGTCCTCGAAACGCGCGAGCTTCACCGCGGGCGCCGTCTCCGCCGCGGCGGGACGCGCGGCGGGCGCCGGATCGGGCCGCGGTGCCGTCGGAACCGCCGAGAGCAGTGCCTTGGCCGGCGGCAGCGCGGCCCGCCCGCCCCCCGCCATCGCGGCCTCGCGGGGCGGCGGCGGCTCGGCCATCGCCCCGGCCGACTCCCCCGCGTGCGGAACCGGCCCGCCCGCGCTCGCGCCGGCGCCGGCTCGCGCCCCGGCTCCCGCCGCGATCGCGCCCGACCCGTCCTTGAGCATGCGCAGCGCCTCGTCCGGCGTCGGCAGGTCGGCGGCGTAGGCGAGGCGCACGAGCGCCATCTCCGCCGCCGGCATCGGACGCGGCGCCTGGGCGACTTCCGGGATCGCCTTGAGCAGGATCTGCCAGGCCCGCGACAGCACCCGCACCGAGAGCGTGCGGGCGTACTCCGCCGCCCGGGTGCGCTCCTCCTGCGAGAGCGTCGGGTCCTGGTCCGCCTGGGGCACGAGCTTCATGCGCGTGGTCAGGTGGGTGAAGCCGGCGAGCTCCTGGAGCACCATCGCGGGGTCCGCCCCGCTATCGTACTGCTCCTTCAGGGCCGCGAAGGCGCTCTCGACGTCGCCCTTCATCACCGCCTCGAACAGGTCGATGATGCGCGTGCGGTCGGCGAGCCCCAGCATGTCGCGCACGGTCTCGGCGGCGACGGCGCCCGCCCCGTGGGCGATCGCCTGGTCGAGCAGCGAGAGCGAATCGCGCACCGATCCCTCGGCGGCGCGTGCGATGGCGGTGAGCGCCTCGGGCGCCGCCTCGACGCCCTCCTGCCCGCAGATCTTCGCCAGATGCGCGACCAGCAGGTCGCCGGGCACGCGCTTGAGGTCGAAGCGCTGGCAACGCGAGAGAATGGTGACGGGGACCTTGTGGATCTCGGTCGTCGCGAAGACGAACTTCGCGTGCGGCGGCGGCTCCTCCAGCGTCTTCAGGAACGCGTTGAAGGCCGCGTTCGAGAGCATGTGCACCTCGTCGACGATGTAGACCTTGTAGCGGGCCGACACCGGCGAATAACGCACCGCGTCCGAGATCTGGCGGATGTTCTCGACGCCGTTGTTGGAGGCCGCGTCGATCTCCAGCACGTCGATGTGGCGGCCCTCGACGATCGCCTCGCAATGGCGCCCCGGCTCGGCGAGGTCGATGGTCGGGCCGCCGCCGCCGTCCTCGCGCTCGTAGTTGAGGCCGCGCGCCAGGATTCGCGCCGTCGTGGTCTTGCCGACGCCGCGCACGCCGGTGAGCATCCAGGCCTGCGGGATGCGCCCGGTGGCGAAGGCGTTGGAGAGCGTGCGCACCATCGCGTCCTGGCCGATCAGGTCGTCGAAGGAGCGCGGGCGGTACTTGCGGGCCAGCACGCGATAAGGCGCGGGCGCTTGGGAGGCGCTCCCAGCCGGCGCGGGCGCCAGCCCGGGGAAGGCGGGCTCGTCGGCGGAAGGGGGGAGCGTCTGCGTCTCGTCGGTCATCGCGGCGCTGGCGGGGACTGGCGCGAGACGATGGGGCCGCGCGAGAGGAAAGGGGTGGGAGGCTGGACGAGAACCCGTTCGGTCTCGTTAGGGCTGCTTCCTTCCGGACCTGACCCGGTTGGCGAGTGAGACGTCCCTCGCCAACCTCCCGGACCCACATATGGACCGGCCGGCGGGGGGATGCAAGGGCGATGGAAGGGGGCTGAGGGTCGGTGTGGACGAGCCCTGCGAGAGTCGAGACGAGCCGCCCTCGAAAGCGGAGCGTCAGGTCGGATCGGCGACCCAGTCCTCTCGTGCATGCCGAAGGCGAACGATGGCGACGTGGTCGCCTTCCTCCAGGCGATAGACGATCAGGTGCGACCTGAACGGAAGAACGTGCACGGGTGGAACGACATCGTCGCGCTCCCGGGCCGCCCGCGGGTTCTCCGCGAGGAAGTCGAACGACTTCTGCAGCCCACGCGCGTAGGCCGCCGCGTGCGCCGCGCCGAAGAGTGCCTTGCTCTCACGCACGATCCGGACGAGATCCGCGTCCGCCTTCCTAGTGAGACGCCAGGCCACGGCTCGGCGCCACGGCTCAGGGCGACTTCAATGCTTCGGCGATCATTTCGTCGATCGATCGATCGCTGAACCCGCTCTCCAGCCCTTCCGTCACGAGCGCCTGGAATGCGACGAGCTTCTCCCGCCGCTCCTGATCGCGGCGAATGAGATCGCGGACATAGTCGCTGGAGTTAGCGTAGCGCCCGGTCTCGGCCTGCGCCTCGACCCACTCCTTCATCGCCTCGGGAAGAGACACGTTCATCGTCGCCATGGCAAACCTCCACCGACGATCATGGGTGTAATTGGCAAGGATTGTCAACGGCGCCGAGAAGTGGGAGTTCCTCACCCCACCTCGTCGTCCCCGTCCGCCGACTTGTCCTCCTCCACCACCGGCACGGCGTAGGCGCCCGTGAACCAGCGCTGGAGATCCACGTCGGCGCAGCGCTTGGAGCAGAACGGGCGATAGCGCACGATCGAGGTCCTGCCGCAGATTGGGCAGACGCTGCCCTCCATGGGGACCAGATCGTCGGCGGCTCTCTTCTCGGGCATGCTCACTCCGTCGTCTCTGCGTGCGGGCGCTCAGGCGGCGTTGAGCCACGACAGCCGCACGGGGTAGCCCTCGCCCTCCAGCAGCGCCGCGGTCTCGTAGATGGGGAGACCCACGACCGCCGGATAGGACCCCACGAGGTTCACCACGAAGGCGCCGGCGAGGCCCTGGATGGCGTAGCCCCCGGCCTTGCCGCGCCATTCGCCGGAAGCGAGGTAGCCGTCGATCTCGTCCTGCGACAGGCGCTTGAAGCGCACCCGCGTCTCGACCACGCGCTCGCGGAAGGCGTCCTTGGGGGTCACCACGCACACGCTGGTATAGACCCGGTGCTGGCGCCCCGAGAGCAGGCGCAGGCAGCCGGCGGCCTCGTCGACGATCTCGGCCTTGGGCAGGATGCGCCGGCCCACCGCCACCACCGTGTCAGCCGAGACGAGGTAGGCGCCCTTCAGCGCCTCGTCGGCGCGAGCGACGCGCAGGGCGCCGCGCGCCTTCTCGGCGGCCAGCCGCCTGGCGAGGTCGCGCGGCTTCTCGAGCTTCAGCGGCGTCTCGTCGACATCGGCCGGGAGCAGCGCGTCGGGCTCGAGCCCGATCTGCTGGAGGAGCTGGAGACGTCGCGGGGAGGCGGAGGCGAGCACGAGCTTGGGGCGCCATTCCGTCTCGCGCGATCCGAACAGGGACACGGGGCTTGATCCTCCTCAGGCCGGGCGGGCGGACGTCTTTGTGGAGCATCATCTGATCCACCAACCGGATTCCACTTGGTGGGATGATGCTCTAGCCGGCCTGGGCACGCTTGTGAACGGGCTCAGGGCCCCGCCGGCCGATCGTCGGGCTCACCGCCGGCCTCCGGCCCGCTCGCCGGCGCGGTGGCATCGGTATCGGGCAGGCTTGCGGCCTTCGCGTGCGCAGCCGCCTCGGCGTGCGCCGTCGCGTGCGCCCTGGCGAGCTTGCGATAGCGCTGGATGCCCACGGGGATCGTCGCGAGATAGACGAGCACGGCGATCGCCAGCATGGCGAAGGGGAAGGAGACGAGCAGCGCGACCAGCGCCACCGCGCCGACGAACAGCGGCAGCACCCGTTCGCGCGGGACCTGCTTGCCCAGCGTCTTGCCGGAAAAGGTCGGCACCGTCGAGACCATCATGAAGCCGATGGCGACGACGTAGGCGAGGTTGAACGGCGCGGCCACCTCGCTGTCTGCAGGGATGCCGAGGAAAAAGAGGTAGATCGGCAGGAGCGCGGCCAGCGCGCCCGCGGGAGCCGGCATGCCGACGAAGTAGTTCTTCTGCCACTCGGGCTTGTGCGGGTTGTCCAGCGCCGCATTGAAGCGCGCGAGCCGCAGGCACGATGCGATGGCGAAGACGAGCGCCGCCGCCCAGCCGACGCCGCCCACCTCGTCGAGCGTGAAGGCGAACAGGATGAGCGCCGGCGCCACGCCGAAGTTGACGAAGTCCGACAGGGAATCGAGCTCTGCCCCGAAGCGAGACGTTCCCTTGAGCAGCCGCGCCACCCGCCCGTCGATCGCGTCGAGCACGGCGGCGACGAGGATCGCGTAGATCGCGAGCTCGAGCCGGCCCTCGTAGCCGAGACGGATCGCCGTCAGGCCCAGGCACAGGGCGAGCAGCGTGATCAGGTTCGGCGCGATGACGCGGAACGGCACCGGCTTGAAGCGGCGCCGGCGCGGCTCGTTCGGATCCGGGGCGAAGGGGGCGAAGAAATCACTCATGGGTCGGTCAACGGCTGCGGCGCGGCCGCGGTTCAGCCGGCGCGGAAGCGCCGCGGCGGCTCCTGCGAGCGCAGGTCCGCGAGCACGGTCTCGCCGGCGATGGCGTTCTGCCCGAATCCGACGAGCGGGCGGGCGGAGAGGGGCAGGTAGACGTCCAGCCGCGAGCCGAAACGGATCAGCCCGAAGCGGTCGCCGGCCTCGATCTCCTCGCCCTCGCGCACGAAGGAGACGATGCGCCGCGCCACCAGGCCCGCGATCTGCACCACCGCGATCTCCGTGCCGTTCGTCTCGATGACGAGGGAGTTGCGCTCGTTGTCCTCGCTCGCCTTGTCGAGCTCGGCGTTGAGGAACAGTCCCTTCGAGTAGACCTGCTGGGTGATGGTGCCGGAGACCGGCGCGCGGTTCACGTGGCAGTTGAAGACGTTCATGAAGACCGAGATCCGCGTCATCGGCTCGCGCGGCAGGTCGAGATCGTGCGGCGGGATCGCGGTGGTGATCATGCTCACGCGCCCGTCGGCGGGGGAGATCACCAGGCCCTCGCGCACCGGCGTCGTGCGCGGCGGGTCGCGGAAGAAGTAGCAGACCCACGCCGTGATCACGAGGCCGAGCCAGAACAGCGGCTCCCACAGGAAGCCGAGCGCGACCGAGCCCACGGCCGCGATCGCGATGAACGGGTAGCCTTCCTTGTGGATCGGCACGAAGACCTTGCGGACGGATTCGACGAGGGACATCGGGCGGGACTCTGAGCGGGGGCCCCCGACGGGGGCCTTGAGGGAGGAACCTGGGACGGATCCGTCACGAGCGCATGCGGGATCGCGCGCGCCGGGTCAACTCCATCTCAACGCCGCGCCCGCCGCGAGGCTCCCGCGCCCGGTCGCCGCGCGGGCGGAGCCGGGTGCCGGATCAGGCGCCGGATCAACCGCGCGCGAGAAACCCGCCCAGGCGCCGCACCCCCTCCCGGCACGCCTCGAAGGAGCCCGCGAAGGACAGGCGCAGCCAGTGCGCGCCCTCGATCGGGTCGAAGTCGACGCCCGGCGTCGCGGCGACGCCGGCCTCGTCCAGCAGGCGGCGGCAGAACGCGAGCGAGTCGTCGGTGAAGCGGGAGACGTCGGCATAGATGTAGAAGGCGCCGTCGGCCGGGTGGAGCCGGCCGAGGCCGATGCGGGGGAGCTCCTCGAGCAGCATGGCGCGATTGCGCGCGTAGCCCGCCTTGACGGCCTCGAGCTCCTCGGTGGCGTCGAAGGCGGCGAGCGCGGCCACCTGCGAGAGGTAGGGCGCGCAGATGTAGAGGCTCTGCGCCAGCCGCTCGACCGCGCGTGCCAGGCGCTCGGGCACGACGAGCCAGCCGATCCGCCAGCCGGTCATGCAATAGTACTTCGAGAACGAGTTGACGATCACCGCGTCGGGATCGAAGCGCAGCGCCGTCGGCGCCGGCGCCCCGTAGGTGAGGCCGTGGTAGATCTCGTCGGAGACGAGCCACATTCCCCGCGCGCGGCACACCCGTGCCACCTCGGAGAGGGTGGCCTCGTCCATCATCGTGCCGGACGGGTTGGCCGGGCTCATGGCGAGCGCGCCCGCGAGCGGACGCTCGGCGTGGGCGGCCTCGAGCGCCGCTCCCGTCATGACCCAGCCCGAGGCGGCGGCGAGCGGGATGGTCGCCGGCTCGATGCCGAGCGCCATCAGCGTGTTGCGGTAGGCGGGGTAGCCCGGCGCCGTAATCGCGACGCGGTCCCCGGGCTCGAACATCGCCAGGAAGGCCAGCACGAAGCCCGCCGAGGAGCCCGTCGTCACGATGATCCGCTCCGGCGGCACCGACACGCCGTAGGTCTCCTGGTAGTGCCGGGCGATGCGTTCGCGCAGAGGCGCGATGCCGAGCGCCTCGGTGTAGCCGACGCGCCCGGCGGCGATCGCGGCCGTCGCCGCCTCGCGCGCGGCCCGCGGCGCGGGGGCCGAGGGCTGGCCGACCTCCATGTGCACGATGTCCGCGCCGGCGCGCTCCTTCGCCGCGGCCTCGGCGAGCACGTCGAGGGCAAGGAAGGGGGCGACGGCCCGGGCGCGCGCGGCGATCCTGGGCGCGGGCTCGCGGGCGTGCTCTCTCGGGTCGTCGTGCATCGGGCCGTCCTGCATCGGGCATCTCCCATCGGCCGGTCCCCGGCGCCGGGCGCGGAGGCGATTTCGCCGCGGTGGCCGACGAAACCGTGATTTGACCATGTTCCTGGCTAGCCTGTACCCGTACACTCCCGAAGCTCGCAAGCCGCGATCGCCGGTCGTCGGCCGCGGCCGATCATCTTCGGGGACGCCCATCAGGTAGAACGATGACGATCCTGTCGCGCCTATTCCCCGCCCGCCTCCGCTCCGCCCGCGTCTGCGCCGGCTCCCGCTCCCCGCGGCGCGCGCGCGCCGCGCGCGGTGCGCTCGCGGGCCTCCTCGCCGGCGCGATGGCGCTCGTGCCGACGCACCCCGTCGAGGCGCAGGGGCGCAGCCTCGCCATCGTGCGCGACGCCGAGATCGAGCGCCTGCTCGCGGACTATGCCCGCCCGATCTTCCGCACCGCGGGCATCAGCGAGGACGGGACGCGCATCGTCCTGATCAACGACACCAGCTTCAACGCCTTCGTCGCGGACGGCCGCCGGATCTTCATCAACATCGGCGCGCTGATGCAGGCGGAGACGCCCAACGAGATCATCGGCGTCATCGCCCACGAGACCGGCCACATCGCAGGCGGCCACCTCGCGCGCCTGCGCCAGGAGGTGGCCAACGCGCAGGTCCTCTCGATCGTCGGCATGATGCTGGGCGCCGGCGCCATGGCGGGAGCCGTGTCGGGCGGCTCGAACGTCGGCAATCCCGGGCTCGGAGCCGCCGGCATCTTCTCCGGCTCGCAGGAGATGGTGCGCCGCAACCTGCTCTCCTACCAGCGCTCGGAGGAGCAGGCGGCGGACATCGCGGCGGTGCGCTATCTCACGGCCACGGGCCAGTCCCCCGTGGGGATGATCACCACCTTCCGGCGCTTCGCCGATACCGGCCTGTTCCGATCGAGCGCGGTCGATCCCTACCTGATGAGCCATCCGCTCCCGGCCGAGCGCATCGCGCAGCTCGAGCGGCTGGCGGCGGACAGCCCGTATCGAGACCGGCGCGACCCGCCGGCGCTGCAGCGCCGCCACGACCTCGCCCGCGCCAAGCTGTTCGGCTTCGTCGGCAGCCCCGAGAGCGTGCTGCGCCGCTACCCGCCGCACGACACGTCCGCACCTTCACGCTACGCCCGCGCGGTGGTGAACCACCGCACCGGCCGCTCGCGGGAGGCGATCGAGCTGATCGACAGCCTCATCCGCGAGGAGCCGGGCAACGCCTATTTCCAGGAGCTGCGCGGCCAGCTGCTGCTGGAGAGCGCACGCCCTCAGGAGGCGGCCGAGGCGCTGCGGCGGGCGGTTTCGCTCTCGGACGGCGCGCCGACGATCCGGGTGCTCTACGGCCAGGCGCTGATCGCGCGCGGCGACGGCGCCAGCCTCGAGGAGGCCGTGCGCCAGCTCGAACGCGCCACCCGCGCCGAGCCGGAGGCGCCGGAGCCGTTCCGCCACCTCGCCATGGCCTACGGCCGTACCGGGCAGATCGGCCTCGCCGAGCTCGCCACCGCGGAGTACTACATGGCCGCCGGTGACATCGTGAACGGGCAGACCCAGGCCTTCCGCGCCATGCGCAGCCTCGTCGAGGGCTCGCCCGGCTGGCGGCGCGCCAAGGACATCTACGAGTTCGTCCCCGAGAACCGCCGCTGATCCCATGCCCGCTGATTCCATGCCGAAGACACAGGACCCCTCCCGCATGACCTCGCTTCTCGCCTCCCCACTGCGCCGTGCGGCGCTCGCCGGCCTCTTCGCTCTCGTGCTCGTCGGCACGGCCGTGCTCGCCGTCGCCCCGGGCCCGGCTCCCGCCACCGCGCAGGACGCGACCTTCTCGGAGGCGGAGCGCGAGGCAATGGGCGAGGTGGTGCGGGAGTACCTGCTCGCCAACCCGGAAGTGCTGCTCGACGCCTTCGCCGAGCTGGAGCGCCGGCAGGCCGCCGAGCAGGAGGCGCGCCAGAGCGCCGCCGTGGCCGAGCGCGAGGCCGAGATCTTCCGCTCGCCGCACGACGTCGTCATCGGCAATCCGGAGGGAGACGTGACGCTCGTCGAGTTCTTCGACTACAATTGCGGCCCCTGCCGGCGCGCGATGCCCGACGTGATGGCGATGATCGAGAAGGACCCGAACCTGCGCGTGGTCCTCAAGGACTTCCCGATTCTCGGCGCACCCTCGCTCGAGGCGGCCCAGGTCGGCGTCGCCGCCGCGGCCCAGATGACGTCCGAGCAGGCGGCGCGCTTCCACATGGAGCTGCTCTCGACCCGCGGCCAGGTGGACGGCGCCCGTGCCCGGCAGGTGGCCGAGGAGATGGGCCTCGATCTCGACCGCATCCAGCAGGAGCTGAACGGCAGGCGTGTCGCCGAGGTGATCACCGGCAACCTCGACGTCGCCAACGCCGTCGGCGTCACCGGCACGCCCGGCTGGGTGGTCGGCGACGGCGTCCTGGTCGGCGCGCTCGGCGAGGCGCGGCTGACCCAGGCGGTGGAGAGCGCCCGTTCCTGCGGCTCGCTGAGCTGCTGAGGGGGCGAGCCTGCCGCTCCGGCGCGAACGCCGATGCGGCGCCCCGACGCGCTTCCCCCTTTCGTCGCACGCGCCTTCCCGCTATGACGGCGCGTCGGGCGTGCGCCCTCGCGCGCGCCCTCGTCCCGTTCGGCGCCAGGCATGATCGCGATCCACGTCCTCAACGGCCCCAACCTGAACCTGCTCGGCCGGCGCGAGCCCGAGGTGTACGGCCGCGCGACGCTCGCCGACATCGAGGCCGGCCTGCGCGCCAGGGCTGAAGCCGAGGGCGTGACGCTCGTCTTTCTCCAGACCAACGACGAGGGCGCCCTCGTCACGGCTGTCCAGGAGGCGGGGCTCGCGGGTGCGGGCGTCGTCCTCAACGCCGGTGCCTACACCCACACCTCGATCGCCCTGCGCGACGCCATCGCCGGCTCCGGCGCGCGCGTGGTCGAGGTGCATCTCTCCAACGTGCACGCCCGCGAGAGCTTCCGCCATCGCTCGCTGATCGCGCCGGTCTGCATCGGGGTGATCGCCGGCTTCGGGGCCGAGAGCTACACGCTCGGCTTCGACGCCTGCCTCTCCGCGATGCGCCGGGCCCAAGGGGCGCCCACGGCCGTGCCCGCAAGACAGTAGCAGGAGCATACGACACCCATGGCCAGGAACAGCCCCTTCGATCCCGAGCTCGTGCGCGAGCTCGCCGGGCTCATCTCCGAGACGGACCTGACCGAGATCGAGGTCGAGAAGGGCGACCTGCGCATCCGCGTCGCGCGCCAGCCCGCGCAGGTGGTGAGCGTCGCCGCGCCCTATGCGGCGCCGACGCACGCTCCCGCGGCGCCTTCCGCGCCTGCTCCCGCCGCCATGGCCGCCCCGCCGGCGCCGGCGCCGAAGGTCTCCCCGCGCGAGCATCCCGGCGCGGTCACCTCGCCGATGGTAGGCACCGCCTATTGCCGCCCCTCGCCGGACGCCAAGCCCTTCGTCGAGGTCGGCTCGCAGGTCGAGGCCGGCCAGCGCGTGCTGCTGATCGAGGCGATGAAGACCTTCAACGACATCGTCGCCCCGCGCGCCGGGACGGTGGTCGAGGTCCTGTTCGAGGACGGCCAGCCGGTCGAGTTCGGCGAGCCCCTGATGATCATCGAGTGACGGGCGCGCCGATGTTCGACAAGATCCTCATCGCGAACCGGGGCGAGATCGCGCTGCGCATCCTGCGCGCCGCGAAGGAGCTCGGCATCGCGACCGTCGCGGTGCACTCCACCGCCGACACCGACGCCATGCACGTGCGCCTCGCCGACGAGAGCGTCTGCATCGGCCCGCCGCCGGCACGCGACAGCTACCTCAACATCCCCGCCCTGATCTCGGCCTGCGAGATCACCGGCGCGGACGCGATCCATCCCGGCTACGGCTTCCTGTCGGAGAACGCGCGCTTCGCGGAGGTGCTGGCGGACCACAAGATCGCCTTCATCGGCCCCAAGGCCGAGCACATCCGCATCATGGGCGACAAGATCGAGGCCAAGCGCACCGCCAAGCGCCTCGGCATCCCCTGCGTGCCCGGCTCCGAAGGCGGCGTCGACGACGAGGACAGCGCGCGCCGGGTGGCCGCCGAGATCGGCTACCCCGTCCTGATCAAGGCCGCCGCTGGCGGCGGCGGGCGCGGCATGAAGGTGGCGCGCTCGGAAGGTGAGCTCGTCCACGCCTTCGTCACCGCGCGCACCGAGGCGAAGGCCGCCTTCGGGGACGACGCGGTCTACATCGAGAAGTACCTCGAGAAGCCCCGCCACATCGAGATCCAGGTCCTGGGCGACGGGCGCGGCAACGCCATCCATCTGGGTGAGCGCGACTGCTCCCTGCAGCGCCGCCACCAGAAGGTCTGGGAAGAGGGGCCCTCGCCGGCGCTCGGCGCCGAGGAGCGTGCGCGCATCGGCGGCGTCGTCGCCAAGGCGATGCAGGAGCTGCACTATTCCGGTGCCGGCACGGTGGAGTTCCTGTACGAGAACGGGGAATTCTACTTCATCGAGATGAACACCCGCATCCAGGTGGAGCATCCCGTCACCGAGATGATCACCGGGATCGACCTCGTCAACGAGCAGATCCGCATCGCCGCCGGCGCCTCGCTGTCGCTGCGCCAGGAGGACGTGCGCTTCGACGGGCATGCGGTGGAATGCCGCATCAATGCGGAGCATCCGTCGAGCTTCCGCCCCTCGCCGGGGACGATCACCTACTTCCATCCGCCCGGCGGACTCGGCGTCCGGGTCGATTCGGCCGCCTATCAGGGCTATCGAATTCCGCCGCACTACGATTCGCTCGTCGGCAAGCTGATCGTGCACGGGCGGACCCGCAACGAGTGCCTGATGCGGCTTCGACGGGCGCTGGACGAGTTCGTCGTCGACGGTGTCGACACGACGCTGCCCCTTTTCAGGACGCTGGTTCGGAACCAAGATATCCAGAACGGGCTCTACGACATCCACTGGCTGGAGCACTTCCTGAAGACCGGGGGGCTGGACGACAGCCCGTGACCCTCGGCGCGCACGCGGGACCCTGATGCACAGCGGCATCGTCCAGATCACGCCGGAGATCGTCCTGCGCGCCTACGCCGCGGGAATCTTCCCCATGGCGGAGAGCGCCGAGGACCCGGGTATCTACTGGGTGGAGCCGCGCGAGCGCGGCATCATCCCGCTCGACGGCTTCCATGTCGGCAGGCGCCTCGCCCGCACCGTGCGCTCCGACGCGTTCGAGGTGCGCGTCGACTCCGACTTCCAGCGCGTCATCGACGGCTGCGCAGCGCCGGGGCCCGACCGGGAGAAGACCTGGATCAACACCCGCATCCGCCGCATCTACGGCGACCTGTTCGATCTCGGCTATTGCCACACGGTCGAGGTCTGGGACGGGGCCACGATGATCGGCGGGCTCTACGGCGTGAGCCTGGGCGCGGCCTTCTTCGGCGAGAGCATGTTCCACATCGAGCGCGACGCCTCGAAGGTCGCCCTCGTCCATCTCGTGGCGCGGCTCAAGCGCGGCGGATACATGCTGCTCGACACTCAGTTCGTGACCGAGCACCTGGCCCAGTTCGGCGCGGGCGAGGTCTCGCGGCGCGAGTACAAGCGCCTGCTCGGCGAGGCGCTGGCCTACGAGGCGCGCTGGGACGCCTGGCCGCCGGCCGAGCCGATTTCCGGCGCCACCGCGCTGGAGATGATCGCGACGCCGCGGACGATGCCGTAGCCCCGGCTCAGGTTCCGCCCGCGCGCGCCTCGATCCGCGCGATCTCGTCCGCGCGCAGGTCCATCCGCTCCGCCAGGAGGCGCAGGAACTCGCGCTCCTGCATCGTGTCGGGCTCGATCACGAGCCGCGCGGCGGCGTAGGTGCGCGCCGCCTGCTCGGGCGTGGTGACCGCGTCGGCGATCTCCTCGATGTCGCGCGGCCAGGCGATCTCGTCGTCGAGGAAGGCCCGGTCGTCGGGGTCGAGGCCGGCCTCGCGCATCGCGCCGGCGAGGCGTTCGCGCTCCGCCGCGTCGACCACGCCGTCCGCCGCGGCGGCGGCGATCATCGTGCGCACGAGGAACAGCGCCTCGTCGGCATCGACGCCCGAGACGTCGAGCAGCGGGGCGGGCTCCTCCCCGCCGGCGCGCCGCGCGCCGCCGAGCGCGCGCCTCGAGGCGCGGCCGAGCGCGTCCGTGAGCGTCGAGAGCATGCGGCGGGCATCCATGGCGCGTCCTTTCGGCTGTCCCATCGTGGTCCGTTCGTCGGGACGAACGCGAGGGCGGGCGCGGCCGTTCCGGCCCGAACCCGAGCCCGGACGCGTTAGCCGCGGGGCAGCGCCGCCGCCTCCCTGGCCAGGCGCCCGATCGCCGCGAGGTCGCCCGCCTCCAGCAGCGCGGCGGGCGTCACCCAGGTGCCGCCGACGCACACGACGTTGGGGCAGGCGAGGTAGGCGGGCGCGCTCGCGAGATCGATGCCGCCCGTCGGGCAGAAGCGCAGGGCCGGCAACGGCCCGGCGATGCCCTTGAGCCAGGCCGGACCGCCGGAGGCCGCCGCCGGGAACAGCTTGAGCACGTCGAAGCCGCGCTCGTGCAGCGCCATCGCCTCGGAGACCGTGGCGCAGCCCGGCATCGCCGGGATCGACGCCGCCACCAGCGCGTCGGCCAGACGCTCGGACGTGCCCGGCGTCACCAGCGCCGCCGCGCCCGCGTCCGCCGCCTCGCCGATCTGGCTCGGCGTCACGATCGTGCCGGCGAGCACCACCGCTTCCGGCGCGTGGCGGGCGATGGCGCGGATCGCGTCGAGGGCGCGGGGCGTGCGCAGCGTCACCTCGACGACGGGCAAACCCGCCTCGACCAGCGCCGCCGCGAGCTCGGGCGCGATGGCCGGGTCCTCGATCGTGACGACGGGGATGACCGGCGCCCGCGCGGCGATGGCGAGGAGGGTCTGCGTGCGGTCGCGCATGATCTGGGCTCTCCGGCGAAGGGGCCCGGTCGGGGACGAGCCGGGCCGCGGGCGCGCACGATCCGCCGATGCGCCCGCGACGTCAACGCCGCGGGCGCCCTCAGGTGCAATAGAGCCGGTAGAGCGTGCCGATCAGCTCGCGCGCCTCGGGCGAGGCGAGGCGATAGTAGATCGTCTGGCCGTCCCGCCGCGTCGTGACGAGGCCGAGCGCCCGCAGCTTGGAGAGGTGCTGCGAGAGCGCCGACTGGCCGAGCCCGACGGATTCCGCCAGCACGCCGACCGACACCTCCTCGTCCATCATGCGGCACATGGCCATCAGCCGTTTCGAATGCGCCAGTGCCGAGAGCAGCTCGGCCACCTTGTCCGCCTTCGGGGCGAGCGCGGTGAGGTCGTCGGTGGTCGCCACCCTGGTCTCATCCTCCGTGATATGCCCGCAACATGGCGGTGTCCCCGGGCGAGGGCAAGCGTCGTGCCCTTCGGCACCGGGTCGGGCGGCGTCCATGGCCGTCAGCCTCTCTCGAGATAGGGCCTCAGGCCCGACAGATCGTAGCCGGCGCTGCCCGCGATCGACAGGATCTCGTCGGGGCCGCGCACGCCGGCCTGGGTGAACGCCCACAGGGTCGCCGAGCGTGTCCCGGAGCGGCAGAAGGCGAGCGCCGGTGCCGGCGCGTCGGACAGGGCGGCG
>JBNPEA010000065.1:0-42342 GCA_051117315.1 Salinarimonas sp. | reverse complement strand
TGGTGCGCGTGGCTGGCGCGGGCGCCGCGCATGCTCCCGCGAGGGCGAGCCCTCGGGCGAGGTGCAGCAGGAGCGCCCCCGCGAAGAAACCTCCCGCCCCGGTCGTGGCGCGGCCGACGATCGGCGTGATCGGTATCGTGGCGAGCACGCCCGCCCCGCCGAGGACCCGGATCGGCCGGGGGCCGTCCGTGAGGACGAGCCGCTGCGCGTGCCCGCCCGAGACGCACACGGCGCGCGACCACACCTCCGCGAGGCCGCGATCGGGCCTCTCGTCCGCCGAGGAGACGAGGATCGGCGCCGGATGCGTCCCCTCCTGCGTCGCGACCGGAAGCTGGGCGAGGATCGGCGACCCGGCGGCGACGAGCGCCGCGGCGTGCGCGGGCATCGCCGGAGTGCTGTTGACGTAGAGACCGTCGTAGGGTGCGTTCGCCCCCGGCGCCGGCCAGATCGCCGGCGGCGCCGCGGTCGGCCGGTACAGGATCGTGCGCTGCCCGTCGGGCTCGAGCAGGATGTCGAGCGGCGTCGTCGCCGGGTGGGCGTGCACGACGCCCGTCGTCTCGATCCCGCGCGCCGCGACGTCCGCCATCAGCCGCGCGCCACGCTCGTCCCGCGCCAGGCTCGCGGAGAGCGTCGCTCGCCCGCCGAGACGGGCGATCGCCGCCGCGGCGTGGTAGCCGGCCCCGCCGGTGCGCTCGTGCGTCTTGCGCACCGCATGCCGACCGCCCGCGTGAAGCGGCTCGTCGAGCAGCCAGACGCGATCGCAGTTGACGTTGGCGACGACGAGGATGCGCATGGTCACCGGTTCGCGAAGGCGCGCTCGATCGAGCGGCGCGCCAGGAGGAAGACGACGAGCACGGGGAGGATGGCGAGGCTGTTCACGGCCATCAACGGTCCCCATTGCGATTGCGCGCCCTCGACGTCCGAGAACAGCGCGACACCCACCGTGAGCGTCTTCGTCTCGACGCTGCCGAGCGTCAGCTGCCCCCAGAGGAAGATGTTCCACGCGCCTAGGAAGGCGAAGGCGGCGAGCGCCGGGACGACATGGGCCACGTTCGGGAGGGCGATGTCGAAGAACTGCCGCAGGAAGCCCGCGCCGTCGATGCTCGCCGCCTCGAACATCTCCGGCGGCAAGGCCTTCATGGCCTGGCGGAAGAAGAAGACGTAGAAGCCGATGTAGGGAATCGACGGCACGATCAGGGCCGCCAGCGAATCGAGCGCGCCGAGCCGCACGACGACGAGGTAGGTCGGCACGATCACCATCACCGTCGGGAACGCCATCGTCACGATGACGAGCCCGAAGGCGGCGTCTCGCCACCGATGCCGCCCCCGCGCGAACGCGTAGGCGGCCGGCAGCGAGAGCGCGAGCTTGCCCACGGTGACCGCCGCCGCCGCGATCATCGAGTTCCACAGCCAGCGCCAGATCGGATAGGCGTCCGCGGCCGCAGCGAAGTTCGCGAGCGTCGGGCTCTCGGGCCACACTCGGAAGGGGCGCGCGAGGATCAGGTCGTTGGGCGTGAAGGCGGCGGCCAGCATCCAGACGAGCGGGAAGACGGTGGCCAGCGACGCGACGGCGAGCGTCATGTGCACGAGGGTGCGCGCGACCCCCGTCCGGAAGTGGACGTCGCCCGCCTCACCCATAGGTCACGCGCCGCTCGACGAAGCGGAACTGGACCCAGGTGAGGATCGCCACGATGGCGATCGTCACGAGCGCGATCACGCTCGCCTGGCCGAACTGGAAGAACACGAGCCCCCGCTGCCAGAGCAGGTAGGGCAGGTTCGTCGTGCGCTCGAACGGCCCTCCGGCGGTGAGCACGTCGATGATGCCGACGATGTCGTCGAGCGTGGTGAACACGGTCGTCACCAGGATGAAGAAGGCGGTGGGGGAGGCGAGCGGGATGTCGATGTCGCGAACCCGGCGGAAGAAGCCCGCCCCGTCGATCCGCGCCGCCTCGATCTGCTCCTTGGGGATCGTCATCAATGCCGCGTACCACAATACCAAATTGAGCCCGAACGTCTTCCAGAAGGCGACGAGCGAGACCACCCACAGCGCCGCGCGCGCGTCCGTGTGCCAGCGCGACGGCGGGAGGCCGAGCGCCGACAGCATCTCGTTGAAGACGCCGTTGATCGGGTTCAGCAGCGGCAGCCACACGGCGCCCGCCACCGAGAAGCTGACGAGGGTCGGGGCGAACAGGCAGGCGTAGTAGACCGGCGCGAGGCGCGAGCCCGCGATCTCCCGCAGCCCCAGCGCCAGGGCCAGCGGCACGAGCACCTGCGCCGGCACCAGGACGAGGCAGTAGACCAGGGTGTTCCAGGCGGCCTGCGCGAACGCGCCGCCGCTCAGCACGGCGACGACGTTCGAGAGCCCGGCGAAGCGGAAGCTCTGCGTCGCGGGATGGTAGTCGAGCACCGCGAGCAGCCCCGAGGCCGCGATCGGAAGGTAGAGGAAGGCGGCGACGGCGAAGACGGCGGGGGCGAAGAGCCCCGCCGTCGCCAGGGAGCGCCGCTCGGCGCCGTCCATCAGGCCGAGATCAGCGCGGCGATCTCGTCCTGCGCCCGGGCCATCGCGTCCGGGATCGGGTCGACCTGCTCGAGCATGCGCGAGACCCAGTTGCGCCAGGCGTTCTGCGCCTCGAAGCCGCGGGTGCCGGGCCAGATCGTCTCGGCGGTGAGCCCGTCGGCGAGCTGCGCCTGAGCGGCCGCGATCAGCGGCGTCGGCGCCGCCACGTCGTGCACGGAGGAGTTCAGGTAGCCGACGCCGGACCACAGGTCCTGCCCCTCCTGCGAGGCGCAGAACTCGAGGAAGGTCATGGCCGCGAGCGCCTGCTCGTCCTCGCGGGCGTAGACCGCGAGGAAGTTGCCGCCGCTGTTCATCCGCCGCGGACGGCCGGGGACGCCCGGGAAGCGCGTGGTCGCCACCTCGAAGGGCGCGCCCTTCGGGTAGGCGATCACCCGCGTCGAGCTCGTCGTCACGATCGAGAGCGCGCCCGAGACGAAGGCCGCGTCCTGCTCGCGGCCGCCGACCGGGATCCAGAGCCCCTCGTGCGCCGGGGCGCAGAACAGCTCCATGCCCGCGATCGACTCGGGCCGGGCGAGGCCGACCGTGCCGGTCTCGTCGATCACCGCGCCGCCGGCGTTCTGGACGTAGGACTGGCTCGTCCACTCGTTGTTGGAGAGCGCGAGCGGCGAGCGGAAGCTCGGATGCGCACCGCCGCCGAGCGCGGCCTGGAGCGTGCGGGCGCGCTCGTAGAGCCAATCGGTGTCGATCTCCGCGGGGATCTCCTCGTCGAGACCGGCGGCGCGCCAATGCTCCATGTTGACGAACGTGATCGGCGTCGACATCGCCCACGGCACGCCGATCAGCGCGTCGTCGACGGTCACCAGCGGGTGGACGGAGGGCACGAAGCTGCCGATCACGGCCTCGGCGCGGGCGGCGTCGATCTCGCGCAGGTCGCGGGCGCCGAGGGTGCGCTTGGCGTAGTAGCCGAACTTCCAGCCGGTGGTCATCAGGGCCGGCGGCCGGCCCGCGGAGACGGCCGCGAGGGTCTTGGCGGTCGCTTCCTCGTAATTGCCGTCGAAGCGGTTCTCCACCTCGACGCCGAGACCCTTCGCATTGAACGCGTCGACGACGGCCTGGAAGGCGGTGTCGGGGCCGAAATTGCTGGATACGACGATCCGGGCGTCGCTGGCGCGGGCGCTGGTGGTCCTCAGCACCGCGGGAGCGGCGACCCCCGCGGCGAGGCCGGCGAGGAGCGAGCGGCGGGTGATGCGCGTGTCGTGCATGTGGAGGACCTCCGTTGGATCGGACGTCCCCAGTGCTAGGCATGATCGGCAACGATACTATGACATTTAATTATAGCTAGCTTATGATCCAATCATCTCTTGGGGCAGGCCTGCATGCCCCAACCAGCGATCAGCCGCCGTGTCGGCCGTCGAGCGGCGCGCCCGGCCGCTCGTCCGCGGGCTGGGGCATGCCCTCCTGGACGAGCTCGCCTCGGCCTTCGGCCAGGAGCCGGTTCGAGGCGGCCTCGATCGTCTCCTGCAGCTCGGCGAAGAACACCTCCTTCGGCTTGCCGGGAAGGATCGGCGGCAGCACCTCGACGACGATCGTGCCGGGCCGGCGCAGGAACTTGCGGCGGGGCCAGTAGACGCCGGAATTGAGCGCGATCGGCAGGACCGGCGCCCCTAGCCGGTCGTAGAGATGCACGATCCCCCACTTGTAGGCGGGCTCGGCGCCGGGCTGGCGGCGCGTGCCCTCAGGGAACAGGATCACCTGCCGCCCGGTGGCGAGCGCCTCCTCCGCCTTCACCGCGAGCTCGGCCAGCGCCGCCGAGCGGCCCTTGCGGTTCACCGGCACCGAGCGCGCCTTCCAGGCGTACCAGCCGAAGACGGGTATCCACATCAGCTCGCGCTTGAGCACGTAGGCCGGGTCGTCGAGGATGGTGAGGAGCGCGAAGGTCTCCCACAGCGACTGGTGCTTGGAGGCGACGAGCAGGCCTCCCGGCGGGATGTTGCCGAGCCCGCGCCAGGACACCCGCGTCCCCGCCACCACCCGCAGCAGCCACAAGGACGAATGCGCCCAGGCCCGCGCCACCTCCCGGAACGCGCCGCGCGGCAGGACGAGCGTCGGCAGCGCGACGATCATCCAGGCGATCAGGTTCGCGTAGTACAGCGCGTTGAAGGCGAGCGAGCGCAGGACGAGCATCGGGAGCTTTCGCGGCGGGCGGGCATTCGGGCTTGCGGGCGTGCGGCTTGGCGACGCCCTTCTAGCCGCTCGCGCGCTCGAATCAAATCGCCGCGGCGAGCGCCGGCGCGGTCGGCCTCTGGAAGCCGCTCATCATGTGCGCCGCCGGCGAGCGCTCGGGGTCGGCTTCCACCGTCGTGCGCAGCCACACCGCCAGGAACTTGAGGTACTCGATCGCGAGCAGCCGCGCGGCGTTGGGCTCGTGCCACCAGGCCGTGGTGTCGAGGTTGGCGGGGGCCACCGCGTAGGGGATCACCTCGAGGTCGGGGGATGCGTTCGTCAGCTCGAGCAGCGTGCGCGGCATGTGGTAGTTCGAGGTGACCACGATCAGCGAGCCGACCCCCCGCTCCGCCGCCCAGCGCCGCGTCTCGATGGCGTTGCCGATGGTGTTGCGGGCGCGGTGGTCGAGATCGACGCAGCACGACAGCAGGCGTTCCCGGCCGGGGTTGAGGCGGGCGATCTCCTCGAGTGTCGTCGTCTCGTGCACGCCCGAGATCAGTAGCCGGTCGCCCTTGCCGCGGGCGAGGAGGTCGAGCGCGTCCGTGACGCGCTGCGAGCCGCCGGTGAGCGCGACGATGGCGTCCGCCCGCCCGGGCTCGGCCATGTGGCGCTCCAGCGTGGCGACGAAGACGAAGAAGCCGAGCGCGGCTGCGAGCGTCGCCAGCATCGCCGCGCCGACGAGCGTCCCGGCGAGGCGGCGTGCGAGCGAGCGCCGGCGGGGCGACCTCATCGATGCCGCCTCCCTCCGGTCGAAGGCGTGTGCGGAGGTGGTGCCCGCTTCTGCCATGCGCGCCTGCCGAGCCATGTCGAGCGCCCAGGATAGCGCCGATTGCGGCGGCGAGGTGACGATGGCGGGATCGGCCGCTGCCTCATTCGGAATCGCCCGCGAGAATGCGTCGCACCGAGACGCCCGAGACGAGCGCCGTTACGCCGGACACGCACAGTGCGATGACGACGATCACCGCGGCCCCGCGCCAGCCCACCTCGAAGCCGCCGAACAGCGCCTCGATCTGGTCTCCCGCCGGGGAGGTGCGCCAGGATTCCGAGAGCCAGCCGAACAGGGCGAACAAGGCCACCGCGAGCCCGCCGCCCGCCGCCCCGCCCTTGAGGCCGAGCCGCAGGAAGCGGTTCTGGAACTCGCGCGCGATGAAGGCGTCGTCGGCGCCGACGTAGTGCAGCACCTCCACGATGTCGCGATTGCCCGCCATCGCCCCGCGGGTGGCGAAGGCGACGGCCAGCGCGGCGGCGGCGAGCACGAGGACGACGAGCGCCACCCCGATCGCGACGACGGTGTTGGCCATGGCCGAGAGGCGCGCGATCCATTGCCCGTGATCGTCGAGGCTCGCGCCGGGAATGGCGGCGAGCCCGGCGCGCAGGGTGGAGAAGTCCGGGTCGGCGCCGGGCTCGAGCCGCACCACGACGAGGCGCGGCACCGGCAATTCCCCGAGGTCGAGCCCGGCGCCGAGCCATGGCTCGAGCAGCTGCGCCGAACGCTCGGCGGAAAACGGCTCGGCGGCGGCGACCCCGGGCGTCGCGCGCGCCAGCGCCGCCGCCTCGGCGACCAGTGCCTCGATGTCGAGCTGCGGTCGCGGGCGGATCTGGATCGTCGCCTCCCGCGCCACGCTGGCGCGCCAGGCGGCTGAGTTCGCTGCCACGATCTCGGCCGCGCCGGCGCACAAGGCAGCGAGGAAGGTGAGGATGGCGATCACGGCCATCAGCGCCCGGCTCGCGGCCGAGTCGACCGGTACCAGCGGCGCGTCGCGGGTGAGCGCCGGCGCGGCGACGGAGGACGGGTCGATGACCGTCGCCTGCGGCGCGCCGTGGCCGATGGCGAGGGGGGCGTCGTCGGGCCCGAGCTGGTCGAGCGGATCGAGCGCCGCGTCCTGGTACGGGTCCCGCTCGTACGGGTCCCGCTCGTACGGGTCGGGGCGATGCGGGCGGCGCATGCGGCGTCCTACTCGTCGATGTGGAGACGGCCGTCGCCGAGCACGAGACGGCGCGCGTCGACGAGGTCCATCAGGGCGAGGTCGTGGGTGGCGATGACCACCGAGGTGCCGAGCCGGTTGAGCTCGATGAACAGGCGCAGCAGCCGGCGGGCGAGGCCGGGATCGACGTTGCCGGTCGGCTCGTCGGCGAGAAGCAGCTCCGGGCGCGTGATCAGCGCCCGCGCGATCGCCGCGCGCTGCTTCTCGCCGCCCGACAGCACGGGCGGCATCACGTGCATGCGCCGGCCGAGCCCGACCCAGTCGAGCAGCTCGGTCACCTCGCCGCGATAGCTCGCGTCCTCGCGGCCTTGCACCCTGAGCGGCAGGGCCACGTTCTCGTAGAGCGTCAGGTGGTCGAGCAGGCGGAAGTCCTGGAACACGACGCCCATGCGCCGGCGCAGCTCGGTGAGGCGATCCTTGTCGATTCGGCTCACCTCCTCGCCGAAGATGGTGACGAGCCCGCGGGTGGGCTGCACCGACATCAGCATCAGCCGCAGGAGCGTTGTCTTGCCCGCGCCGGAGGGGCCCGTGAGGAACTGGAACGAGCGCGGCCCGACGGAGAAGGTGAGATCGCGCAGCACCTCCGGCCCGAGCCCGTAGCGCACGCCGACGTTCTCGAAATGCACGACGGGGAGATCCTCCGCATCGGCGTCGAGCGCCGGCGGCGAGGAGGCATCGTCGTCGTCGGGATCGTCGAATTCGCCCTTCACGCGCCCTTAACCGAAACCTTCGCCAATGGGATGCCGCCCCCCGCGCCCCGACGGGCGGGCTCCATCTGATTCGCCATGCTGATCACCTGTCCGTCCTGCGCAAGCGAATACGTCATCGACCCGGCGCATTTGAGGCCGAGCGGCCGGACCGTGCGCTGCGCGTCGTGCAAGACGACGTTCTTCGCCGAGGCCGAGCCGGAGACCGGCGAGCTGATCTACGACGCGCCCCCGCCCGAGGCGATCGCGTCCGAGGACGGCATCGGCCAGGACGACGTCGACGCCGCCTTCGCCATGGCGGGGGATCTGGCCGGCGACGTGGACGGGGATCTCGACGACGGCCGCGACGACGCGCGCGACGCCGATGCCGAGCGCGACCTCGTGGTGGAGGCGCAGTCGCGCCGCGCGCGACCCTCCGCCGCTGCCGCGCGCGGCGGGCTGGGACAGCGCGGCGGGCGGCTCCTCGCCGGGCTGGGCTCGCGGCTGGGCAGCGCGCCGGTGCTGGCCGTCGTCGCGGTGGCGCTCCTCGCCGCCGGCGTCCTCGCCCGCGAGAGCGTGGTGCGGGCGGTGCCGGAGGCCGCCGGGCTCTACCGCATCGTCGGTCTCGAGGTGAACCTGCGCGGAGTGGCGATCGTCGAGGTCCTGTCGCGGCGCTTCGAGGAGGCCGGGCAGCGCGTGCTGGAGGTCGAAGGCATGCTCACCAACGTCTCCGGCGAGCGGCGCCCGGTGCCGGATCTCGCGTTCTCCCTGCGCGACGAGACGGAGACGTCGCTGTATTCCTGGACGATGGAGCCGCCCCGTGGCGATCTGCAGCCGGGGGAGAGCGCGCCATTCCGCGCGCGGCTCGTTGCGCCGCCGGCCGAAGCGCGGCAAGTATTGGTCAGATTTGCGCCCGCTTCCCGCGCCACCGTCGCTGGAACGAGCCCCTGACGAGAAGGTGGAGACATGCCCGAATCACGCGTGCGCGTGCTGTTCGACGAAGCGGCGATCGCCAGGCGCTGCGAGGAGCTGGCCGCCGCCATCGTCGCCGCCGCGCCCAAGGACCTGCTCGTCGTGGCCGTCCTCAAGGGCAGCTTCATGTTCGCCGCCGACCTGATTCGCGCCCTGCATCGGGCGGGGCTCGCGCCGCAGGTGGAGTTCATGCACCTGTCGAGCTATCGCACGGCGACCGTCTCGTCGGGCCAGGTGACGATCCTGCGCGACGTCGAGAGCGCCATCGAGGGGCGTGACGTGCTGCTGGTCGACGACATCCTCGAGTCGGGCCGCACGCTCGTCTTCGCCAAGGACCTGCTCGCCGCCCGCGGCGCCAAGCGCGTGCTCAGCGCTGTCCTGCTGGAGAAGCCCGGCAAGCGCGCGGTGCACATCGACGCCGACTTCGTCGGCTTCCGCTGCCCGGACATGTTCGTCGTCGGCTACGGCATGGACATCGCCCACTCCTACCGGCAACTGCCCTTCGTCGGCGTGATCGACACCGCCTCGACCGCGCCCGACCTGTTCGAGCCGACCTGAGGGAGGCCGCGATGGCGAAGATCCTGCTCGTCGACGACGAGGAGCCCGTCCGCGGCTTCCTCAAGCGCGGCCTCGAGCTCGACGGCCACGCCGTCGACACCGCCGAGAACGGAGCGGACGCCCTCGAGCTGCTCGTTGAGGAGGGGGCGGCCTACGACCTCCTCGTCACCGACATCCGCATGCCGATCATGGACGGCATCGCGCTGGCGCTCTCGGCCAAGCGCGAGCGCCCGGACCTGACGATCCTGCTGATGACCGGCTACGCGGAGCAGCGCGAGCGCGCCCGCAACCTCGAGGCCATCGTCACGGACGTGCTGACGAAGCCCTTCTCGCTGCAGGACGTGCGCGAGGCGGTGGCGAAGGCGCTGGCGGGGTGACAGTGACAGGGCGGGAGGCCGGATCGCTCGAGGCCCGATCGGCGTCGCGTGCGCCGCGGCCGGAGGCGCGGATCAGAGTTTGGCGAACGCTTCCGCGATCACGTCCGCGTCCCATGCGCCGAGCCCGCGCGCGAGGAGCGCCGCCTTGACCTCGACGGGCGTCGGACTGCGGCGGTCCTCCAGAAAGCCCATGAACACCTCGGTGATCGCCGCGATCTCCGGCTCGGAATAGCCGCCGTTGATCAGGGTACGCCGCATCCAACGCTCCGCATACCGGATCTCGGCTGCGTCGGCGCGTTCGAGCACGTCCTGACCGCCCGGCATTCGCTCCGCCGTCGGCGATCCTCTGAACCATCCCGCGAGCCCCAGCACTCCAATCGCACGGGAAGCCGCTCCGGCCGGCATCCTGTGTCGACCGGGATGCAATCCTGAACGTCGAGCGTCAAGCGAAATCAATGCCGCGGTGCGGTCGAGAACCCCCCCGAGCGGATTCGGTTGACGAGGCTCTCCGCGTAGGTGGCCGCCGCGTCCTCCCCGTAGGTGGAGACCAGCTCCTCGAAGCCGGAGAAGATCGCCGCGTGGGCCAGGCAGTCGGGGTCGAGACCCTCGATCCGGCCCTCGGCGAAGGCCTCGGCCAGGAGATCGAGCGCGTAGCGCTTCTCCGCCGCGGCCATCTCGTCGTGTTCGTCCTGTCTTGGGTGCTGGTTCATCGCCGGTCCGGTCCCACCGCCCTCCGCGGCATGGGACAGGACCCTATGAGATTCGCCCCGCTCCGCACAGGCGGCGTTTACGAAAGGGTTAACGCGATGCGCGCGAACTGTGGAGAAGCGCCGCGGTCGCGCCGCTCAGCCGGGCGCCTCCGCCGCCTCGCGCTCCGGCGGGCCCTTGAGCGCTCTGGCGGGCTTGGCCAGGCGGCGCACCTCGCCCGAGAGCGCCACCTCGCCGCGCTCGGCATAGGCCTCGTGATTGCGCTCGATCGAGTCCAGGTCGTAGAGGTAGTTCACCATCGCGCCCGCGGCCTGGGCGAGGCCGCGGGGCGACAGGTCGGCGAGCGCGTTCACCCGCTCCAGCCGCGCGCCGTTGCCGATGTGGAAGCGCGCCACCGGGTCGAGCGGCTTGCCGGAGGTGCCGCGGGCGCGGGCGAGATAGGTGGCGCAGGCGGCCCTGAGGGGCTCGCGCAGCGCCTCGCGGGCGGCCGCGTCCGCCTCCCAGCCGTCGCGCCAATGCGTGCCGAGCAGCGCGCGCTCCTCCTTCGTCAGCGCCGGGTCGTCGCCGTCGGCGAGCCGCTCCCGCAGCCAGGCGGTGAAGGTCGGCACGGGCGAGAGCGTCACGAAGGTGCGCAGGCCGGGCAGGTCCCGACGCAGCTCCTCCACCACCTGCTTGATCAGGAAGGAGCCGAAGGACACGCCGGCCAGCCCCTTCTGGCAGTTGGAAATCGCATAGAACACCGCCGTCGTCGCCTCGTCGGCGGCCAGGGGCGCGCGCCCGCCGGCGAGGATGCCGGCGATGGCGCCGGGGATCTCGCGGGTGAGCGCCACCTCGACGAAGATCAGCGGCTCGTCCGCCAACGCCGGATGGAAGAAGGCGTAGAGCCGCCGGTCCGGGGGCGCGAGGCGGCTCTTCAGGTCCTCCAGGTTCTCGATCCGGTGCACCGCCTCGTAGGCGACGATCTTCTCGAGCACGTTGGCCGGGCTCGTCCAGTCGATGCGGCGCAGCGTCAGGAAACCCCGATTGAACCAGGAGGCGAAGAGGTGGCGGAAGTCGGCGTCGACGTCCGCCAGCGCCGGCTCCTCCACCATGCCGGCGAGGACGTCCTCGCGCATGCGCACGAGTGCGAGCGTCCCGCCCGGCGCGCGGTTGAGCTTGCGGAACAGGTCCTGGCGCCGCGGCTCGGCGGCGAGGTGGAGCGCCATCGCCATGCGCGGCCCGGGCGCCTGCGCATAGGCGGTGATGGCGTGGGCGATGCGCGCCTCCACCGGGCCGAAACCGCTCGCCAGGAGGCCGAGGAAGCCGCGGCGCACCTCGAGCGGCGCCGCTGCGTAGGCCGCGAGCAGATCCCCGGCTCGCGCCACGCTGGACGCCTCACCCGCGCCGGAGAGCAGGTCCTCCGCCAGCGCCGCCAGCGCGGTCGCGCTCCGCGGCTCGGCCCGCCCGCCCGAGACGAGCGAGCGCCCCCGCTCCGCGATGCCTTGGAGCATGTCGGTGAAGAAGGAGATCGTGCCGCCGGCCATCGGCCTTCCCGTCGGTTCGTCGCGAGCCGCCCCCGAGAATAGGCGAGGCCGCCCGCTGCCGCCATGGCGCCGCGGGTTCGCTTTTCGGATAGGGGCGGCGGATTGCAAGCCGCCTGCGCCCGGCCTATGTCTCCGGCGACAGCCTGCCCCTCCGGCGTCGCGGTGGACCGCGTCGGTCGGCGAGAGACGAGCGCCCTGACGCGGATGAGCGACGAGACCCCACCCGACGGCCCGCGCACGGCGCCGCCCGTGCCGGCCCGTGCCGGTGCGGTGAACCGCCTGCCGCAGGGCTCGCGCCGCTTCGCCTGGATCGGGACGGCGCTCGGCGTGCTGCTGTTCGCCGGCTCGCTGGCCTTCCTGTGGCACGTCGTCTCGGATCTGGACTGGGCCGAGCTCAAGGCCGCTTTCGTCGCGGCGAGCGCGGAGCAGCTCTGGGCCGCGATCGGCTTCGCCACGCTCAGCTACATGCTGCTGACCTGCTACGACGCGCTTGCCCTGAAGCAGCTGCGGCTGCGGGTGCCCTACCGGACGACGGCGCTCGCCTCCTTCGCGAGCTATGCGGTGAGCTTCAACCTGGGCTTCCCGCTGCTCACGGGCGGCACCGTCCGCTACTGGATCTACGCGCCCAAAGGGCTGCGGGCGAGCCGGGTGGCGAGCCTCACCGTGATCGCGGGCATCACCTTCTGGCTCGGCATGGGGCTCGTCCTCACCTGGACGCTCCTCTCCGAGGCGGGGGCGGTGGCGGCCCTCACGCGGCTGGGCCTGATGCTCGTGAATCTGATTGGCATCGGCGTCGGGCTCGTGCTCGTCGCCTACATGGTGTTCGTCTCGATCAAGCGCCGGGCGGTGACGATCCAGGGTTGGCGGCTGGAGCTCCCCGGCTTTCGCCTCTCGCTGGGCCAGTCGCTGATCGGCGCGGCCGAGGTCTGCGCGGCCAGTGCCGTGCTCTACGTGCTGCTGCCGGCGGGGCACGGCATCGACTTCGAGCTGTTCCTCGCCGTCTACGTGGTGGCGGTGATGCTCGGCATCGCCTCGCACGCGCCGGGCGGGCTCGGCGTGTTCGAGGCCACGATCCTGATCGCGCTCTCGTCGCTGCCGCGCGAGCAGGTGCTCGGCGCCCTGCTGCTCTTCCGAATCTGCTATTACTTCCTACCTTTCCTGGTAGCGCTGGCGCTGCTCGGCGCTTACGAGATCACGCGACGGTTGAAGGCGTTGCGGAGCGTGCTCGAGCCCGAGGAGCCGCTGGCGTGACGCCCCCACCTCCGCCGACCGACGGCGCAAGCGGCGAGCCTGCGATGGAGCGGCGACACGACGACAGCGGGGAGACCGGCGGCGGTGCGCGCGATCGCGCTTCGCGTCGGGCCGTCGCTTCCGGCGCTCTGATCGCGGCCGGGCTCCTGTTCCTCGTCGCCGCCGCGACGGAGGGCGTGAACCTCTGGCTCGTCGTCGCCATCCCCGTCGCCGTCGCCGCCGCGGCCATCGCCGTCGGCGAGCGGGTCCAGGCCCGGCGGGTGAAGAAGCTCGTCGCCGCCGGCCGGCGCCTCGCCATCGTCGAGGCGCTGCTCGCCAACATTCCAGACCCGGTGCTCATGGTCGACCGGCGCGCCATCGTGCGCGAGGTCAATGGCGCCGCCCGCGAGCTGCTGCCGGGCCTTCGGCTGGGGCATCCGCTCTCCTTCGCGCTGCGCGCGCCGCAGGTGCTCGACGGTGTCGAGGAGGCGCTGCGCACGGGCGAGCGGGTGCGGGTCGAATATGCCGAGCGGGTGCCCACCGAGCGCGTTTTCGAGGTCCTGATCGGCCCCCTCGACCTCGAGGCCGAGCGGCCGGGCGCGGAGCCCGTCGAGGTCGGCCCGCCGCCGCGCGAGCAGAGCCTCGTGCTCTACTTCCGCGACCTGACCTCTGCGCGCCGGCTCGAGACCATGCGCGTCGACTTCGTCGCCAACGTCAGCCACGAGCTGCGCACCCCGCTCTCCTCGCTGCTGGGCTTCGTCGAGACGCTGCAGGGGCCGGCGAGGAACGATCCGGCGGCGCGCGAGCGCTTCCTCGAGATCATGCGCGTCCAGGCCCACCGCATGAGCCGCCTGATCGACGACCTGCTCTCGCTGTCGCGCATCGAGCTGCGCGCGCACGTGGCGCCGCAGGCGCCCCTCGACGTCGCCGCCGTCTCCCGCCAGATGCTCGATACGCTCACGCCCCTGGCTCGCGAGCGCGGCGCCGAGATCGTGTTCGAGGGGCCCGAGCAGCCGGCCCTGATCGCAGGGGAGCGCGACGAGCTGCTGCGGGTGGTCGAGAACCTCGTCGAGAACGCTGTGAAGTACGGCGACAGCGGCAAGCGCGTCGACGTCACCGTCTCGCGGCATGCCGGCGAGACCGGGGAGCTCGTCCGGCTCGCGGTGCGCGACTACGGCGCGGGCATCGCTCCCGAGCACGTGCCGCGCCTCACCGAGCGCTTCTACCGCGTCGACGTGGCGGCGAGCCGCGAGAAGGGCGGCACCGGGCTCGGTCTCGCCATCGTCAAGCACATCGTCGCCCGCCATCGCGGACGCCTCACGATCGAGAGCACGCCGGGGGAGGGCGCGCTGTTCGCGGTCGACTTCCCCGCCCTGCCGGCGGAGCCGGTCGCGGATGCGGAGCCGCGCACCGCGACGTCGCGCTAGGGAGCCTGCCGCGAGCCCCGGCTCGGGCTTACCGGCTCAGGCGCTCCCCACGGCGCGGACGCGGGCGTGGACGAAGCCGAGCTTCTCCACCGCCGCCGGCGCCAGGGTGAACGGGTAGAGGTCGCCCTGGCCCATCGACCGGTTCAGCGCGTTCACCGCGAACGTCAGCGGCCCCCAGGCCTCGACGAGCCGCTCCAGCGACGGCTCGTGATGCGGGTCGAAGGGGACGCTGGTCGAGAGGTCCTCCGCCAGCGTCTCCCCGCCCGAGGCGCGCGGGCGCAGGCGCAGGCCGAAGGCGGACGCGGTCTCCAGGGTGTCGACCATGTGCAGGTAGTGCGCGAAGGTCTCCGCCCAGTCCTCCCAGGGGTGCGCGGTGGCGTAGGCGCTGACGTGACGCTCCGCCCAATCCGCGGGCGGGCCCTCGGAATAGTGGCGCTGCAGCGCCGCGCCGTAGTCCGTCCGCTCGTCGCCGAAGAGCGTGCGGAAGCCGTCCAGCGCGTCGGGCTCCTCGACGAGCTTCGTCCAGTAGTAGTGCCCGACCTCGTGGCGCAGGTGGCCGAGCAGCGTACGGTAGGGCTCGCCCATGGCGCTGCGGCGCGCCTCACGCTCGCTGTCGTCGGCCTCCGCGACGGCGATGGTGACGAGGCCCTCGGCATGGCCCGTCACGACGCCGGGCGCGCCGATGGCCGGCGGGTCGGCCAGGAAGTCGAAAGCCAGGCCCGCGAGGTCCTCCGGGCGCTGGGTCAGCGGCAGGCCGAGCGTCATCAGCGTGTAGAACAGGCGCTTCTTGGCGGCCTCGAGCTTGCGCCAGCGCCCGAGGTTCGAGTCCTGCGTCAGGTCGGGGATGGTGCGGTTGTGGCGGCAGGCGATGCAGAAGCGGCTCGCGGCGGGGTCGGGCGTCTCCGCCACGAGCCAGGTGCAGGCGCCGTAGGCGGCGTTGGCGCAGAAGCGGTGGCGGCCGGAGGCGGCGCCGGCCTCGCCGACCGGCGTCCAGCCCTCGTCCTCCAGCCGCACGGCGGCGAGCCGGCGCTCGTGCGTCAGGAAGCCGAGGCGCGCGCCGCAGCTCGGGCAGGCGGCGTCCTCGAACTGGAGCGGCGCGCCGCAGACGGTGCAGGCGAAGAGCTTCATGCGGATCGATCCCGGCAGGCCGGGCGGAAGCGCCCGGCACGTGAGGTCAACCCTAATACCCCGCGCCCGGGTCCACCACGTTGACGAGAGCGCCGCCGGCCTCGACCGTGCGGATCTGCTCGGCGATCAGCCGCGAGATCGTGTCGGGATGGCTCATGGCGGCGTTGTGGGGCGTGACGATCACGCCCGGGTGGCTCCACAGCGGGCTCTCCGCCGGCAGCGGCTCGGCCTCGAACACGTCGAGGGAGGCGGCCTTCAGGACGCCGGATTCGAGCGCGGCCAGGATGTCGCCCTCGACCTGGAGCCCGCCGCGCCCGGCATTGATCAGGACCGGGCCGCCGAGCGGGCCGTCCTGCGCCAGCTTGCCGAACAGGTCGAGGTTCAGGATGCCGCGCGTCGCCTCGGTGAGCGGCAGGAGCACGACGAGGACGTCGGTGCGGGCGAGGAAGGGGTCGAGCGCGTCGGCGCCGGCATGCGTCTCGACGCCCTCCAGCGTGCGCGGCGTGCGCGACCAGCCACGGACCTCGAAGCCCATCGTCCGCAGCTTCGCCGCCGCGTCGCGGCCGAGCTCGCCGAGCCCCATCATGCCCACCCGCACGTCGCGGGCGGCGGGCTGGAAGCGGTCGTCCTCCCACAGGCCGGCACGCTGCTGGGCCATGTAGCGGGGCAATTGGCGCAGGTGGGCGAGTGCGTGCAGCACCACGTACTCGCTCATCCGGGTGGTGAGATCGGCGTCGACGACGCGCACGACCGGCGCGTCCGGCAGGCGCGGGTCGGAGACGATGTGGTCGACGCCGGCGCCCAGCGAGAACACCGCCGCGAGGTTCGGCAGGCCCGAGAGCGCCCCGTGCGGGTGCTTCCAGGAGACGACGTAGTGCACCTCCCGCCGGTCGAACGGCTCGTCGAGGGTCACGACCTTGCGCTCGGGGAAGAGGCGCTGGAAGCGCTCCACCCAGGAGGGCACGTCCCAGCCTTCGATCGCAACCAGGATCGACATCGCTCAGAGCTCCACGCGTTCGCGCACCACCTCGCCCGCCGCCGCCGGGCCGTCCCCGACGAGGTAGGCCGCGCGGATCGCCTCGGCGGCGGCCTCCGCGGCCTGCGTGTCGCGGGCATGCACGATGGCGAGCGGGCGCGTGCCTCCGACGGAGTCGCCGATTCCGGCGAGGTCGGTCAAGCCCACGGCGGGGTCGATCGTGTCCTGCGCCCGGGCGCGCCCGCCGCCCAGCGCCACGACGGCCATGCCGACGGCGCGGGTCTCGATGCGGGTGACGGTCCCGGCCCGCGCCGGCGCGACCGGCAGCTCCACCGGCGCCCGCGGCAGGTGCGCGTCGGCGCGCTCGAGGATGTCCGCCGGCCCGCCGAGCGCGGCGACCATGCGCGCGAAGGCCTCCGCCGCGCGGCCGGAGCCGACGGCCTCCTCCATCATGCGCGCGCCCTCGTCGCGATCGTCGGCCAGCCGCCCGAGCACCAGCATCTCCGCGCCGAGCGCCACCGTGACCGCGTGGAAGCGCGGCTCGCGGCGCCGGCCGGTGAGATAGTCGATGCAGTAGGCGACCTCGACCGCGTTGCCGGCGGCCGACGCGAGCGGCTGGTCCATGTCGGTGAGGAGCGCGTGCGTCTTCAGCCCCGCGCCGTTCGCCACCGAGACCAGGCTCTCGGCCAGCGCGCGGGCGTCCTCGTGCGCCACCATGAAGGCGCCCGAGCCGACCTTGACGTCCATGGCCAGCCCGTCGAGCCCGGCGGCGAGCTTCTTCGACAGGATGGAGGCGGTGATCAGGTCGAGGCTCTCCACCGTTCCCGTCACGTCGCGGATGGCGTAGAGCCGCTTGTCCGCAGGCGCGAGGTCCGCCGTCTGGCCGATGATGGCGCAGCCCGCCTCGCGTACGACCCGGCGGAAGGTCTCGATGTCCGGTTGGGTGCGGTAGCCGGGCACGGAATCGAGCTTGTCCAGCGTGCCGCCGGTGTGCCCGAGGCCGCGGCCCGAGATCATCGGCACGAACCCGCCGCAGGCGGCGATGGCGGGACCCAGCGGCAGGGAGACGCAATCGCCGACGCCGCCGGTGGAATGCTTGTCCAGCACCGGGCCGGGCAGGTCCCAGCGGAGGACCTGGCCCGAGGCCATCATGGCGCGGGTGAGCGCGATGCGCTCCTCGAGCGCCAGTCCGCGGAAGAAGATCGCCATGGCGAGCGCGGCCGCCTGGCCCTCGGTGACGCGCCCGTCGACGAGGCCGGCGACGAAGGTCTCGATCTCGGCCGCGGACAGGGTGCCGCCGTCGCGCTTGGTGCGGATGATCTCCTGGGGGAGCAGCGCCATCTCAGTAGCTCCCGCCCTGCGGCGCCGGTGCGGCGCTCGGGCCGCCGATCGCGGCGACGAGGGCGGCGTGCAGGCCGCTCGCGCCGAAGCGAAAGGTCTCGGGCGTCGCCCAGCCCGGCCCCATGATCTCCTCGGCGAGGTCGAGATACGCCCGCGCCTGCTCCAGCGTGCGGATGCCGCCGGAGGGCTTGATCCCGACGCGACGGCCGTCACGACGCCCCTCGGGCGCCGCGGCGATGGTCTCCAGCATGATCCGCGCGGCCTCCGGCGTCGCGGAGACCGGGGTCTTGCCGGTGGAGGTCTTCACGAAGTCCGCCCCCTCGGCGATGGCGAGCGCGCTCGCGCGGCGGACGGCGTCCGGATCCTTCAGCTCGCCGGTCTCGAGGATGACCTTGAGCAGGCGCTCGGCGGGGACGCGCTCGCGCACGGCGACGAGCATGTCGCGGGCGGCGTCCGCGTCGCCGGCGAGGAAGGCGCGATAGGGCAGCACCAGGTCGATCTCGTCGGCGCCGTCACGCAGGGCCTCGCGGGTCTGCTCGACGACACGCTCGACGTCCTCGTCGCCGGTGGGGAAGTTGACGACGGTCGCGACCCGCACCGGCGAGCCGGTGAGCCGGGTCTTCGCGCGCCCGATGAACTGCGGCCACACGCACACGGCGGCGACCGGCGGGATCGCGTCCCCGCCCTTCGCCTTGGCGCAGAGCGCATCGATGGCGCTCTCGGTGCAGGTCTCGTCGAGGTTGGTCAGGTCGGTGAGCGCGATCGCCCGCTTCGCGAGCTCCTGGTCCGCTCGTGTCGTGTCGCTCATGGTCTCCAGCTCAATCGAGGAGGGCGACGAAGGCGCGCACGAGGCGCTCCAGCATCGGGCCGGCCTCGCCGCCGACCTCCTTCGTCTCCGCGTGGCTCGGGTTGGCGCCCTCCAGCCCCGCCGCGAGGTTGGTCACGGTCGAGAGCCCGGCGACGCGCAGGTCGTAGAAGCGCGCGAGGATCGTCTCGGGAACGGTCGACATGCCCACGAGATCCGCGCCGAGCGTCTGCGCCATGCGGATCTCGGCGGGCGTCTCGAAGGCCGGGCCCGGCGCCCAGAGATAGACGCCCTCGTGCAGGGCGACGCCGGCGCGCTCGGCCGCCGCGGCGAGCGTCGCCCGCAGGCTCGGGTCGTAGGCGTCGGTCATCGGCACGAAGCGCTTGTCGTCGGCCTCGCCGATGAGCGGATTGGGGCCGAACAGGCTGATGTGGTCGCTGATCGCGGCGAGCGCCGGCGGGCGCATCGTGAGCCGGGTCGAGCCCGCCGCGTTGGTGAGGAGGAGCGGCGGGGCGCCGAGCGCCGCGATGGCGCCGATGGCGACGCGCATCACCGCCGGGTCGCCGTGCTCGTAGTAATGCGCGCGGCCCTGCAGCGCGAGCACGCGCCGGCCCTCGAGCCGGCCCGCCACGAGCCGACCCTTGTGGCCGGACACGCCGCTCCTGGGGAAATGCGGGATCTCGCCGAAGGGGATCGCCACCGCATCCTCGAGCTTGTCGGCGAGGGGGCCGAGCCCGGTGCCGAGCACCATGGCGCAGGCGAAGGGGCCTTCGCCGCCCCGGTCGTCGATGCCGCCGGCACGGATCGCGGTGACCGCCTCGTCGATGCGCTGGGCGTAGGAGAAGCTGGTCACGGCGTGTCTCCCGCGCTCGCGAGGTTGTCGGGGCCGAAGGAGTAGGGCAGCAGCTCGTCCAGCGTGAAGCTGCGGCGCACGCCGTCGGGCCCGGCCACGTGGATCGGCGTGTCGGGCCGCGCGAACTCGCGGATGCGCTGGCGGCAGCCGCCGCAGGGCGTGCACAGCATGTCGCCGTCGCCGAGCACCAGGATCTCGGCGATGCGCCGCCCGCCGTCGGCGATCATGCGCGAGATGGCGCCCGCCTCGGCGCAGGCACCCTGCGGGTAGGCGGCGTTCTCGACGTTGCAGCTCGCATGGACGCGCCCCGCCTCGTCACGGATCGCGGCGCCGACCCGAAAGCGCGAGTAGGGCACGTGCGCGCGTGCCTGCGCGGCCTTCGCCGCCGCGAAGAGATCGTCGATCGTGGCGGGCTCGCGCATCAGCGCTCCTTGACGTAGGGCTGGCCCGCCGCGCGCGGCGGGATGGCGCGGCCGACGAAGCCCGCGAGCAGGATCACCGTCATGGCGTAGGGCAGGGCCTGGATCGCCTGGACCGGCACCTCGCCGATGCCGGGGATCTCGGCGCCCTGCAGGCGGATCGAGAGCGCCTCGAGGAAGCCGAACAGGAGGCAGGCGCCGAGCGCCGGCCAGGCCCGCCACTTGGCGAAGATCAGCGCGGCGAGCGCGATGAAGCCCTTGCCCGCGGTCATGCCCGGCAGGAAGCCCGCCGAGAGGGCGGTGCCGATGAAGGCGCCGCCGATGCCGCAGAACACGCCCGCGATGATCACCGCGACGTAGCGCAGGCCGGTCACCGAGATGCCGGCGGTGTCGACGGCGTCGGGCTTCTCGCCCACCGCGCGCAGGCGCAGGCCGAAGCGCGTCTTGGCGAGCACGAACCACGTCAGCGGCACGAGCAGGAGCGCGAGATAGACGAGGAAGGACTGGCCGAACAGCACCTGGACGAGGCGCGACTGGTCCGAGACGTCGACGAGCGCGAGGAAGCGCTGGTCGCCCTCCAGCGCCGGCGTGCGCCCGCCCTGGCCGTACCAGGCGTTGCCGATGACCGCGGTGAGGCCCGCGGCGAGCATGTTGATGGCCACGCCCGAGACGATCTGGTTGCCGCGCTGCGAGATCGAGGCGAAGCCGTGCACGAGGGCGAACAGCGTCGAGGCGCCGATGCCGGCGAGCAGGCCCCAATAGGCCGAGCCGGTCGCGTAGCTCCCCGCCGCGGCGGCGAAGGCGGCGATCAAGAGCTTGCCCTCGAGGCCGATGTCGATGACGCCGGAGCGCTCCGACCACAGGCCGGCGAGGCAGGCGCACAAGAGCGGGATCGACAGCCGCAGCGTCGATTCCCCCAGCGCGAGGAGGCCCATCGCGTCCATGCTCAGGCCTCCTTCGCCACGGGCTGCTGCGCGCGCCCGGCGAAGGCGGCGGCGACGAGCCGCTTGAACAGGCCGTCCAGCGCCCCGGCGAAGAGGATCAGCACGCCGCCGATCACGACGATCATGTCGCGGGTGATCGCGGGCACCTCGAAGGCGAGCTCGGCGCCGCCCTGGTAGAGCATGCCGAAGAGCAGCGAGGCGAGAATGATCCCCACCGGATGCCCGCGCCCCATCAGCGCGACCGCGATGCCGACGAAGCCGTAGCCGGAGGTGAACTCCAGGATGAGGCGGTGCTGGTAGCCCATCAGCTCGTTCACCGCGAGGCCTGCGGCGAGCGCGCCGGAGATCGCCATCGCGATCACCGTCACCGCACGCGGCGAGATGCCGGCGTAGACGGCGGCGGTGGGGTTCGCGCCCACCGTGCGGATGGCGTAGCCGAGCCGCGAGCGGAAGATCAGGAGCCAGACCAGCCAGGCGGCGATCAGCGCGAGGAACAGCGAGGCGTTGAGCTGGGAGCGCGGCAGCTCGAGGCCGATCGCGGCGCCGAGCGCGTGCATCGAGGGAATGAACGACGCCTCCGGCAACAGCGGCGTCTCGGGGTTCATCGAGGTGGGCGGGCGCAGCACGTTGACGAGGAGGTAGACCGACAGGATCGAGGCGAGCCAGTTGAACATGATCGTCGTGATGACGATGTGGCTGCCGCGATACGCCTGGAGATAGCCCGGCACGACGCCCCAGAAGGCGCCGAAAGCGGCCGCCGCGAGAATTCCGAGGGGGATCGCCAGGAAGGCGGGGACCGGCAGGAACAGCAGCGCCAGCGCCAGACCGACGCCGCCGAGCATCGCCTGCCCCTCGCCGCCGATGTTGAACAGGCCCGCATGGAAGGCCACGGCCACGGCGAGGCCGGTGAAGATGAAGTTCGTCGCGTAGAACAGCGTGAAGCCCAGCGAGTAGCCGGTGCCGAGCGAGCCGTAGATCAGCACGCGCGTGACGGTGAGCGGGTCCTCGCCGATGAACAGCACCACCATGCCGGCGACCAGGAAGGCGGCCACGACGCTCACGGCGGGCACGAGGGCGACGTCCGCCCAGCGCGGAAGCTTCAGCGGCGCGGCCATCGCGCGCCCTCCCGCACCACCCCGACCCCGATCCTCGACATGCCAACCCTCCGCCCCGGCGCGACCGGCCTACACAAGCAGCCTTCCGCCGTCCTCGCCAGTCGCTCGACGCGAGTTTTCCAGAAATTTCGCCGGTCTCGTCGCCGCAGCGTCAGCCGCCGGCTCGCCCCAGGTCTCGCCCCAGGTCTCGCCCCAGATTTTGCCCCAGATCTTGCCCCAGGTCTCGTCCCTTGCCGAAGCGCTCGGCGACGAGCGCGTGGACGAGGCGCCCCGCCTGCACCTCGCCGCCCTCCGGGCGTCCCGGCCTGGCGCTCGGGTTCCAGGCGAACAGGTCGAGATGGGCATAGGCGCGCGCCTGCGAGACGAAGCGGCGCAGGAAGAGCGCGGCCGTGATCGCGCCCGCGTGCGGGCCGCCGGAGATGTGGTTCACGTCGGCGATCTTCGACTCGAGCATCTTGTCGTAGGGCTTCCAAAGCGGCAGGCGCCAGACCGGGTCGTGGACCTCGGCCGACAGCCGCGCCAGGTCGGCGGCGAGCGCCTCGTCGTCGGTCATCAGCGCCGGCAGGTCCGGCCCGAGCGCGACGCGGGCCGCGCCGGTGAGCGTCGCGAAGTCGATCAGGAGATCGGGCGCCTCCTCGTCCGCCAGCGCGAGCGCGTCGGCGAGGATCAGCCGGCCCTCGGCGTCGGTGTTGCCGATCTCGACGGTGAGCCCCTTGCGGCTCTCGAGCACGTCGCCCGGCCGGAAGCTGTCGCCCGCGATGGAGTTCTCCACCGCCGGGACGAGCAGCCGCAGGCGCACCGGCAGGTTCGCCGCCATGATCATCGAGGCGGCCGCGATGGCGACGGCGGCGCCGCCCATGTCCTTCTTCATCAGGGCCATGGCGGAGGAGGGCTTGATGTCGAGCCCGCCGGTGTCGAAGGCGACGCCCTTGCCGACGAGGGTCACCTTGGGCGCGTCGGCGGCGCCCCAGGTCAGGTCCGCGAGGCGCGGCGCCCGCGAGGCGGCGCGGCCGACGGCGTGGATCATCGGAAAGCCGCGTTCCAGCAGCGCGTCGCCCTCGATCACCGAGACGTCCGCGCCGTGCCGCTCGGCCAGTGCGACGACGGCGGCGGCGATGCCGTCCGGCCCGAGATCGTTGGCGGGGGTGTTGACGAGGTCGCGCCCGAGCGCGACCGCCTCGGCGATGCGCTGGACGGCGCCGGCATCGACCCCGTCGGGCACGATGAGGCGCGCACGCGGTGCCTCCTCGCCGTTCCCCCCGGCGCGCTTGTAGCGGCGGAAGCGGTAGCTGCCGAGCGCGAAGGCGAGCGCCGCGAGCTCGGCGCGGGCGGGGGTCGGATCGAGCCGCCAGGTACCCGCAGGCAGCGCCGTCGCGAGCCGGCCGGCGGCGAACGGGTCGTGCGGATCGAGGCAGGCGAGGGCACGGGCGACGCCGCCCTCGGCGTCCGGCAGGAGCACCAGCCTGCCCGGCTTGGGCGCGAAGCCCTGCGCCTCGGCGAAGCGCCGCTCGCGCGGCTCGAGCGTCGCGGCCAGGGCGGGCCAGCTACCCTCGTCGACGCAATGGACCGTGACCGCCGGGGCGGCCGGATCGGCTTCGAGCGGGCGGTGCGTCATGGTCCCTCCGAATTGAGCGCGTCCGGTTATCGGGCGGGCGCCGCGCGATGGCAAGCGGCACCCGCCCGACGGCGCGGCCCGTTAACGCTGCGGTAAGGTTAAAAGAGTATTCACGCCAGAGACTTGCAATGCGCTCTGATGCGCGTTCCGAAGGAGCCGGGGGATGACGACGACAGCCATGACGATCGGGACGGCGGCCCGCCTGCGGCGGCTGCCGGCCCTCGTCCTCGTCGCGGGGCTGGCGCTGACGACGGCGGGTTGCCTCTCCTCCCGGGGGCCGGCGACGACGGGGGCGATCGACCCCGCCCGGCTCGCGGCGGCCTCCGAGACGGACCTGCGCAGCGCCTCGGAGACGCTGGCGCGCCGCAACGCGGCCGATCCCGGCGACGCCCGGGTGGCGATCGCCTACGCCCAGATCCTGCGCCGGCTCGACCAGCGGGCCCAAGCGGTGGCGGTGCTCCAGCAGGCCTCCCTGCGCAATGCCGACGATACGGCCCTCGCGGGCGCCTACGGCCGCGCGCTCGCCGACGCCGGGCGCCTGCAGGAGGCGCAGGAGGTTCTCGCCCGCGCCCACTCACCGCAGAACCCGGACTGGCGCGTCCTCTCCGCCCAGGGCGCCGTCGCCGATCAGCTCGGCGACCCGACGCGGGCGCAGCGCTTCTACGAGGCCGCCCTCAACCTCGCGCCGGGCGAGCCGACGGTGCTGTCGAACTACGGCCTCTCGCTCGCCCTCTCCGACAAGCTGCCGCAGGCCGAGCTGATGCTCCGGCGGGCGGCAACGCATCCCGACGCCGATGCGCGCGTGCGCCAGAACCTCGCCCTCGTGCTCGGGCTGCAGGGCAAGATGGACGAGGCCGAGACCGAGCTCGCCCGCGACCTGCCGCCCGCCGCGGTCGCCACCAATCTCGACGCGATCCGCACCATGGTCGCCCAGCCCAATTCGTGGGAGCGCCTGCGCCGGGCCGAGGACCAGGGCTGAGGATCTGGGCTGAGGACCAGGGCTGAGGACCTGGGTTGAGGACCTGGGTTGAGGACCTGGGCCGCCCGCCGTCCGCGCCCGTAACCGGGCCTTAGGGTCCGCGGGATAATCCTCGCGCGTGAGATCGGGAGGGCGGCCGCGATGGGCGGGTGGCGCGACAGGACGACGGCGGCGCCGGCGGCGCGCGGTGCCGTGCGCCCCCTCGCCGAGATCGCCGCCGACCCGCGCCTGCGCGACGCCTGGACCCGGCTGACGCGGGCCGCGGCCGACGCCAACCCCTTCTACGGACCGGATTTCCTGGTGCCGCTGATGCGGGCCCGGCGGGTGCCTTGCGCCATCGTCACGGCGGAGGACGGGGCGGGGGTCACGCGCCTCCTCGCTTTCCTGCCGCTCGGGCGCAGCCCCGGCGTCCCGGGCCTCCTGCCGGCGCGCCTCGACGGCCTCGGCCATCCGATGATCGTCGACACGACGCCGCTCCTCGACGGCACCGATCCGCGCGCCGCGGCGGCAGCGCTCCTCGAGACGCTCGCCGCCCACGCTCCCGGCGCGGTCCTGCGCCTTCGCTCGTGCGCCGCGGGGCCGACCGCTGCGGCGCTCGAGGCCGCGGCCGGCGAGGCGAGGCTCGCGACGGCGCGGGTGGGCGGCTTCACCCGCGCGAGGGTCGCAAGGGACGGGATCGTGGACGGGATCGCCGGCATCAGAAGCGCCTCCGCGGAGCCGGAGGCGCCGGCCCTCACGGCGCGCAAGCGAAAGGAGCTTCGGCGCGTGGCGAACACGCTCGCGCGCGCGGGCACGGCGACCTACGAGACGCTCGACGGCGAGGCCGTCGGCGCCGGCGTCGAGGCTTTCCTCGCGCTCGAGGGCAGCGGCTGGAAGGGCGCGGCCGGCACTGCTCTCGCCTCCGCGCCGGCGACCCTCGCCTTCGCTCGAGAGGCGCTCGCGCCGGGATCGCGAGCGCCGCGCGTCGTGGTCGACCTCCTGCGCGTCGACGGCGCGCCGGTGGCCGCGTCGGTGCACATCCTCGCGGGCGATCGCGGCGGCACCTTCAAGTGCGCCTACGACGAGCGCCACGCCAAGGCATCTCCCGGCCAGCTGCTCGACGCCTGGACGTCCGAACGGGTGCGTGCCGGCGCGCACCCGGCGGCCGCGCTGGATTCCTGCGCGGCGCCGGGCCATCCGGTCGAGTCGCTCTGGACGGGACGGCTCGCCTTCGCCGACGGGCTGATCGCCCTCTCCCCCGCGCGTTCCGGCGCCCGGCTCGCCCGCGCGGCGGGCCGCCTGCGCCGGCTCGACGCGGCGCTCGCGGCCGTCAAGGCGTGGGCGCGACGGCGGCTGGGACGGCGCGAGACGGTGCTGCGCAAGCCGGAATCGCCGGACGGCTGAGCCGTTCCGGCGGCAGCGTCGCCGACCTCTGGGATCGATTTCCGATCCTCGCGCGTTCCCGGGACCGTAGACGCCCCCGAGCTTCGCGAGAGGAGCCGCGACATGATCAGCGACACGGCGACCCGCGTCCGCCGCCACACCAGCGACGAGGCGAACGCCCGGATCGATCACGCTACCAACGCGAGCGTGCGCTACCACGCTCGCCATCCCGACCGCATCGACGCGCGCCTGCGCGAGCTCGACGCCGAATGGGACGTCGAGCGCGTGCTCGAGACCTATGCCGGCGCGGCGGCGCTCGGCGGCACGCTGCTCGGCAGCTTCGTCGACAGGCGCTTCCTGGCGCTTCCGGCCGTGGTCGGCGCCTTCCTGATGCAGCACGCGCTGCAGGGCTGGTGCGTGCCCGTGCCGGCGCTCCGCGCCATGGACGTGCGCACCGAGCGCGAGATCGACACCGAGCGCCACGCGCTCAAGGCGCTGCGTGGTGACTACGGCCCCATCGGCCCGGGTCCGCGGCAGCGCGACAGCCGCGTCGCCCACGCCCTCCAGGCCGCACGCCTCTAGGGCGCAGCCTTCCCCCTCATCGCATCCAACGACGGAGAGACATCATGCTCGAATGGGCCCTCATATTCCTCGTCATCGCGCTGGTCGCCGGCGCGCTCGGCTTCACCGGCGTCGCCAAGGGCGCGGCGCAGATCGCCAAGATCCTGTTCTTCATCTTCATCGCGATCTTCGTGATCCTGCTGCTCCTCGCGGTCCTCGGGATAGGCGCGGTGGCGTAGCGGAGCGCGGCACCTCCCCGGACGCCCTTGAGAGCCTCCGGGTGGGGCGGGCGGTCGCGTCGCTCGCCCCCGACGGGCCCGGAGCTGGCCCGGCCCACCTCCTCGCCGGGAGGTGCGGACGGGCTTCCCCCTTTCACCCCTGCTCCGCCGCCTTCCCCTCGATCTCGCTCGGATCGAACGCGTAGTGCCGCGAGCAGAACTCGCAGGTCACCTGGATCGAGCCGTCGTCGGCGACCATCTCGCGCCGCTCCTCCTCGGGGAAGCGGGTGAGCACGTCGACGACGCGCTCGCGCGAGCAGCGGCAGGCCTCACGGATGCCCTGGGCCTCGAACACCCGCACGCCGCGCTCGTGGAAGAGCCGGAACAGCAGGCGCTCGCTGGAGACCGCGGGGTCGATCAGCTCGTGATCCTGGATCGTGTCGACGAGCGTCTTCGCCTCGACCCAGGCGTCGTCTTCCGCGGACTCCGCCCGCTCCTGCGCGGGATGCCCCTCGGGGACGTCGCCCGGCGGCAGCTCGGCCTGGCGCTGGCGCTCGGTGGAGGAAGGCAGGAACTGCACCATCACGCCGCCGGCGCGGTAGGCCCGCGCCTCGCCGCCGGTGAGCTCCTCGGCCACGGCGAGGCGGATCCGCGTGGGGATCTGCTCCGACTGCCGGAAGTACTGGTGCGCCGCTTCCTCGAGCCCCTGGCCCTCGAGCGGCACCACGCCCTGGTAGCGCCGCAGCTCGGGACCCTGGTCGATGGTCAGGGCGAGATGGCCGTGCCCGAGCAGCCGGCCGACGTCGGCCCCGCGCAGGGGCTCGCCGGCGCCGGTGGCGTCGGCGACCTTGCCGGCGTCGAAGCGCGCGAAGGCGCGCAGCCGGTCGGGCGCGTCGTAGTCGACGACGATCATCTCGATCGGCCCGTCGGTCTTGGTCTGGAGCTGGAAGCGCCCGTCGAACTTGAGCGAGGCGCCGAGCAGCGCCGTCAGCGCCGCCGCCTCGCCCACCACCCGGGCCACGGCGTCCGGATAGCCGTGGCGCGCCACGAGCGTGTCGACGGCGTCGCCGAGCCGTACCACCCGTCCGCGCACGTCGAGCGCCTCGACGGCGAAGGGCAGCACCACGTCGTCCGCGCCCTCGAATTGCGTTTGCGTCATACCTCTATCCCGAAGCACCAGGCGAGAACCCCCTTCTGCGCATGCAGCCGGTTCTCCGCCTCGTCGAACACCACGGAACGCGGCCCGTCCATGACCGCGTCCGTCACCTCCTCGCCGCGATGGGCGGGCAGGCAATGCATGAATATGGCGTTCGGGCTCGCTTTCGCCATGAGGGCTTCGTTCACCTGGTAGGCTTTCAGCAGATTGTGCCGCCGGCCCTCGTCCTCGTCGCCCATCGACACCCAGCAATCGGTGACGACCGCGTCCGCGCCCGCGACCGCGGCTTCCGCGTCGGCGCCGACGACGACGTCCGCGCCCTCGGCCTTCGCCCAGGCGATCAGGTCCGCCGGCGGGGCGAGCTCGGGCGGCGTGCCGATCCGCAGCCGGAAGCCGAAGCGCGCCGCCGCGTGGACCCAGGAGGCGAGGACGTTGTTGGAATCACCCACCCAGGCAACGGTGCGCCCGGCGATCGGCCCGCGATGCTCCTCGAAGGTCATCACGTCGGCCATGATCTGGCACGGATGCGTGAGCTTGGTGAGCGCGTTGATCACCGGGATGGTGGCGTTCTCGGCGAGCTCGAGCAGCATTTCGTGGTCGAGGGTGCGGATCATGATGGCGTCGACGTAGCGCGACAGCACCCGGGCCGTGTCGGCGATGGTCTCGCCGCGGCCGAGCTGCATCTCCGAGCCCGTGAGCATCAGCGTCTCGCCGCCGAGCTCGCGCATGCCGACATCGAAGGAGACGCGGGTGCGCGTGGAGGGCTTGTCGAAGATCATCGCCAGCGTCTTGCCCTCGAGCGGGCGGTCGGCCTGGCGCTCGCCGCGCCGCCGCGCGGCCTTGATCCGCACGGCGATGTCGAGGATGCGGCGCAGCTCCTCGCCGGAATGCGCCGTCAGGTCGGTGAAGTGGCGCGTGGCGGCGGTCGCCGTCTTGACGGGGGCGTTCATCAGCGTGCTCCCGCCACGGCCGCGGCGGGCTCGCCGGCGCCGGCCGAGGCCCGCTCGATCGCCGTGCAGGCGGCCTCCAGGCGGCTGAGCGCCTCCGTCGCCTCCTCCTCGCCGACGATCAGCGGCGGCAGCAGGCGCACGACGTTCTCGCCCGCGCCGATGCCGATCATCTTCTCCTCGCGCATGGCGGCCACGAGGTCGCCGTTGGGCACGCGGCAGCGCAGGCCGATCATCAGGCCCTCGCCGCGGATCTCCTCGATCACGCTCGGATGGCGGTCGCGCACGGCCGCGAGGCCCTGCTTCAGCAGCAGTCCCGTGTGCCGGACGCGCTCCAGGAAGCCGTCGGCCAGCACCACGTCGAGCACGGCGTTGCCCACCGCCATGGCGAGCGGGTTGCCGCCGAAGGTGGTACCGTGGGTTCCCGGCGCGAGGCCGCTCCCCGCCTCCTCCGTGCACAGGATGGCGCCCATCGGGAAGCCGCCGCCGATGCCCTTGGCGATCGTCATGATGTCGGGCCGTGCCTCCGGCCCGGCCCATTCGTGGGCGAAGAGCTTGCCGGTGCGCCCGACGCCGGTCTGCACCTCGTCGTAGATCAGGAGCAGGCCCGCCTCGTCGCACAGTGCGCGCAGGCCGCGCAGGCACTGGTGAGGGACCGATCGGATGCCGCCCTCGCCCTGGATCGGCTCGATGAGGATCGCCGCCGTCTCCGGACCGATCGCGGCGCGCATCGCCTCGTGGTCGCCGAACGGCACCTGGTCGAAGCCCTCGACCTTCGGGCCGAAGCCGTCGAGGTACTTCTTCTGGCCGCCGGCGGCGATGGTGGCGAGCGTGCGGCCGTGGAAGGCGCCTTCGAAGGTGAGCACGCGGAAGCGCTCCGGCCGGCCGTTCACGTGCTGCCAGCGGCGCGCCATCTTGATGGCGCCCTCGTTCGCCTCCGCGCCGGAATTGGTGAAGAACACCCGGTCGGCGAAGGTGGCGTCGACGAGGCGCTGCGCCAGGCGCTCGCCCTCGGGGATCTCGAACAGGTTCGAGGTGTGCCAGAGCTTGCCCGCCTGCTCGACCAGCGCCGCGACCACGTGCGGGTGCGAATGGCCGACGGAGTTGACCGCGATGCCGGCGCCGAAGTCGAGATAGCGCTCGCCGCGTCGCGACACGAGCCAGGCCCCTTCGCCCCTCTCGAAGGCCACGTCGGCGCGTGCGTAGGTCGGCAGGATCGCAGAGGTCACGGGCTCCATCCTCTTCGCGGGTGGGCGCACGACGGGCGCGCCCACAAATGAAAGCGCCGCCCGAGAGGGGCGGCCGCGCGCGAATTCTAGGTGATGGCCGCCGCGTGTCAACGGAAACACGCTTGGAAAACACGCGTGCGGAGGCAGGCTCAACGCTTCTCGCGCCTGAGCTTCCAGACCTCCCAGGCGGCGAAGCCGAGGACCGCGACGAGGAGCGAGAACTCGCCGATGACGATGAGGGCGCTCTGCGACATGGGCGGTCCTCCAGGCGTGCCGGGCGCGAACGGAACTAGCGCGGCGGGGCGGCAGGTGAAGGTGCGGACCGCTGTGCCCGTGTGCGCGTCTCCTCGTCGAGCAGCGCCCGCAGCCGCGCCGCCACCGGGTGGGCGTCGGTCCGGGCGCGGGCGTAGCCGAGGTTGAAGGCATGGTCGAAGTCGGGGCCGTTCGCGCCCTGCAGGTGCTGGAGGATGGTCTCGATCTTGTCGAGCGCCTTGGCGAGCACCGCCTCGCGGGTCTCGCCGGCCTCGTACTCGTCCCAGCGGGCGAGGAGCCGTGCGCGGATCGCCGCCGTGAGCGGCGCGCACAGCGTCTCGAGGTCCGCCCGCTCGCGCGCCGCGCGGCCGTCGTCCGGGCGCTGGTGGATCGCGGGCACGTCGCCGCCGATCGCCTCGCCGAGGTCGTGGACGACGCACAGCTCGAGGAGCCGCAGCCGATCGTGCTCGCCCAGTGCGTCGCCGAGCACGATCGCGGCGAGTGCCAGGCGCCAGGAATGGGCGGCGATCGACTCGGGCGCCCCGTCCGACGTGCGCCCCGAGCGATGTTGGACCTTCAACGCCTCGGCGGCGCGCAGGAAGGCGAGCATGCCGGGCAGGAAATCATCCGTCATGGTATGGTGCCCCTGGCCGGGATCGAACCAGCACTCCTTGCGGAACTCGATTTTGAGTCGAGCGCGTCTACCAATTCCGCCACAGGGGCCACGGCTCCGAGGTAGCATCGGCGCGGGCGCAAATCAACGCGCCGCGTGCATGCGCGCGTCGGCCCGCGCATTTGAGCCCCGTCGCGTTAGCCTGTAGGAACGGCGCCGACCATCCGATCCTCCGACCAGCCGCTCAGGAGCACGAGACATGCCGCAGCCCCGCCCCTTCGTCGCCGGGAACTGGAAGATGAACGGCCTCGCCGCCGCGCTCGCGGAGGCCGACGCCGTCGAGGCGGGCGCCGGCGCGCTCGCCGGGCGGCTCGACCTCGCGCTGTGCCCGCCCGCGACCCTCGTCCACCGCATGGCCGAGCGGCTGCGCGGCTCGGGCGTCGCGGTGGGCGGGCAGGATTGCCATGCGAAGGCCTCGGGTGCCCATACCGGCGACGTCTCGGCGGAGATGCTGGCCGACGCGGGTGCCACCCACGTCATCGTCGGCCATTCCGAGCGCCGCGCCGACCACGGCGAGACCGACGCGGACGTGCGTGCCAAGCTCGAGGCCGCCCATCGCGCCGGCCTCGTGGGGATCGTCTGCGTCGGCGAGACCAAGGAGCAGCGCGAGACCGGCCGGGCGCTCGACGTCGTGCGCGGCCAGCTCGCCGGCTCGCTGACGGAGGGGCTGCGCGCGGCGACCACCGTGATCGCCTACGAGCCGGTCTGGGCGATCGGCACCGGGCTCGTGCCGACGCTCGACGACATCGGCGCGACGCACGCCGCCGTGCGCGAGGCGCCCGCCGCGAAGGCGGCGGCCGACGAGGTCGCGACCCTGCGCATCCTCTCCCGCGGCGCGGTCAAGCACGGCAACGCGGCGCGGAGCCTGGCGGTGGCGAATGTCGACGGTGCGCTCGTCGGCGGCGCGAGCCTGAAGGCGGCCGACTTCCTCGGCATCGCCGAGGCCGCCCCGGTCCGCTGAGGCGAGGCGCGGACATACCGGCTCGTCCATCCCGCGGCGCGCGGCTCGGCTTGCGCCGCGGGCTCCCGGTCTCCATCATGACGGGACGATGACGAACGGACCCGCGCGGCGCGGCGCACGCGCCGCCGAGGCGAGGAGGCGCGATGAGCGATGGCGAGACGGCGCAGCCCAAGCGCGGCGGGACGGTGGTGTCCTTCCCGGCCGCGCAGGCGCAGGACGCCCGGGTATCCTTCGATCGCGACGAGCTGCGGACGATCCTGAACGTCTACGGCCGCAAGGTCGCCGCCGGCGAGTGGCGCGACTACGCGATCGACTTCCGCAAGGACAAGGCGATCTTCGCCGTCTTCCGGCGCGCGTCCGAGATGCCGCTCTACCGCATCGAGAAGGACCCCAGGCTCGCCCGCCGCCAGGGCGCCTACGCCGTCGTGGCGGCCTCCGGGCTCGTGATGAAGCGTGGCCAGGAGCTCGGCCGCGTGCTCAATGTGCTCGAAGGAAAGCAGCTACGCGTGGTGGAGTGAGCGCGGAAATGCGCGCATGACTGTGCGCGAGGGGGCTGGCAATCGGGGCGCGGCCGGGCAAGGTGCGGGCGAGGTGCGATGATCGCATCGCCGAGCCAGGAGGACCCGACAGCAATGCCCGTCTCCCCCGCGACGTTTTCCGCCCGAGCCTTCTCCGCCGACGCCTGGGATCGCAACCGCGATGCCTACGAGACCATCCGCACCATGCCGTTCAACGCCGAGCTGGCGCAGGGCCGGCTCTGGCGGGAACGCTTCGTCCACTACATCGTCCAGGACGCGCACTACCTCATCGGCTTCGGCCGGGCGCTCGCCCTCGCCGCGGCGAAGGCCCGCGAGCCCGACAGGATCGTCCAGTTCGTCAGGGCGGCCGAGGGCGCGATCGTGGTGGAGCGGGCGCTGCACGGCTCGTTCTTCGAGCAGTACGGCATCGACGCCGCCGCCTTCCGGGCCACGCCGGTGCAGCCGAGCGCCCACCACTACGTCTCCTACCTCACGGCCACCGCCTTCGCGGAGCCCTACGAGGTGGTGCTCGCCGCGCTGCTGCCCTGCTTCTGGATCTACGCCGAGGTCGGGCGCGACATCCACGGCCGCGCGGCGCCAGGCAACCCCTATCAGGCCTGGATCGACACCTATGCCGGCGAGGAGTTCCACGACGCCGTCGCCCGGATGATCGAGGCCACCGACGAGGCCGCGGCGGAGGCGTCGTCCGGCCTCGTGGCGCGCATGCACGAGGCCTACACGGCCGCGACGCGGCTCGAGTACCTGTTCTGGGACGGCGCGTACCGGCTGGAGCGCTGGCCGGTCTGAGCCGTCGAGCGCCGCGCTGGCCGTCCGCGGCGCCCGGTCAGAAGGCCGGGCGCCGCGGCGGCAGCGGGGTCGCGACGGTGCGTGGCGCCTCCGCCGGCGGCAGGCCGGCGATCAGCGGGACGTCGCGCGGCGGCGGCAGGATGTTCAGGGGCAGGCCCGCGCCCAGCGGGCGCGGCGCGCCCGCGACGGCGGCAACCGTGGGGGCGGGCGGCGCGGAGACGCCTTCGGGCAGGCCCAGGAAGACCCGCACGGGCTCCACCGGCCGGCGTTCCGGCAGGTCGACCCGCGGCAGGGTCGTGCTCTGGGCCGCGAAGAAGGCGAGGGCGTCCGAGGCGCCGGGCGTGGCGCCGGCGACGACGATCGCCTGGGTGTCGTCGTCGCTCTCCCCGCCGCGGCGGCGGTTCGGGTCGCAGACGATCGGCCGCAGGTCCGGCGGCGACGTCACGGCCGAGCGCGGCAGCGAGGTGAGCGTGCCGCCCCCGCCGCCGCCGAAGCCGAACAGGCCGCGCGAGCGGAAGCCGTGCTCCAGCAGCGAGGCGGTCAGCGCCGTGCGTTCGCGAGAGGACATCTGGCCCATCACCACGGCGACGAGCCGCCGGCCGTTGCGCTCGGCGGTGGCGACGACGTTGAAGCCCGACGAGCAGACGTAGCCGGTCTTCATCCCGGTGGCGCCCTCGTAGCGGCCGATGACGCCGTTGTGGTTGGTCATCACCGTCGAGCCGTAGGCGATCGCCTGCATGCTGTAGAGGTCGCGCTGGCGTGGAAAGTCGCGCCACAGCGCCTGGGCGAGGAGCGCCATGTCCCGGGCGGTCGTGCGCTTGGAGAGATCGGGCAGCCCGCTCGGGTTGGTGAAGCGGCTGTCGGCCATGCCGAGCTGGCGCGCCGTCGCGTTCATCTCGGCCACGAACGTCTCGGCCGAGCCGCCGCCGAGGTTCTCGGCGATTGTCCAGGCCACGTCGTTCGCCGACTTGACCATGATGATCCGGAGCGCGTTCTCGAGCGTGATCTGCGAGCCCGGGCGAAAGCCCATCTTCGAGGGCGGCATCGAGGCCGCCTTCTCGGAGACGACGAGGAGCGCGTTCATCGAGGCGCGGCCGCGGCGCACCGCATCGAGCGCGACGTAGGCCGTCATCATCTTGGTCAGCGAGGCCGGGTACCACGGCATCGTGGCGTTGCGCTCGAACAGCACGGCGCCGGTGTCGAGATCGGCGAGCAGCAGCGGCGCGTTCTCGATCTGCGCCCGCGCGGGTCCCGCGAGCGGGCCGACGGCGGCGAGGAGGAGGACGAGCATCGCGGCGAGGACGCCGCGGACGGTCGCGGCGAGGGAGGTCTCCGGATGCGAGACCTCGCGGAGGGGCGCACGCATGAGCAGGGGTCTGGCTCCGGGCTCTTCGGGCGGGCGAGCGGACGCGACGGCGGCCGGGTGGTTGCGGGACCATAGCGAAACCCGTCCTCTATTTCCAGGTCATGGCCGGAATTCCCCCGCCGGCACGTGCGGCATGCTTGCGCACCGAGGCGCGAGGTGTTCCAGGAGCGGACACGCGCCTCGGCGGCGCGGGACGATGGACGCGCTTCATGGACGTCACCCTGCTGTGGATCCCGATCACCCTCGCCGCGGCCGTGGCGCAGACGGGGCGCAACGCGCTCCAGCGCGACCTCACGGCGCGGATCGGCACGATCGGGGCGACACAGGTGCGCTTCCTGTTCGGCGTGCCCTTCGCGGCGCTCTTCCTCGTCGTCGCGCTCGCCGCGACCGGGGAGGCGCTTCCGCGGCCGGGCGAGGGGTTCGCCGGCTTCCTCGTCGTGGGCGCGCTTTCGCAGATCGCCGCGACCGCGCTGATGCTCGCGGCCATGCGCGAGCGCGCCTTCTCCGTCGTGACCGCCTACGTGAAGACGGAGCCGGTGCTCACCGCGCTCTTCGCCATCGCCGTGATCGGCGATCCCGTGACCGGGCCGATGCTGGCGGCGATCGCGGTGGCGACGGCGGGCGTGATCCTGGTCTCGCACACGCCGGGCAAGCTCGGGGCAGGGGGTCTGCGCCCGGCGCTGCTCGGCCTCCTCGCCGCGGTCGGCTTCGGCCTCTCGGCGGTGGCTTTTCGCGGCGCGATCCTCGCATTCGAGGACGGCGGCTTCCTGGTTCGCGCGACGACCGCGCTCGTGGCGGCGCTCCTGCTGCAGACGGTGATCCTCCTCGTCTATCTCCTCGCCTTCGACCGCAGGGCGCTCGTGGGTTCGCTGCGCGAATGGCGCGGCTCGGCGAGCGCCGGCTTCCTCGGCGCGCTCGCCTCGCAGTTCTGGTTCCTCGGCTTCGCGCTGACCTCGGCGGCGAACGTGCGCACGCTCGCCCTCGTCGAGGTGGTCTTCGCCCAGATCGTCTCGCGGCGGCTGTTCGCGCAGGCGACGAGCCGGCGCGAGCTCGCCGGGATGGCGCTCATCGTCGCGGGCGTCGGCGCGCTCCTGTGGAAGACCGTGTGACGCGGTGCCGGGGTAAGTGCCCCTCCGTAAAGCCCCGCACCGGCTTGCGCGGCAGAAATGTCACACCCATGTGAGAGCGGAGCCGGTCGCTCGTCGCGAGGGCCGGGTGATGCGTCCTGCGGCGCGCGTGCCTCTCGATGAGGGCGCCCGCCGCCCGTCATGAAGGTGCTGCGCCATGAACATCGAGAAATACACCGAGCGCACGCGGGGCTTCCTGCAGTCCGCGCAGACCCTGGCGCTCCGAGAGGGTCACCAGCAATTCTCCCCCGAGCACGTGCTCAAGGTGCTGCTCGACGACACCGAGGGCATGGCGTCGGGGCTGATCGAGCGCGCCGGCGGCGATGCCAAGGTCGCGCGTCAGCTCGTCGAGCAGGCGCTCGCGCGCATGCCCAAGGTCGAGGGCGGCGGCGGCCAGCTCTATCTGCAGCCGGGGCTCGCCCGCGTCTTCGACGCCGCCGAGAAGGCCGCTGACAAGGCGGGCGACTCGTTCGTCACGGTCGAGCGGCTGCTGCTGGCGCTCGCGGTCGAGAAGGACACCGAGGCCGGCCGCGCGCTCGCCAAGGCCGGGGTCACCGCCGCCTCGCTGAACCAGGCGATCAACGCCATCCGCAAGGGCCGCACCGCCGACAGCGCGTCCGCCGAGAACCAGTACGACGCCCTGAAGAAATACGCCCGCGACCTCACCGAGGCGGCGCGCGAGGGCAAGCTCGACCCGGTCATCGGCCGCGACGAGGAGATCCGCCGCGCGATCCAGGTCCTGTCCCGGCGCACCAAGAACAACCCCGTCCTCATCGGCGAGCCCGGCGTCGGCAAGACCGCCATCGTCGAGGGTCTCGCTCTGCGCATCGTCAACGGCGACGTGCCCGAGAGCCTGAAGGACAAGAGCCTGCTCGCGCTCGACATGGGCGCCCTCATCGCCGGCGCGAAGTATCGCGGCGAGTTCGAGGAGCGGCTCAAGGCCGTGCTCCAGGAGGTGACCTCGGCCGAGGGCGGCATCGTGCTGTTCATCGACGAGATGCACACGCTGGTGGGCGCCGGCAAGGCGGACGGGGCGATGGACGCCTCGAACCTCCTGAAGCCCGCGCTCGCCCGCGGCGAGCTGCACTGCGTCGGGGCGACGACCCTCGACGAGTACCGCAAGCATGTCGAGAAGGACGCGGCGCTGGCGCGGCGCTTCCAGCCGGTCTTCGTCTCCGAGCCGACGGTGGAGGACACGGTCTCCATCCTGCGCGGCCTGAAGGAGAAATACGAGCAGCACCACGGCGTGCGCATCACCGACTCGGCCATCGTCGCCGCCGCGACCCTGTCGAACCGCTACATCACGGACCGCTTCCTGCCCGACAAGGCGATCGACCTCGTCGACGAGGCGTCGGCGCGCCTGCGCATGCAGGTGGATTCGAAGCCCGAGGAGCTCGATTCCATCGACCGCGAGATCGTGCGCCGGAAGATCGAGGGCGAGGCGCTCAAGAAGGAGACGGACGCCGCCTCCAAGGACCGGCTCGTGCGGCTCCAGGCCGAGCTCGCCGACCTCGAGGAGCAGTCCGCCGCCATCACCGCGCGCTGGCAGGCGGAGAAGAACAAGCTCGGCCGCGCCGCCGACATCAAGAAGCGCCTCGACGAGGCGCGCACCGAGCTGGCGCAGGCCCAGCGCAAGGGCGAGTACCAGCGCGCCGGCGAGCTCGCCTACGGCGAGATCCCGCAGCTCGAGCGCGAGCTCGCGGACGTCGAGGCCGCGGGCGGCGACGGCGAGGCCGACGGTTCGGACAAGGGGCTGATGGAGGAGGCGGTGACGCCCGATCACGTCGCCTCCGTCGTCTCGCGCTGGACCGGCGTGCCCGTCGACAAGATGCTGGAAGGCGAGCGCGAGAAGCTCCTGCGCATGGAGGAGGCGCTCGCCAAGCGCGTGGTGGGCCAGGCCGAGGCGGTGACCGCCGTCTCGACCGCGGTGCGCCGCGCCCGCGCCGGGCTGCAGGACCCCAACCGCCCGATCGGCTCGTTCATGTTCCTCGGCCCCACGGGCGTCGGCAAGACCGAGCTGACCAAGGCGCTGGCGCAGTTCCTGTTCGACGACGAGACGGCGCTCGTGCGCCTCGACATGTCCGAGTACATGGAGAAGCACTCGGTCTCCCGCCTCATCGGCGCGCCTCCGGGCTACGTCGGCTACGAGGAGGGCGGCGCGCTCACCGAGGCCGTGCGCCGGCGGCCCTACCAGGTCGTGCTCTTCGACGAGATCGAGAAGGCGCACCCGGACGTGTTCAACGTCCTGCTCCAGGTGCTCGACGACGGGCGCCTGACCGACGGGCAGGGCCGCACGGTCGACTTCCGCAACACGCTGATCATCATGACCTCGAACCTCGGGGCGGAGTACCTGGTGAACCAGCCCGAGGGCCAGGATTCCGAGGCCGTACGCGACGAGGTGATGGGCGTGGTGCGGGCCTCGTTCCGGCCGGAGTTCCTCAACCGCGTGGACGAGGTGATCCTGTTCCACCGCCTCCAGAAGAGCGAGATGGGCGCCATCGTCGACATTCAGATGCGGCGTCTCGCGCGGCTGCTCGAGGAGCGCAAGATCGTGGTCGAGCTCTCCCCAGAGGGCCGCGACTGGCTCGCCGACAAGGGCTGGGACCCGGCCTACGGCGCGCGCCCCTTGAAGCGCGTGATCCAGAAGTCGGTGCAGGACCCCCTCGCCGAGCTGATCCTCTCGGGCGCGGTCAAGGACGGCGAGCACGTGCCGGTGACGGTGGGCCCGCTGGGGCTGATGATCGGCGCGTACGCGGCTGGCGAGGACCGCGCGGCGCGGCTCAAGCCGGCGGGCGCCGCGCTGCATTGAGGGTGAGGGGAGGGCCGCTCCGGGAGGGGCGGCTCGCCTTTTCGTGTTGGCGGATCTCGTCCTGTCCCGTGTTGCACGATCCAAAAAGCACGTTATGCTAGAGGTGTGTCGAGGAGTTGCATCGATGGCGGCGGTTTCGAAACAGCAGCGGCGCGACGAGCGGCGGACCCGAATGGCCGACCGGGTGCGTTCGGGCGACCTCGTGCCCGATACGGAATCCGAGGCGTTCAAGACGATCGTCGATGCCGTCGAGACTGCCAGGCCCGTCGAGCTGACGGGGAAGTCCCGGGACGAGAAGCGCGCCATCCTCGACCGGATGCTGCGTTCTCGATGAAGCTGCCGAGGATCGAGGCCGTTCCGAAGCGGGTACTGCTCCTCGAGCTCAGGGACGGCACGTTTCCGACGCGACCAGGGATCGATGCGTCGCTGTTTCGAGCGAATATGATGGACATCATCGACCGGATCGAGGACGGCGTCCCGCTCCCGGGGCACTACTACCGGCGGAGCGTCGGGCGCGACTTCCTTCTGGAACGCTTTGGATGGCTCCACCTCCACGTCGGTCACGACGTGGACGACGGCGTCCTCCTCGTCGTCGAGCAGCTCGAGGATCGGGTGATCCTGATTTGCCTGACCGATCACACGATCTTCGCCGAGCGTCCGCGGGCGCGGTCGATCCTTCGCCTGCGGAGCAAGGTCGAAGCAGCGAAGCTCCGACGAATATAGCCTTGATCAGCTGACCGCCGGCTCAGCGTCCGCGATTCGCAGCGAGGGGGCGAATGTCGTCCGCTGTCATCTCGACATACGCGCTCTCCGGCTCGGCGAACGCCGCCTGGAGAGTGTCGCGCACCGCCTCGAACGCGGCGTCATCGCGCGCGGCCTTGTCGCGCCGGACGAGATCGCGCAGATACTCGTCCGCAGTCTCGTACCCACCGTGCACGAGGGCGCGCTCGACATGATCCTTCAGCGCGCCGCTGATGCGGACGGCGACATCCATGGACTGGGCCGGTTTCTGTTCCATGCGCCCAGGATGGCTCCTTCGGCTGGCGACTGCAAGGGCATCACCCCTCTCGACAAACCCCGCGCTTTCCGCTACAGCCCCCAGCAATTCAAAACAGGACGCCGAAATCCAGCGACGGCCGTCATGGTCGCGCAACGGCAGGAGTGAACTCATGAACATCATTCAGCAGCTCGAGCAGGAGCAGATCGCCAAGCTCGGCAAGGTTCTCCCGGATTTCGAGCCGGGCGACACCGTGATCGTGAACGTGCGCGTCCGCGAAGGCGACCGCACCCGTGTGCAGGCCTACGAGGGCGTGTGCATCGCCCGCAGCGGCGGCGGCTTCCAGGAGAGCTTCACGGTCCGCAAGATCTCCTACGGCGAGGGCGTGGAGCGCGTCTTCCCGGTCTACTCGCCGATGGTCGAGTCGATCGACGTGGTGCGCCGCGGCAAGGTCCGTCGCGCCAAGCTGTACTACCTGCGTGATCGCCGCGGCAAGTCTGCCCGTATCACCGAGCGCACGGACCGCCGTGCCCAGCGCCAGCGCGACGTCGAGAATCAGGCCCGCGCCGAGAAGAATGCCGCCGAGAAGGCCGCGAAGGAGGCCGCCAAGCAGGCGTCCTCGGCGGGCACCGCCGCGGAGTGATCCGCGTCCCGCGCTCCGGCGCGAGAGCCTGTAGCGCAGCGCGGCCCGCACACGGCCGCGCTGTTTCGTTTTCGAGGGCCCGGCGGGACGCAGGGACGTCTTGCGCCGGGCGCGCGCGTCGCTAAGTTCTGGCGACGCGGTATCCACGAGGTCGACGAGATGACGAAGCCCCGCACGATGTACGACAAGATCTGGGACGACCACGTGGTCGACACCCAGCCGGACGGGACCTGCCTCCTCTACATCGATCGCCACCTCGTGCACGAGGTGACCTCGCCGCAGGCCTTCGAGGGCCTGCGCGTCGCCGGCCGCAAGGTGCGCCAGCCGAGCCGCACCCTGGCCGTCGTCGACCACAACGTGCCGACGACCGACCGCAGCGCCGGGATCGCCGATCCCGAGAGCCGCATCCAGGTCGAGGCGCTGGCCACCAACGCGGCGGAATTCGGCGTCGAGTACTACGACGAGCGCGACGCGCGCCAGGGCATCGTCCACGTGGTCGGGCCGGAGCAGGGCTTCACCCTTCCGGGCACCACGATCGTGTGCGGCGACAGCCACACCTCGACCCACGGCGCCTTCGGCGCGCTCGCCCACGGCATCGGCACCTCCGAGGTCGAGCACGTGCTCGCGACCCAGACGCTGATCCAGAGCAAGGCGAAGAACATGCGCGTGCGCGTCGAGGGGGACCTCCCCGCCGGCGTCACCGCCAAGGACATCATCCTCGCCATCATCGGCGAGATCGGCACCGCCGGCGGCACCGGCCACGTCATCGAGTACGCGGGCTCCGCCATCCGCCAGCTCTCGATGGAGGGCCGGATGACGATCTGCAACATGTCGATCGAGGGCGGCGCCCGCGCCGGCCTGATCGCGCCCGACGAGAAGACCTACGCCTACCTGAAGGACCGCCCCAAGGCGCCCAAGGGCGAGGCTTGGGACCGCGCGATTGCCTATTGGGAGAGCCTGAAGACCGACGAGGGCGCGCATTTCGACCGCGAGATCGTGCTCGACGCCGCGAACCTGCCGCCGATCGTCTCCTGGGGCACCTCGCCGGAGGATGTCGTCTCGGTCGCCGGCGTCGTGCCGAACCCCGACGAGATCGCGGATCCGAACAAGCGCGCTTCGAAGTGGCGGGCGCTGCAGTACATGGGCCTCGAGCCCGGCACGCGGATCACCGACATCGCGCTCGACCGCGTCTTCATCGGCTCGTGCACCAACGGCCGCATCGAGGACCTGCGCGCCGTGGCGAAGGTCGTCGACGGCAAGCGCGTCGCCGACACCGTGAGCGCGATGATCGTCCCCGGCTCGGGCCTCGTGAAGATGCAGGCGGAGGCCGAGGGGCTGCACGAAATCTTCCTCGCCGCCGGCTTCGAGTGGCGCGAGCCCGGCTGCTCCATGTGCCTCGCCATGAACGCCGACCGCCTCTCGCCGCAGGAGCGCTGCGCCTCGACCTCGAACCGCAACTTCGAGGGCCGCCAGGGCTTCAAGGGCCGCACCCACCTCGTCTCCCCGGCCATGGCGGCGGCCGCCGCGATCGCCGGGCGGTTCGTGGACGTGCGGGAGATGGCGGGGATGGAGACGGCGGCGCAGTGAGGCGCCGCCGCTAGGAGGCGCCATGCCCACCGACCCCCCGAAGCGCCGCGAGGACGACGATCCCCAGGCCCGCGAGTCTCGCCGCGCCCTCGATCGCGTCGAGCGCGAGACCGAGACGATCGGCCGCTCGGCCGGCGCGAAGATGGGCCAGCGCATGGCGGATCACTTCGCCGGGCGCGACGCCCAGGGCGCCGGGCCGCAGGGCGAGACCGACCCGATGGAGGTCTGGGGCAAGCGCATCGGGCGCGCGCTCGCCGTCCCGTTCTTCGTCTTCCTGATCGTGTGGCTCGGCTTCACGCTGAACTGGTGGTGAGATGGCCCATCCCGGCGACGACCTGCTCGCCCTCAAGGCGCCCACGCTGGAGGAGTTCGAGCGCCTCGCCGAGGAGGCCTTCGCCCGCCTGCCGCGGGCCTTCCGCGACCTCGCGGCCAACGTGATCGTGCGCGTCGACGACTGGCCGGACGAGGAGACGCTGGCCGAGCTCGAGGCCGAGAGCGAGTACGACCTGCTCGGCCTGTTCCGTGGCATCGGCCTCGCCGAGACGGGGGAGCCCATGTCGGGGCAGTTCCCCAACATGATCTGGCTCTACCGCCGCCCCATCCTCGACTACTGGGCCGAGAACGACGAGACGCTCGGCGCCATCATCGCCCACGTCCTGATCCACGAGATCGGCCACCATTTCGGCCTGTCGGACGAGGACATGGAGGCGATCGAGGCGCAGGCGGGGTGAGGGGCGCCGATCCCTC
>JBNPEA010000089.1:0-9129 GCA_051117315.1 Salinarimonas sp. | reverse complement strand
GATCCCGAGGGACGGGCCGCCTACCTCGCCCGCCTCGCCGCCGCGCTTCGGCCCGGCGGCCACGCGCTGATCGCGACCTTCGCCGCCGACGGCCCGGAGCGGTGCAGCGGGCTCCCCGTCCGGCGCACCGACCCGGACGACCTCGCCGCGACGCTGGGCGCGGGATACGCACTCGTCGACGCGCGGCGGATCGTGCATCGCACCCCGTGGGGGAGCGAGCAGCGCTTCCAGGCGAGCCTGTTTCGAAGGGTGTGAACGACGCCCGCCGGCGCGCGCGTCAATCGGCGGCGTGCGGCGTATCCCGCTCCGCATCCAGGTTCGCCCGCAGCCGCGCCAGCAGCGGCAGGGCCGCCTCCACGTCCGCGGGCGAGATGCCCCGCGCGACGCCTGCGAGCCGCGGCGCCAGCGCGGCGATCGCCGCCTCGCGCGCCGCCCGGCCGGCCTCGGTGATGAAGACCACCTTCGCCCGCGCATCCGCCGGATCGGGCGTGATCGTCACCCAGCCGGCGCGGTCGAGGTGCTGGAGCGTGTTCGTCATCGTGCTCTTCGTCACCTGGAAGGCGCGGGCGAGGCGCAGCGGGCTCGAGGGCCGGCCGAGGCGAACGAAGTGGTTGAGCACCACGAACTGCGGCAGCGTGAGATCGCCCGGCATCACCCGCTCGAACAGGCGCGAGGCGAGCTGGTCGATGATGGCGATCTCGTTGATCAGCCGGAACACGAGGGGGTCGCCCGCGGCGCCCACGTGCGACGCGCTGCCGTTCCCCTCGCCCGCCATGCCTCACCCCTCCCGAACGATCTCCGCCGCCGGCCGGCGCGGGCTCGGCGGAACGGCGGGACCATAGCCGAGGCGCCCGAGCATCTGAAGCGTCTCGCCGGGTGCGGCCGCCAGCGCCGAGCGCATGCGCGCGACGTGATCCGCCATTTCCGGAAACTCCTGTAGCGCCTGGCTGAGCGGGTGGAGGCCCAGGCCGAGCGCCGTGGCGGCGAGGTTGAGGCGCATCCAGTCGCGGCCCGCCGCGATCTGGTCGGCGCGCGTGTTCGCGGGCGTCGTCGTCCAGAGGAAGGCGGGCGAGGCCTCGATCGGCGCGAGGCCGTAGGCGGTCATCTGCTGCATGATCGGCCCCGGCGTGCCGGAGGCGAGCTCCGCCGTGGCGTTCTCGCGGGTGAGGATGCCCTTTGCCGCGAGATCCTCGATCATCGGGCCGGTGAGGTCGATGCCGTCGGGCGAGGCGTCGACCTCGGCGCGGCCGATGCGCAGGAGATCGATGCTCTCCTGGGCCGCTTCGGGGGTCTCCATCTCGAGCCGCATGGCCGAGAGCGCAAGAGCGCGGATCTGCGCCACCTCCGGCGCCCCCGTCGCCGTGGCGACCCGCCCGCCGTGCCGCACCGCCGCGGCGAGCGCGGCGACCGCGTCCGCGGGGACGGAACGATCCATGGCGTAGGGCGCCTTGTTCGAGCGGCGGTCGAGGATCGCGGCGAACAGCGGGTCCGGCACGCCGCCGCCGGGGGCGAAGCGCACGCGGGCGACGGGGCGCGTATCGAGGCGCGGGACGGGCTCGTCCTCGGGGAACAGCGACACCTCGGCGGCACGGCCCTCCTCGGCGGCTGCGAGGACGAGCGTCTCCAGGAAGGCGCCGAGCCCGATCGTGATCTGCCGGTCGAACGGGTCGGTGTGCGGCAGCCGGCGCTCGAGGTCGCAGAAGAGCGTGAGCGCGTCGTCACCGTCGAGCGCGACGCGCCACGGCTGGCGATTGTGCGGGCTCGGCGCGAGCACAGCCCAGGACAGCGCCCGCCGGCGCATCTCGGTCTCGCCCGTCCCGGCGGCGAACCAGGGGGCGACGGCGGTGGGCGTTCCGGCAGGCACGGCGGCGCGGGCGAGGCGCGCGCGGCCGAGATCGGCGGCGAGGATGGCTGAGCCTCCGAGGAGGACGAGGAAGCAGCGGCGGTCGAGGGACATGGACGGCTCCTTTTGGTTCGATATCGAACTTTATAGTTCAACGTCGAACCAAAAGAAAGGGCAAAGTCGGCGAGAGCGTCGCGAGGGGACCGGGCGCCGCCTCGACGCTACGGTCGCAGCGCCCCGATCACCGCCTGCCGCCCCCGTCGACCTCCGCGCGCTGTGCGCGGTGATGCGCGAGATAGCCCGCGAGGTCGCGCCCCGGTTCGTGCGCGACCGGCTGCGCGCCGAGGGCCGCCTCGCCGATCCGGTCCAGGCGGAAATCGCGGAAGGCCTCGCGTCCCTCGTCCCAGGCGCCGAGCAGCCAGCAATCGGTCGCGGCGGTGATCGCCAGCGGCCGCACCCGCCTGTGGCTCCGCGCTCCGTCGAGCGCCACGTAGGCGAAGCTGGACGGAAGGCGCTCGCGGATCGCGCGGCGGAAGAGCGCCGCGACGGGAGGCGCCTTCCCGGATGCGCGCCGAACGGCGGCGAGCGGGGACGCCTCCAGAGCGCCGGCGCCCGGCTGCGGCAGCGCGGCCTCGAGCTTCGCCCGTGCCTCGGCGGCCGCACGCGCCAAGTCCGGGTCGCCGGCGGCGATCACGAACGCGGCGCCGAGCGCCAACGCTTCGACCTGCTCATGCGTGAATGCGAAGGCCGGGAGCTCGTAGCCGTGCCCGGCGACGTAGCCGAAGCCGGCAGCGCCGTCGATCGGGACACCCGACGCCTGAAGGTGCGCGACATCGCGATAGATCGTGCGCTCGGACACCTCGAGCGCCGCTCCGATCTGCCGAGCGGTGAGGACCCGTCCGCCACGAAACAAGCCCATGATGCGGAAAAGGCGCTCGGCCCGGCGCATGGCGCGATCCTCCTGACAGCATGCTGGCAGGAGCCTTCGCGTAAGGTCAAGCCATCGACCACGCAGGAGAGAGCCACACCATGAACCGTCCCGCATCCATCGTCGCACTTGCCGCCGCCCTCGCCGCGGTGCCGGCCTCCGCCGAGCCGGCCTACGAGATCGTGCTGTATACCGTTTCCGATCCAGCCACCGCCGATGCCGAACGTGTCCGCGCGGAGCAGCACGTGCGGACCCTTCCCGGCTTCGTCGGCTGGACGAAGCTGATCGATATGTCCGATCCGACGAGGCGCGTCGACGTCGTCGTCTGGCGATCGCTCTCCGAGGCGCAGGCTGCGGGTCGGCAGGTCCAGTCGGATCCGCGCTTCGCCGCGTTCATGGCGAGCATCGGCGCGGTCGACGGCTTCGGCCATTTCCGCGAGGCAACCGACAGGGAATGAGGCGCAGGCGTGTGGGTGAAGCGGGCCGGCGTCGTCGCCGGCCCCGGACCGCGCGGCCCCCTCCGAACCCGTTTGCGGCCGGCTCGTTGCGGTGCTAGAGCCACGCCCATGACGCAGACGAGATCCCCCCGCGGCGGTCCCCGCCAGACTTCGCGCAGGCTGGCCCGGCAGGGCACGCGCGATGGCGCGCGCGACGACGCGCGGCCGCGGGCGGCCAAGCCCTCGAAACCCTTCTCCTCGAAGCCTTCCTCTTCGAAGCCCTCCTCGGGCAAGCCTTCATCGGGGAAGAAGCCCGCCGCGCCGCGCGCGACCAAGGCGCCGACCGCGCAGGGGTCCGCAGGCGGCCCCGGCGCCGGCACGTCCGCGCCCGGCGTCGCCGCCCAGCCCACGCCCAAGCGCGTCCAGCGCGCCGCCGCCGCGGCCACCCTCGCCACGGGCATCCAGACCCTCGTCGTCGAGCCGGACGAGCAGGACATGCGGCTCGACCGCTTCCTGTCGGCGCGCTTTCCTCAGCTCGCCTTCACCCACCTCCAGCGCATCATCCGCACCGGCCAGCTCCGGGTCGACGGCAAGCGCATGAAGCCCAACGAGCGCGTCTCCGCGGGCGCGAGCGTGCGCGTGCCGCCCCTGAAGATGGAGGAGCAGCGCCCGCGCTCGCCGACCCGCAACGAGAGCGATGTCGCCTTCCTGCAGTCGATCACGCTCTACGAGGACAAGGACGTCCTCGTGATCAACAAGCCCGCCGGCCTCGCCTCGCAGGGCGGATCGGGCACCACGCGCCACGTCGACGGGCTGCTCGAGGCGCTGCGCGACGCCAAGGGCGAGAAGCCCCGCCTCGTCCACCGGCTCGACAAGGAGACGGCGGGCTGCCTCGTCGTGGCGAAGTCGCGCTTCGCGGCGAGCGTGCTCGCCAAGAGCTTCCGCTCCCGGGTGACGCGCAAGGTCTACTGGGCCATCGTCGCCGGCGTGCCGAAGACGCGCCAGGGCCGGGTCTCGACCTACATCGCCAAGGAGATGCTGCCCGACGGCGACAGCCGCATGCGCGTCGCCCAGCACGGCGACGACGGAGCCGAGCACGCGCTCACCTACTACGCGACGATCGAGCAGTCGGCCCAGAAGCTGGCCTGGGTCTCGCTGAAGCCGGTGACCGGGCGCACGCATCAGCTGCGCGTCCACATGGCGTCGGTCGGCCATCCGATCATCGGCGACCCGAAATACTTCAACGTCGAGAACTGGGAGCTGCCCGGCGGCATCCAGAGCCGGCTGCATCTGCTCGCGCGGCGGATCGTGATCCCGCATCCGCGCACGGGCAAGCCCATCGACGTCACGGCGCCGCTGCCGCCGCACATGCAGCAGACCTTCAACCTCCTGGGCCTCGAGACGGACGCCTACGATCCGATCGTCGAGGCTCCGGAGGAGTGACCGCCCTCCCCACACGGCACGAAGACGCCGAAAGGAACGACACGATGTTCACCCTCGAGATCGACGGCCGCGCCGTCGCCGTCACCGACGCCACCCCCGAGGCCGAAGCCCGCGAGCTGCTGGAGAGCCTCGCCGACGAGATGATCGAGCTCGAGAGCGAGGGCAAGCAGATCTGGAACGGCGAGAGCCCGCTTTCGGTCCGCCCCGCCACCGAGGACGAGATCGAGATCTTCGACGAGGCCGAGATGGACGAGGAGCCCGAGGAGGACGACGAGCCGGTCGTCATGTTCCTCATCCCCGTCGACGGCCTCGAGGAGGACGACGAGGACGAGGATTGAGATGAGCCGCCCGCGCCTCGTCATCCTCGACGTCGACGGCACGCTCGTCGACAGCCAAGCGATCATCGTCGAGGCGCAAGCGCGCACCTTCCGGGCGCACGGGCTCACCCCGCCGACGCGTGAGCGCTCGCTCTCCATCGTCGGCCTGTCGCTGCCGGAGGCCTTCCGGCTGCTCGTCGGCGAGGACGGGCCCTGGCAGGCGATGGCGGGGACCTATCGCGAGGTGTTCTTCGCCCTGCGGGCGGACGCGACCCACGAGGAGGCGCTCTATCCCGGCGTGAAGGAGACCCTCGCCGGGCTCGCGCGTCGGGAGGACGTGCTGATCGGCATCGCCACCGGCAAGAGCCGGCGCGGCGTCGCCCATCTCGTCGCGCGCGAGGGCTGGGAGGGGCTGTTCGCTACCATCCAGACCGCCGACGACGCCCCCTCCAAGCCCGATCCCGGCATGATCCGCCAGGCCCTCGCCGAGACCGGCGTCGCGGCACGGGACGCGGCGATGGTGGGCGATTCCACCTTCGACATGGACATGGCGCGATCCGCCGGCATCGCCGCCATCGGCGTGTCCTACGGCTTCCACGGCGTCGGCGCGCTGCGCGACCGCGGGGCGCAGGCGATCGTCGATCGTTTCTCCGAGATCGTCCCCGTGCTCGACCGGCTCTGGCGCGCCTGAGCCGGCTTGCGCGGGCGGCGCAGGGGCTTATGTCAGCCGGCACGACCTGTGAAGGGACATCATCATGCCCGACGACACCCGGCGCGATCCCGCCCCCGGCCAGGACGGTTCGGAGACGCACGGCTCGGAGACGCACGAGCCCGCGGCGCGCGACCCGCGCGACGCCGCACGCTCGGCGATGGTGCCGGAGCTGCCGAAGCGCTTCTACGCGCAGGCGCAGGTCGAGCCGCACGCGCAGGGCTTCGCGCTCCTCCTCGACGGCCGACCCGCCCGCACGCCCGGCAAGCGGCCCCTCGTCGCCCCGACCCGCCCCGCGGGCGAGGCGCTGGCGGCCGAATGGCAGGCGCAGGACGAGCGCATCGACCCGCGCACGATGCCGCTCACCCGCCTCCTCAACGTCGCCATCGACGCCGTAGGCGCGGCGATGGATCCGGTGGCGGAGGAGGTGGTGAAGTATGCGGGCTCCGACCTCGTCTGCTACCGTGCCGGCGAGCCGGACAGGCTCGTCGACGCGCAGGCCGCGGCCTGGGACCCGGTCCTCGCCTTCGCCCGCGAGCGGCTCGGCGCGCGCTTCGTGCTGGCCGAGGGCGTGATGTTCGTCGAGCAGCCGCGGGAGGCGCTCGATGCGGTGGCCGCGCGCGTCTCCCGCGAGACCTCGCCGTTCGCGCTCGCGGCGCTCAGCGTGATGACGACGCTCACCGGCTCCGCCCTGATCGCGCTCGCCGTCGCCGACGCGGCCCTCCCGGCCGAGGAGGCGTGGGAGGCCGCCCACGTCGACGAGCTGCACCAGGAGCGCGTCTGGGGCGCCGACGCCATCGCCACGGAACGCCGGGAGGCGCGCCGGGCCGAGTTCGCGGCGGCGGCGCTGCTGTATCGCGAGGCGGGGTGAGAGACCGGCGGGGCGAGACCGCCACGATTGAGGGCGCCTTGTCGCGGCGCCGGCCTGACATACCGTGTCGCGCGTGTATCCGAACGCGGAGGAGGTCCTCGTGCAGGTCGAGACATGGGGGAATTGCCTCGCCATCCGGCTTCCCGCCGATCTCGTACGGGAGCTCGGTCTGAAGGAAGGCGACCGCGTCGCGCTCCATGCCGATGGGGGCGGCTTGGCCGTGAAGCGCGAGCCCCGTCCCGAGGAAGCGCTCGAGTCCCTGCACCGCTTCCGCGGGCGGCTGCGCCTGAGCCGCGACGACGCGAACGCGCGCTGAGTCCCTCATCGATCGGATACGGACGGGCCGGAACCGTACCAGACGTACCTGGTCTCCGGCGCGAGCTGCTGCAGCAGGTCGAAATCGCGGCGGTTCGCGGTCAACACGACGTGGCCGGCCTTCGCGGCGGACAGAAGGATCAGCGCGTCGTTGAGGCACTGCTTGCGCTGGAGCGGTTGCAGGCCCTGCAGCCGAGCGAGCGTACCCGCGATCAGGCCCGCTTCGTTCCACGTACCCGAATCCGGCAGCACGAGCCGCGAGGCGGGGATCTCCGCGAAGAGCTCCTCGTAATGGCTCACGATGTCACGTCGCCTCGGATGCGAGAGCGGCAGCGCGCCGATACCGACCGCAAGCTCGGACAGGCAGACGGTGCTGTGATACAGGCGCGACCGGTCGAGGAGCGAGCGCACGGCGTCGGGCAGCGTTCCGGCGGCGCGACCGATGTAGACCGTCGTGTCGATCACGAGATTGGGGACACCCCCGCCCACGAGGTCGGAGGCGGCGACGAGCGCTTCCTCGCCGCGGGGATGGAGCCGGCCGCGCCTCTTCTCCGGCCTGCGACGCCGCAGGGCCGCGGCGAGGTCAGACATCGAGCGTGTGATCCTCGCCGAGACGGCCCTCGGTTCTCTTCATGAAGGCGTTGACCGGGTCGGGCTGTGCGAGCAGCGCGAGGGCCGCCATGCCGAGCTCGGACGTCGAGGCGATGCCGGTCTCGCGCTTCGCCGCCTCGATGAGCGCCGGCGGCGCGCGAAAGCTCACGTGAGCCGATTTCTCGCCGGCGAGGAGGCCGGACACGCGTGCCTCCTCCAGCGCGGCGTCCGCGGACGCGCGGGACGGCCTGCGATCGACGTCGCCAGCATCGGACCCCGAGGACGGGCGCCGCCCGATCTGTTCGCCCTCGCCCGCCGCGACCGAGCGCCCGCTCGCGCTCCGGCGTGCAGAATGCAGGGTCCGGCCCTTCGGGTTGGCCATGATCGAAGCTCCGTGTGTCATCGGAGTGTCTGTGTAGCACAAGAGCTGCACGGACGCGAAGCGCTCTGCATGAATGTCCGCCGCCACCCCCTCCCCCTTTCTTCCCATTCCCCCGTGCGCCCCGCGCATGCTAAGCCGCCTCGACACGGCATCCGGAAGACGAGGCGTCGATGAAGGACATCCTGGAGAGGCTCGAGGAGGCGCGGGATCGCGCTCGGCTCGGCGGAGGGGAACGGCGGATCCGCGCGCAGCACGAGCGCGGCAAGCTCACCGCCCGCGAGCGCATCGCGCTGCTCCTCGACGAGGGCTCCTTCGAGGAGTTCGACATGTACGTGCAGCATCGCTGCGCGGATTTCGGCATGCAGGACCAGAAGATCCCCGGCGACGGCGTGATCACCGGCTACGGCACCATCAACGGGCGCGCCGTCTTCGTCTTCTCCAAGGACTTCACCGTCTTCGGCGGCTCGCTCTCCGAGGCGCACGCCCAGAAGATGATCAAGATCCAGGACATGGCGCTGAAGATGCGCGCCCCGATCATCGGCCTGTTCGACGCCGGCGGCGCCCGCATCCAGGAGGGCGTCGCGGCGCTCGCGGGCTACGGCGAGGTGTTCGCGCGCAACGTCAAGGCGTCTGGCGTCATCCCGCAGATCTCCGTCATCATGGGCCCCTGCGCCGGCGGCGACGTCTACTCGCCGGCCATGACGGACTTCATCTTCATGGTGCGCGACACGAGCTACATGTTCGTCACCGGCCCCGAGGTGGTGAAGACGGTCACCAACGAGACCGTCACCTCGGAGGAGCTCGGCGGCGCCTCCGTGCACACGACGAAGTCGTCGGTCGCCGACGGCGCCTTCGACAACGACGTGGAGGCGCTGCTCCAGGTCCGCCGGCTGGTCGACTTCCTGCCAGCCAACAACACGGACGGCCCGCCCGAGTGGGACAGCTTCGACGACGCCGAGCGTGTCGAGCATTCCCTCGACACGCTGGTGCCGGACAACGCCAACAAGCCCTACGACATGAAGGAGCTGATCCTGAAGGTCGTCGACGAGGGCGACTTCTTCGAGATCCAGGAAGGCTACGCCCGCAACATCGTCACCGGCTTCGGCCGCATCGAGGGCCGCACCGTCGGCATCGTGGCCAACCAGCCGATGGTGCTGGCGGGCGTGCTCGACAGTGACGCCTCCCGCAAGGCCGCGCGCTTCGTGCGCTTCTGCGACGCGTTCTCGATCCCGCTCGTCACCTTCGTCGACGTGCCGGGCTTCCTGCCGGGCACGGCGCAGGAATACGGCGGGC